>JBFYNF010000139.1:0-3712 GCA_041304525.1 Thermoplasmata archaeon | reverse complement strand
TCTTCAACTTGTCCCATGAGATGAGCGTGCGCATGCCGTCCACTCCGACCTTGATGCAGTCGAGCATGTTCTGCTCGAAGTCGAGCATCTTCTCGGTCGGGTGCCACGGGACAACGTCCGATACGGTGCATATGGCCCCGGCTCGGAGTCCCATGAGCGTGCTGAGTGTGAAGATCGTTCCATTCTCCATCTCGATGTTCTTGACCCCCATCGCCTTCACATCAGCCAGCCGGTCAGTCATGAATGATGGCATGTAACCTGACTGCGACATAGGCGAGACCCTGTCGTTCCGAATCACCTTGTTCTCGCTATAGAACCCGTCGACTGAGAAGCATACGCCGACATCGAACCTCATGTCCGACCTGACGGCGCTGTCGACCAGTGCCATGGTGACCTCGTGGTGTGCCAGTGCGGGGAACTCAGGCCATGCGTAGCTCCTGCTCGTGCCGTCCGCACGTATTGCTCCAGAGGCGATTACGAAGTCCCCTTTCTCGAGACCGTCGGCGATCCCGCCGCTCGTGCCTATCCTGATGAACGTGTGAGCGCCCAGGTTCGTGAGTTCCTCGATGAGTATGGCCGCTGACGGACCTCCAATCCCTGTGGACGCCACCGTGATCCTTGTGCCATCCAACGTGCCTTCGTGCACCGTGTACTCCCTGACTTGCCTGACCTCCCTGGAGTCATGCAGTGTGGATGCTATCTTAGGAACCCTCTCCGGCTCTCCGCAGAGAAGTACGTATCCCGCCGCCTCTCCATCTTCAAGTCCCGTGATCAGTTGCTTCGTCATACTGACCGCCAACCAGCGTCATCGGTAACTGAGTAATCAGTACATAAGCTGAATGCTGTGTCATAAGATGGTCAGCATCACAACGGATAGCACCATGCCGAAGTAGGTGCTCATCAGCACGATGCCACCTAACTGGGATATCTTCATGGACCTTGTCATGAAGACCAGGACGAGCAGCGTCGACAGGTTCAGGACGATGATTAGTGGCAGGACGCTGGATATGTCGAAATCCATTGGCCTTATTATGCCCATGAGTCCAAGTGTCAGCAGGACGGTCACGATGTTCGCGCCGATGCCCTCGCCGAGGGCGAGGTCCCCGAAGCCCCTGCGGGCAGCGTGATAGGACGCCGCGATGTCGGGCAGCGTCGTGCCAAGAGCCGCAATCGTTATTCCCACTAGCCACGGGTCGAGGCTGAAATCGTCCGTCATCTTCATGATGCTCCTGACAACGAACTCCGCGCCCATGACCGTCCACAGTATCCCGAACAAGAGCCACTGTGGACCCGCGCGTATCTCGATCTTCTTGCCGAAGATGCTGCCCATCAACTCCAACTGTATCTTCGCATCTTCGATGCTCTCCTCGACCTCCTTCTTGTTCGAAGACCGCTCGACAAGCAGAAGGTTCATTGTGTAGGGTACGAACAATATCATCAGTGCGATACCCTCGAGGAATGCCAAGTGTCCGTCGAGGAGGAGGACGGATGCGACGATGGTCACCGTCATGAGGAAGACCGCGTCCCGCATGATTATCTCGCGCGTGACCTTGAGTGGGACGATTATGGCCGTCAGGCCTATCACGAATGCAATCGTGACCACACTGGACGCCAGACCATTCCCGAGTGCGATCTGTTCGGCCCCTTCCTTGAGCGCGAGGACTGACACGAGGACCTCCGGCATCGCAGCCAGGGTCGACACTATGAGCATCCCGACGACGAACCTGCTTATGCCGAAGTTCCTAGACACGGCCACTGCGTTGTCAGTGATGAACTTGGCTCCTTGATTGAGCACGATGATGCCGATTGCGGCGAGTGCAATGTACGCAAACGAATACGCGTCAGCCATGTCCCATCACAGGCATCTAATGTCAGGACTGATGCAGTCCACGGATATATGGCTTTTTGATGATACTCGTCACGACCAACAATCCAGCATGGTTGCGGATGTCCTGTTGCACGATGGCCCACCGTCCATTAGAGCCACGGTGGTGAGCGTTCACGCATAACACTTGGCATAGAGTTTTAACAGTTGCCGTCGATTATAGGACTGAAATGGCGGGATTCTCGGATTACGCGTGGATGATTGGAATATTGGGCTCGGTCCTTCTTTTCATCTACCTGTATGTCGCGTCCATCCGCAAGGTGCTGGTGACCTTGGGGTTCACCGAATCAGAGGCTTCAGCCATCCTGGTGGGCACGCTGTTCCTCGGATGGTTCACGATACCGGTGTTCCCGTACGACGGGTGGTGGGTCGGTCTGAGCGTTGGAGGCGCGATAATCCCTTTGATCATATGCGCGAACTTCCTGCTTAAGAGGCGGATTGACATCGGTGAGTCTCTGCTGGGCGTGACGGTGGTTGCGTACATCACGTACACGGTCACCAGGGCCGAGGAGGGTGTCGGCATCGTTGCGGATATGCCTCTCGCACTAGCGCCAGCTCTTGCAGCTGGATTGTTCTCATTGTCGGTGTTCTGGATGGATGTCCGCAAGGCAGCCCGTCTGGCATATGTCTCAGGTGTTCTCGGGACACTGATAGGTGCGGACGTCTTCAGACTCGGAGAGATGCTCTCCTTCGACGCACCTGAAGGGGAATCTGGGATTCTGAGTATCGGCGGTGCGAACGTGTTCGACATGGTCTACTTGACGGGCGTCATTGCAGTGGGAATCGCGATGTTCGTCTTGTGGGTGAAGATGAGGCGTGACAGGACCGGGTTCGGCCTTATGGTTTCTGAGTTTGAACATGGAGAAGCAGGGTTACCTTATGCTGCAGATGTTCAGCCAGCTCAGATAATCACAGTGAAGAGAGGACGGCTGGAGTGAACCAGTCAGACTCGCGACATCCCGCCGTTTCTCAACCCGATGAGTGAGAGTACGGACGCCGCACCGAGGATGCCCATGATGATAAAGGAGTATGAAGGATCGTCGAAGATGTCCGACACCATACCGCATATGGCAACGACGACTGCTCCGCCACCTAGCTGGAATCCGAACAGCAGTCCGAAGGCGGTCCCTCGCTCAGACACGTCTGTGGCGGCCGACGCTACTCCAAAGAGAGCAGGATATGTCAGGAAGAAAACCGCTCCAAAGACAATGAGCGTGGGCAGGATCAGGTACCATGCGGATATGAATGCCAGCAGGAAAGCTGCGCCGCATCCAATCACATAACCGTATTTCAGCAGACTTGTGCGCCCGAACCGTTCGCTCACTCTTCCGAAGAAGTACGACGTCAGGGTGCCAATCCCGATCCAGACCGCGAACATGAGGTCCGCATCTCCGGCGCTCCATCCGTGCATCTGCGTGAGGTTTATGGGACCAAAGTATGTCGTGACTTGATAGAATGCTCCACCAGCGGCTATTGGGAACGCGATTGGCAGAATCTTCCTGAAGGTCGCGGATGTCGATTCGCTGCCGGTCTTCATTCTTGCGTGTGAGGCTGGTTCGTGCCCTTTGGTAAAGCTGAGGCCGAGGACGACGGCGAGGATGTTCATGAATGCCCATGCGATACAGGGAACCTTCCAGCCGAAGAGTTCTCCGAGGAATCCCGACGAGCCCAGGGCGAGGATGACGCCGAGGTTTCCCACGCCGCTTTGGATTCCCAGGGCGGTGTCCAGATAGGGCCCTTGATATTGTCGGGTAATCCACGACACACCTATCGGGTGATAGAAACTGGCACCCACACGCATCGCGATGACCACGACGAAGAGTCCTG
>JBFYNF010000138.1:0-8435 GCA_041304525.1 Thermoplasmata archaeon | reverse complement strand
TCCGTAGTGCATCGGGGCTGGCTTCTGGGGCCTGGACTTGAACTCGGGGTGGAACTGGGATCCGACATAGAACGGATGGTCGTCGAGCTCCAGTATCTCCATCTTCTTGCCGTCCGGGGACCTGCCAGTGTACTTCAGCCCCTTCTCCTGGAGACGGTCGATGTAGTGCGGGTTGACCTCGTATCTGTGCCTGTGCCGCTCCATGATGTCGAGGCCGTGGTACAGTTCCTCGGCCTTCGAGCCCTTCTCTATCAGGACCTGCTGCGCGCCTAGCCTCATCGAACCGCCCATCTTCGTCACGTTCTTCTGCTCAGGGAGCAGGTCTATGACCGCATGGGACGTGTGCGGGTCGAACTCCGTGCTGTTCGCGTCGTGCATCTGGAGCACATTCCTCGCGAACTCGACCGTGGCGAGCTGGAATCCCAGGCAGACGCCCAGGAAAGGCACCTTGTTCTCGCGGGCATACTTCGCCGCCTCGATCTTGCCCTCGACGCCCCTCGAGCCGAAGCCGCCAGGGATTAGGATCCCGTCGGCCTCCTCGAGCATGCACCTGCATTCCTCCTTGTGGATGTCCTCGGCCTCGACCCTGAGGAAGTCGACGCGCGTGTCGAGCTCGGCTCCCGCGTGCGTCAAAGCCTCGTAGTGGCTCATGTACGAGTCACGCTGGTCCATGTACTTGCCGACGAGAAGGATCTTGACGTTGTGCTTGGGTTCCATGACCTTGTTGAGGAAGCCCTTCCACTCCGTGAGCCCGTTCTTCGGGTTCCCCATGCCCATCCTCGCGAGGAGGTAGTCCGTCAGCCCCTGTTCCTCGAGGAAGATCGGGACCTGGTAGATGGACTTCGCGTCCGGGGCGCTTATGACCGCTTCGAGCGGCACGTCGCAGAAGAGCGCGATCTTCCTCCTCGCGCCGTCGTCGAGGGGCCGTTCGGACCTGGCCACTATGACATCCGGCTGGATGCCTATCGACCTCAGCTCCCTCACAGAGTGCTGTGTTGGCTTCGTCTTCTGCTCCTTGAGCGCCCCGAGGGCTGGCACAAGGGTCGTGTGCACGAATATGACGTTCTGGTCGCCCATCTCGGAGTGCATCTGCCTCGCGGCCTCCAGGAACGGCATCGACTCGATGTCGCCCACGGTGCCACCAAGCTCGACTATGATGACCTCGACGCCGGACTTGATGCCGACGTTAGATATCATCGATTTGATCTCGTTCGTGATGTGCGGTATGATCTGAACGGTCTTGCCCAGGAAGTGTCCTTCGCGCTCCTTCTCGATGACGCTCCCATAGACCTTGCCCGTGGTCATGACGTGGTCGCTGGTCAGGTGCGCGTCCAGGAACCTCTCATAGTTGCCCAGGTCCAGGTCGGCCTCGCCTCCGTCGTCCAGCACGAACACCTCGCCATGCTCGAACGGGTTCAGGGTGCCCGCGTCGAAGTTCAGGTACGGGTCGATCTTCATCGCGGTGACCTTGACGCCCCTGGCCCGGAGCACGCAACCTATCGAGGATGCGGTGATGCCCTTGCCGAGGCCTGACAAAACCCCTCCGGAGACGAGAATAACCTTCATGTATGTCTCACGGGAACCTGAGTATGGGATAGCCCAACATAAAGGTTTCCCGGCGACCTGTGGGCGCCTCAGCCGGGCCGTCCGCTCATGATGTCGCCGAACACTCGCACGAGGAGGTCGACCGCGGATGAGACCTCGGAGGACAGGTCCCCCCTGAACTCGAGCGATCTGGTCTGGACGCAGACCACCGCGGTCCCCTTCCCCTCGCGTCCGAGGACGGACGCCATGAGCGCGACAGGGACCCTGTGGGTCGAGATCTCGGTCTCCTTGATGTCCTCCCTCGGGACGACCAGGATCGTCCCAGGGGCCCCCTTGATGTCCGTCGCGTCCACGAAGAACACCGTGCCAGGGCCGTCCTTCTCTGAGATGTCGAGCACAGTCCCCTCGACGCCGTCATGCTCGGAAAATGAATGGTTGGGAAAGAGTTTCTTCAGGGTCTCTGCCACGAGCACGCCCGCGCCGTCGTCCGCCTTGTCGGCGTAGCCAAGCCCGAGGACGTAGACCGGCCCTGGGCCGGCGACGCCTTCGAGGGCCGCTTTCAGAACCTCTTCAGGGTCACCAGGTGCGTGGCGCAGCTTATGCATGGGTCGTATGCCCTCGCGATCATCTCGAGGCCTAGACGGACCTCGTCGTCCTTCTTCCCTTCGGCCAGCATCCTCTCGGCTACGAGCTTCATGTGCATCTCGATGTCGTCCAGGTTCTGGGCCGTCGGTGTGATGATGTCCGCGACATCCACCAGGCCGTCCTTGAGCTCGTAGTGGTGGTACAGCGTACCCCTGGGAGCCTCGACCGCGCCTGTGCCAGAGCCAGTCGTCCTAGTCGGCTGCTCGGTCGGCGGGTCGTCCATGGACGCCACCTTGTCGCACGCGTCCGGCAGGCTCTCCATCGCCCAGACGATCTCGATCGCCTGCGCGAGGTTGTTGTACAAGGGGTTCCTGAGCCACCGCTTGTCGAAGTGTTCCTTGAACATGTCCGCCGCCTGGCCGTCCAGGCGCTTGCCCATGTTGATCAGACGCGCGTTCGCCCCGACCATGAATGTCTTGTCGTTGTACTTCGACCTCTTGGCGAACGAGTGAGGGACCACCCTCTCGTTCGTGAACTTCTTGTACTCGTCCGCGGGGAAGTCCTTGCCGGTCGAGATGAGGATGTCATCGCCGTACAGGTGGAACTTCTTCTTCGGGGCGTCCACGGACATGAAGACCTTGTCGGTGTCCACATCCGCGTACTTGGGTATCTCCAGGGACGCGAAGAGCTCGACCACCCTGGCCGCGTCCGGGACCATCTCGTGCGCCTTCGCCTTGATCTCCTCGAGCATCTTCTTGCTCGGGTACTTCCCGAACCCACCGATGATGGGGTTCTCGCCGTGGACAATCCTGCCGCTCGTGACCTCCATGACGTGGTTGCCGAACTTCTTGAGCTTCAGGGCCCTCTTGACATCGTCCGTGTAGTCGTTCAGCATCGCGACCGCGGACGGGTATCCCAGGAAGTCTGGCAGCGCCAGCAGCATGGTGTGGAGCGAGTTGCTCTCTATGTTCTCGCCGAGCATCATCAGCTCGCGCGTCAGGTCCGCCTTCTCCGGGGGCGTGATGGCCAGCGCCTTCTCCATGCCCCTGATGGCCGCGAACTTGTGCGACAGTGTGCATATGGCGCATATCCTCGGGACCACGTTGACGTCGTCCTCGGGCTTCATGCCCTTGACGAGTTGCTCTATGAGCCTCGGCCCCTCGTGTATGTCCAGCGTGACGCTCTTGACCTTCTTGCCGTCCAGCGTGACCGTTATCCCGCCGTCGCCTTCGACCCTTGCCAAGGCCGGCACGTTGAGCTCCTTCATTTCTTCGCCCCCTTCTTCTCGAGGTCCTTCACGAGCTCGACCACGCCCGAGCCCCCGAACTTGCGTATCTTGGTTATGATCTCCTCAGGGTCGTACCCCTTCTCCTTGAGCAGGTTGTACTCCGCGCTCACGTTGAGGTCGTCCGTCGGTCCCCAGCAGCCCACGCACGGCAGGTTGTGGGACGGACACACGGCCCCGCAGCCGCCCTTGGTCAGCGGGCCAGCGCAGAACTTGCCGTCCAGGAGTATGCACCTGTTCTCCTTCCACTTGCACTCGAGGCACACGGGGGACTTGAGCAGGTACGGGTGCTTCCCCGCGACGAGCTTCGATACCGACTTGAGGAACTCCTGCTTGTCGATGGGACAACCAGGTATCTTCATGTCCACCTTGACGAACGCGTCCAGGGGCTGGGCCTCGAAGGCCTTCGATATCGTGACCTTCGCGTTCCCGTAGACCTTCTTGTACCGGTCCTCGTACTTGCCGTCCCCGAACTTCATTGCCTGAGGGCCTCCCCAGCAGGCGCATGTCCCGATGGCTATGAGTATCTTCGAGCGCTCCCTGATCTCCTTCAGGTGCTTCAGCTGCTCCTCCGTGGAGATCGAGCCCTCGACGAGCGCTACGTCCAGCTCGCCCTCGTGGTTGTCGCTCTTCGCCATCACGAACGAGCGTATCTCCGTGGCGCCGAACAGGTCCACGAGCTGGTCCTCGCAGTTGAGGATCATGAGCTGGTCGCCCGCGCAGCCCGTGAAGCCGTACACTCCGATCTTAGGCGATGACTTTGTCACTGACACCCCTCCCTATGAGCTCCTTCATGTGGAGCACGTCCCAGTAGGTGAACACAGGCCCGTCTATGCATGTGTACAGGTACTCTATCGCGCAGTGTCCGCACTTGCCGACGCCGCACTTCATCCTCCTCTCGAGCGTCATCAGTATCTGGTGCTTCGGTATCCCGAGCTTCACCAGGTTCTCCATGACGAACTTGTACATGACCGGTGGGCCGCACACGGCCGCGTAGGTGTTCTTCGAGTCTATCGGGCCCAGCTCCTTGAAGAGCGTCGTTATGAGCCCGGTCCTCTCTGTCCACTTGCCGGTGTCGTCCTTGTCCACGGTCAGGAGGCAGTTCAGGTCGTCCCGCTCCTTGAGCTGGAAGAACTCCTCCCTGAACAGCATCTCGCCGGGGTTCTTCGCCCCGTGGAGGTATGTGACCTTCCCGAACCTGTCCCTGTTGTCCAGGATGTACAGGAGGAGGGACCTCAGCGGCGCGACTCCCATGCCGCCCGCGACTATCATGATGTCCTTGCCCTCCATCTTGTCGATCGGGAAGCTGTTCCCGTACGGGCCCCTGATGCCGACCGTCTGGTTCTCCTTGAGGTCGAACAACGAGCTCGTCAGGGTCCCCATCTTCCTGATGCAGAACTCCAGCAGCCCGGGCCTCGACGGCGTCGACGATATGCAGAACGGCGCCTCGCCCTCTCCCGGTATCGACAGCATGATGAACTGCCCTGGCAGGTAGTTCATCTTGAGCGCCTCGTCCACGTCCACCGGCCTCGCCTGGTAGAAGTTGACGTCGCTCGTGAGCGGGTACCTCCGCACGATCCTCCACATGTCAGGCTGGAACGGGTTGTCCTGGACCTCTCTCTCGTCCAGGACCACGCACAGCTTCTTCATTTGCCCACCTCCTGTTCCTTGAGCGCCTTGGAGACGGTCGCCACGTTGATGTCAACGGGGCACGTCGAGACGCACCTTCCGCAGCCCACGCACGCGGGCTTGCCGAACTCGCCTATGAACGCCTGAAGCTTGTGTGTGTACCAGAGCCTCAGCCTGTCGGCCCTCTTGTCCCTGAAGTTGTGGCCGCCTGCCACGACAGAGTACTCGCGGAACATGCAGCTGTCCCAGAACCTGTCTCTGGTCCCCTCGGCGGTACCCAGCTCGACCTCGTCCACCACGTTGTAGCAGTTGCAGGTCGGGCACACCATCGAGCACTGGCCGCACGAGAGGCACTTCTCCGCCAGCTCGTCCCAGACAGGGCTGTTGTACCCGAGCTCGAATATGTCGGGCATGCCAGTGAGGTCGATCTTGGCCTTGAACTGCGCAGTCTTCCACTTCCTGTATTCGGTGTAGTTCAGGATGTCGTTCTTGTCCAGATTCCTGCTGAACAGGTCCGCCCTCATCCTCACGAGGTCGTGCCCCCTGCTCGAGCCCACCCAGACCAGGTAGAACATCTTGAGGTCGGTGAAGAACAGGTCGAAACCCTCGGCCACGAAGTCCGTGTTCGTCGCGAAGCACATGCACTTGTCGTCCGGTATGCAGCTGTGTCCCAGCAGGAGGGTCTTCTCCCTCCTCTCGGCGTAGTACGGGTCCTTGTAGGTCTCGAGGAACAGCTTGTCCATGATCAGTATGCCATGTATGTCGCACGGGTGGAGCCCGAACAGGATCCTCTTGGGGACGTCCCCGGTCCTCTCGACGAAGCCCTCCTCGTCGAAGTCGAACATGGTGAACCGTGGCGGGTAGAGGAACTTCTTCGGCGGGATCATGGTCCTCGTCGCCTTCAGGTCCATCTGCGAGAGACCGTCGACCTTCGAGTAGGCGGTCTGCCCCTCCTTCGTGGTCGGACCCCACAGCTCTCCCCACTCCTTGGCGCTCTCGAGGAATGCCGGGAGGTCCTCCTTCTTCATCTTCAAAATCATCATGGTATCTCTTCCCTAAGCTCCCACTATCGTCCTTTCACACAGGAGCCAGCGGAGGCCGCCAGTCCTGCTATAATACGCGCGTGCTAAGGTATCCAGCCGTGGTATAAAAACATTCGGAACTCTCTTCGAAGACGTGTTGCGAGACGTCGAAAAACCTTCGAAAGTCATACATCTGCAACGCCGCAATTCGAAGGCCTCCTGAATCTCAGTGATGGACGGTGGCTTCATGGTGAATCGTCCGCGGGACCGACCCCTGGCCCGTACTTTTCTCGTTATCGGGTATATATATCAGACTTGACAATGACATATGTGTGACCTCAGGCCCCCGTCCTGAGGCGATAGGATGGATGTGAATATGAATAGTAGAATGAGTGCAAGACTGATCGTTTCAGCGGTGGCGCTGGCATTGGTCGCGGTGGCGTTGTCGTCCGCCGTGCCGAATGCTGGGGCCTCATGGACTGGCGACTGGGACGCCGAGCTGCCAATGGGCGCACCGGCCTCTCAGGCAGTTGTTGTGAGCGGCTTGGATGGGACCGTCTACGTCATGGGTGGCGTGGCGGGCATCGGATTTGTGACGGTAGTAGACGCATACGCCTACGACCCCGACACTGGGGATTGGACAGTACTGACCAGCATGCCCTACGGCGAGAGGGGCGCATGTGGTGCGGTCGGGTTGGATGGCCGTGTATACATCTTCGGCGGAGAGGACTACATGGCCAGGACCCAGATATACGATCCCGACCTGGACTCATGGAGCTCAGGCACCGACATGCTCTACGGTTCATGGGAGGCCAAGGCGGCCATGGTCGGCAACGGGTCGATTTGGGTCGTCGGAGGCGAGGGCGTTCCCTCCGCGGGTTACGTGCAGATATACGACCCGGCCGAGGACTCATGGTCCGTTGGCCCGGCAGCGCCAGCTGATGTACAGTGCGGCGCACTGGTGGCAATCGGCGAAGACCTTTACTACTCTGGAGGCGGCGACGGTAGCTATACTGGAACCACTCAGTTCTTCAAGTATGATTCAGCGACACTAGAATGGGTCTCGATGGCGGACCTCCCCGAACCGCGGGCGGCGCACGCCTCGGTCGTGGGAGTCGACGGACTGGTCTATGTCGTGGGCGGTTCGGACAACGGGTACAACACGGGTTCCACCGCTGTATACTCGAGCACCGCCGTGTACGACCCAGCGACGGACGAGTGGTCGTCCGCAGGATCCATGGACTCTGCGAGGAAGTATCTCGGCGCCGTGGTGACGATGGACGGCAGGATACTGGCCATGGGCGGCAACACGCTCGCGGAAGTCCTGGACGTAGTCGAGTCCATGCAGCTGTACCTGTTCGACTACTCGGTGGAACTCTCTTCATCATCTGTCAGGGCCGGCGAGTCGGTCCTGTTGATGGCCGATGCTGAGTTCGTGTACGTCGAGGAGAGCGGCAACGAGCTCCGCTGGGCCCTCGTGTCCGTCGATGACGGCACGTTATACGCATCGGAGTACGTTTGGAACTCAATGCCTAGCCCGATGGCGCTGACAATAGACGTGTCGGCCGTCGCTCCGGCGGGCGACTACCTGGTGGTCATCGAGTACTGGTACGTGTACGCGGACGTGACCTATGAGTATGTCACGGACTTGGCGCTGGAGCTGGAAGTGCTCCCTGCTGCTGACCCGGCCGACCTGCTCATCGCGGACCTGGAGGAACAGATAGGGGCGCTCGAGGAACAGCTCTCGGAGCTGAACGACTCGATGGCCGCCTCCGATGCGGCTCTCATGGCTGACATAGCGGCACTCGAGGACGCGCTCGCTGCACTTGAGGCCTCCGTCGACACCGACAACCTGGCCCTCATGGACGAGATCGCGGCGCTGCAAGACCAGATAACCGCTCTGCAGACCGCCCTGGACGAAGCCAACCAGGACGTCGGCGATGTGCAGACATCGGTGGACGACAAGATGAGTGCCGTGATGGGCTACGCGATCATCGGCCTGCTCGTCGTGGTCGTCTTGCTCTTGATCGTGATGATGGTCATGGGCAGGAAGACGGCCCCGCCGCCCGCGCCGTGAGTCGCTGAGAGTTCAGCGGAAACCCCTCTAAACCACTTTCCGTTTTCTGTTCATTTCTGGCTTAGTGCGTGCTCACGAGCGCCCTTTTCTAGACAGGACTCACGCTGATACATGTGAATGAAAAATTTATGATGGTCGTCCGATGGCAGAAGTCTTAGGTGCTTGGTACCTTGCCAACGCGGTTTGGTGGAGGGGTAGTACCCCTCCGGTTTTGCGTAGGAGGTGATCCATCTGCAGGTTCCCCTACAGATACCTTGTTACGACTTAACCCCCCTTGCTGAACCCAAGTTCT
>JBFYNF010000137.1:0-4942 GCA_041304525.1 Thermoplasmata archaeon | reverse complement strand
TCGGGATGGCGTCCCCGCATATCGCGTACCTTCGGTCCGATTCCACCAGGACGGACATGCTGCCCCTTGTATGTCCAGGGGTGTGCACGAGCCTCACGCCACGGACTATCTCCGTTTCTCCAGAGATCCTGCGGGTCCCCACAGGCGGGTCCTCGAGCTCATGCGCGATGAAGACCGCGTCCGGGAACAGGTCATTGGCCCCGCAATGGTCCATGTGGAGGTGTGTGTTGATGACGAACTTCACATCCTCAGGTGCAACGCCGCTCCGCGACAGAGCGGAAGACAGGTCGGTCACGCGGGCCGACGAGCCCGTATCGACGAGGACCGCGCCGATGTCCGTCCCGATCATCGTCACGGTCGACGAGGCGTCGACCACGGTCCTGCCCTCCCTCACGAGCCAGCCCTCGCACAGGACCCTCACGACCGGCACCTTGATCACAGCATGTGCCCCCGCTCGCACATGATGCCCTCCTTGCGGACCTTCAGGCTCGCGCCGCAGTGCGGGCACTTTGCCCTTGACAGGAAGTGCTCGACCCACGCGCTCCTGACGTCCGGTATCGACTCATCCTCTATCCTGCGCATGATTGACTTGAGTTCCGGAGTGGTCGCGAGCCTCTTGAGGGCGGACTGGGAGACCATCTTCCTGACCCTCTTGTGGAGTGGGAGCCTGACCACGAGCGGGGCGAGGACGAGCCCTGCGACCAGTCCGCCGATGTGCGCCTCGACAGCGATGTTCGTCTCACCGGAGAGGAACAGGAACTGCAGGCCGATGTAGCCCGTGACTATGACCCACATGGGCAAGGGCGGCAGCGGGAAGAACATGATGATCAGGGACATGCGCTCGTGCGGGAACATCCTCGCGAACGCTCCCAGGACCCCGCTGATCGCCCCTGAGGCGCCGACCACGGCGACGAAGTCGTCCCCCCAATTGAAAGCCGCGAACGCGAGCGTTCCACACAGACCCGTGATGAAGAACAGCAGGATGTAGGGCCTCGTCCCGATCCTCTGTTCGAAGGCCATGCCGATGAACACTATGCCCAGGACATTGAACAGCAGGTGGAAGAAGTCACCATGGGTGTACATCGATGTCAACACGGTGTACAGCCTCCCAGGGTCTGTCAGGTCTTGAGGGATGAACTCCAGCTGGTACATCGTCTCCGAGTTCCCGTAGTATGCAGACCCAACCGACAGCAGGAGCAAGGCGAACGATGCGACACACACGACGCTGACAACTATGGAGAAACTCAGCTGCCGGTAGTACGAATACGCCGTGCTCGCGATGATCATCACGATGATGGCTGCTACCCAGACATTCATCCTCGGTCCTCAAGGCAGGTGAACGACCTCGCCTAGTAAAGCCTTAATGATGGTCATGGACATATACACGGTTGTGAAAGTGGACACAGATATCGACATAGACATCGCGCCCGAGGTGTACAACCCCAGCGACGATTCGTTCCTTCTGGTCAACGTTCTCGAGGTATCCCCTGACGAGAGGGTCCTCGATGTAGGGACCGGGACGGGCATAGCCGCGCTGCATGCCGCGAAGGCCGGGGCACGGGTCACGGCTGTAGACATCAACCCACACGCGGTAGCATGCGCGCGCTCCAACGCGCTCAAGAACGACCTCAAGGTCGAGGTGCTTCAGAGCGACCTGTTCGAGAAGGTCGTGGGGCTGTACGATGTCATCACGTTCAACCCACCGTACCTGCCCGATGAGAATACCCCGTCGAGCTGGGCCGAGAGGGCGTGGGCCGGAGGCGCAGACGGCGCCGAGGTCGTCGTACGCTTCCTGGAGGACGCCTGGAGGTTCCTGGCGCCCAACGGCAGGATATTCATCATACTCTCCTCGTTCGGCAGCATCAGGACGGTGCTCAGGACGGCGAAGGAGAGGTACGATGTCGAGATGGTCGAGGAGAAGCACATGTTCTTCGAGTCGATCCTGGCCTACAAGATGTCCGTGAAGAAATCCAATCCCTGAGAATGTAAGCGGATAGTATTATTAGGCATATGGCAGATTCGATAGTCCCTCTGGAAGGTATGCCGTGACAGCTAGGAAGAGGAAGTACAACAACCCGGACGATCTTGACGAGCTCTGCAGGAGTTTCCTCCAGTGCCAGGAAGATGACAAGGGCGCTGCCTTGGAGTACTGCAAGAACTTCCTCACGGTCCTGTCCAAGAAGGATGTCACGAGAGGAGCCGTCTTATCCTCTCGTTCAAGACCTCGCTGATGACCTTCCCGTCGACCTTCCCGCGCAGCTCCTTCATGACGATGCCCATGAGCGGCCCGAGGGCGCCTTCGCCACGCTGCCTTATGAATGTCTCGCGCTCCTTCACGACCCTGTCACAGACCGCCCTGACATCGTCGACCTCGACCGACTCGACGCCCAGGGAGTCGGATGCGCGGACGACATCCCACACATCGTTCTTGAGCATCCAGGACAGCAGCTCCGGTATGGCCTCCTTCGCGAAGGCGCCTTTAGACATCGACAAGAGCATCTCCTTGACGCACTCGACGTCGATCCTCGATGTGTCGTGCCCCGCCTTCTCAAGCTCGGGGAACACGTTCAGGTAGATCCTCGCGACGACCTGGGGCGAACCGATGCTGCCAGCGAGGAGCTCGAACTCGTCCTCGTGCGCGCCACTGAGTATGGCCTCTGCCTGGTCCTTGTTCACGCAGTAGTCCTTCACGAACCTGGACACCTTCGCCTCTGGGAGCTCCGGCAGGTTGAGCTTGACGCCTTCGAGCATGCGCGCGTCTATCAGGATGGGTTTCACATCCGTCTCCGGGTACATCCTGTCCTTGCCGGGCAGCGGCCTGCTGTAGACCGACTGTCCGTCCGGGAGCGGGTCCCTGGTCTCCTCTGAGACACCGTCGATGCCTGCGTTAGCCCTGTCAATGGCCCTCGTAAGGCCGGCTCTCGCGCGGCCTTCCTCCTCCGCGACGAGCACGAACGCGTCCTCAGGGCCGACGGCGAGCTCCGTGGCGATGTCCTCGACCTCGGCCCTAGTGACGCCATAACCTGGAAGCTCGTCCGAGTGGAACAGGCCCTTCACCCCGGCCACGCGCGCGTGCGCGGCCATCTCGGCGCCCAGGCGTTTCACGCCCCCTTCGGTCCTCCCGAGGGTGCCCGCGAACTTCGGTAACTTGGCCGCCAGTATCTTGCCGTCCGCATCGACAGCGGACCTGAGCACCCGGCATGATGTCCCCCTCAGGAGCGGCGTGATGTCCTTGATGTCCGAGGGGACCTTCCTAGCACCCCTCTTCCTGAGGACGTCCTTGACTTCGAGCAGCGCCAGCTGACGCTTGACCTCCTCCTCGATATAGACAGGCACGAGCCTGAGGTCCTGAGCACCCTTGATCTCGACCCTGGCCCCTCCAGACACGGAGATGTTGAGGTCCTCCCTGATGGTTCCGATGCCCCGTCGGACCTTCTTCGTGGCCCTCAGGAGCGCCCCCAGCCTGGCAGCGACTGCGCGCGCCTCCTCGGGCGTGGACATGTCCGGATCCGTCGCTATCTCCACGAGCGGTATGCCGAGCCTGTCGAGCCTGTACGTGACCTCTGTCGCGTGCTCGGTCAGCTTCCTCGCCGCATCCTCCTCGAGGCACACAGTCCCGATGCCGAACCTCTTGCCGTTCAGCTCCAGGTGGCCCTTCGTAGCCACGAGCGCCGTCCTCTGGAATCCTCCAGTGTTAGACCCGTCTATGACGATCTTGCGCATGAAATGTATCTCGTCCGCGGGGGTCATGTGTAGCAACGAGGCCATCTCGAGGGACGCTTCGATCGCGAGTCTGTTCGCGTCGTGGGGCGGCTCCTCGTCGGCCTCGACCAGGCACGAGCACGGCACGGTCTGGTACCTGAACTGCAGCTTCCTCTCGGCCTCCTCGAGCGCGGCCTTGTCTATCTCCCCCATCTCGCTCTGGGTCGGCCGGAGACGCCTGACGATCTCCCTGTGGTGATCGTCCACAAGCTCCGACGGGCAGCTGCAGAACAACTTCCCAGTGGACAGCTGCTGATGGATCTCTATGCCCACCTTAAGGCCGAGGGTGCCGTAGTCCAAGTCAGAGTTCCCTCCTGTCCGTCAGCTCTCCCGCGATGTTGGTCAGCATGAGCTTGTTCACCTCGGCGTAGTCGTCCGTCTGGCCCATGGCCCACATGAGTTTGACATAGGCCGTCTCCGGAAGCATGTCCCCGACGGGGAGGGCGCCCGCGGAGACCATGTCCCTGCCCGTCGAGTACACGTTGAGATTGACGGTGCCCTGGAGGCACTGGGTCGTGACCACGACATGGACCCCGCGCTTCACAGCCTTGCGGATCGAGTTGATGATCGGTTCCGACACATGGCCGAGGCCCGTGCCGGCGACGACCACGCCCTTCACATGGTTCGCGATGAGGTCGAAGTGCTCCTCCTCGAACCCTGGATAGAAATGCAGGAGGCTCGCACGGCCGTCTATCTTGTCCCTGACCTCGACCGGTCCCTCAGACCGCTTGAGGTGGGGGCCGCTGAACCTCACTTCGCTCCCCTCGACTCGGGCGATCGGCTGGATGTTCATGCTCGCGAACGCGTCCCGCCTCGACGAATGCATCTTCCTGACCTTCGTCCCCCTGTGGGCCAGACAGTATGAGTCCGACGGCTCCCCGTGCATGATGACGACGACCTCGCCCAGGTCAGCGTCTACGCACAGCCTCGTGGCCGCGAGCAGGTTCATGGTCGCGTCTGATGAGGGGCGGTCGGATGACCGCTGCGAGCCCACACACACGACGGGGCCACTCAGGTTCTTGAGCATGAATGACAGGGCCGCGGCAGTGAAACCCATGGTATCGGTCCCGTGCGGCACGATCGCCCCGACCGCGCCGGAGTTGAGCTCCTCCGCCACCGCCCTGGCCAGACCCTGCCAGTGGGCGACGGTCATGTTCTCGCTGAGTATCGAGTAGAGCAC
>JBFYNF010000136.1:0-9024 GCA_041304525.1 Thermoplasmata archaeon | reverse complement strand
ACAAGAGGGCCGACGCGCCCCAGGTGGCCAAGGTGCTGGAGCAAGGAGGCGTGGACCTGTTCGAGATGAGGACCACTGGCACCATGGAGGATGTCTTCGAGCGCACCGCGAGGGGGGAGTTCCAGTGATGGACGCACCGCCTCCGCCCCCAGATGAAGAGCTCCCGCCGCCTCCGCCCGAGATGGAGCAGGCGGTCGCGCACTATCCTGAGATCAAGGTCAGGAGGTCTGGTCCTTTCGCAACTCTGAGAAGAGCCGTGACGATCTTCGAGAAGGACCTCAGGACGATGGCGAAGCACGGACTCATCAGTTCGATAATCATGGTCGTGTTCCTCGGCATCGTGTTCACCATCTCGAGCTCATTGATGGCCATGGCTTTGACGTTCGAATTCGAAGGAGGAGGCGATGGCGGCGACGGCGAGGGAATCAACCTCCCCGGCGCGACCGAGTCAATCCCTCCGGTCGCAGACCCAGGCTCTGACAGAACAGTCGACGCGGGCACACTCGTGACACTGGATGGGTCAGGGTCCACCGACAACTCCGAGATAGTCTACTACATGTGGAACTTCCAGGAAAGCGGACGCGACATCGAGCTGTACGGTGATGTCGCGACATACAGGTTCATGGCCGTTGGAGACTACGAGATAAGGCTCATGGTCGTCGACAGCTCGTGGAACACAGACGAAGCCAGCTTCATGCTCACTGTCGAGGGCACGGGTTCTGACACGATGCAGCCGTATGCATCCGCAGGGATGAGCATGGATGTGGTCGCGGGGACCACGGTCGACTTCGACGGGTCGGCATCAACGGACGATGTCGGCGTCGTGAACTGGACATGGAGCTTCGAAGACATTGTTCCAAGGACCCTATACGGTTCAAACCCAGACTACACATTCGAGAATGTGGGATACTTCTGGATCAACCTGGTCGTCAGAGATGACGCTGGGAACACTGGCTGGGGGAATGTCGATGTCAATATCCAACCATCCAGCGATGATTGGCAATGGCCTGAGGCCAGGTTCGACACCGAGTCCCTCGTCACCATGGGCGCGACCGTGACGCTCGATGCGTCCGAATCATTCGACAACATGGGCTCCATCGCGCAGTACACTTGGTACATCAAGCACAACGAGACCAAGTGGGCCCTCACGGGCCAGGTCGCGACTTTCGAAGCGGTCGAATGGGGCCCGTACGAGATCAAACTCGCAGTCAGAGACTCCGCAGGCAACACTGGGACCGCTGAATCAACGGTCGTCGCTCTGCCTGAGGGCATCGATGTCGACCAGGTATCCTGGGCCGCCACGCCATTGGGACAGGACGTGTCCTTCAACCTGCTGACATACGTGTACGGGGCATCGCTGCTCGCATCCGTCATCTACATCGGGGGGCTGTTCGGCAAGGGTTTCGCACACGAGATACAGAAGGGCACTGTCAAGGTCCTGTTCTTCGGGCCGGTGTCAGTGACGGCGATCATCTTCTCCAAGCTGCTCTACCCGATCATCATCGGACCGCTCTTCATATTCCCGCTCGTGCTGGTGTCCATGTCGCCCTTCAACCAGTCCGCGGGCGACATACTGATGATCACGATGGTGTCGTATTCGCTGGCCGTGCTGGTCATGGTCTCCGCCGCCTACGGCTCCTGCATGATCTACCAGGCCGCCAAGAGGATGGTCCTTAAGCCGACCGTGGTGACGAGGATATTCATGTACCTCTCGCTCCTGGGGACGATGACCGTGTTCGAGTGGTTCTCGTACCTCCTGGACATGAGGCTGAACACGGAGATGTGGGGAGACCTGTACCTGGAGCACGGCGCGACCATAGCCATGTTCTCACCGTTCCACCAGGGAGGCGTCCTGCTCTCCGACCTGATACTCGACAGCGGCGCCACGCCGGACTGGTGGGTGTTCATCATCCCAGCGGTCCTGATAGTCGCGGGCGTAGCGGCATCGCACAGACTGTACCCAGACCTCTTCTCGAGGGAATGAGAAGCGGCAGCGAAAGCATAATGCCCCCGCGAGCGATAGCTGGACCCCGTGAAGGTCTGCATACCCTGCGAGAGCCCAGGCGGCCCCGACGCCGCCATCGCGACGCCTTTTGAGGAGACAGGGGTGCTGGACTACTACGATGTCCATCCCGACGGTATGTTCGAGCACACGTCACAGATGAGGAACTGCGGCGAGGCGACCTGCTCCGACCCCGTGGACGCCATCGTGGGGAGGAAGGTCGATGTGATCATCGTGACCTCGCTGTCCCCGTCGTCCCTGATGAGGTTCCACAACGAAGGAATCAAGGTCCTCGTGACAGACAACCCCTCCGTCAGGGCCACGCTCGACCTGCTGGCCAGCGGAAGGCTGCAGGAGCTCACGATGGACCGGTTCGCCGAGCTCGGAAATAACAAGCGTTAGGGTTTGGAGAAGTGGTTTGAGGTCCGGGCTCAGAGCGTCTCGAGCTTCGTCTTGTTGGACAGGTTCTCCTTCGCCATGCGCTCGAATATGCGCACGGCCCCGTGGAGGATGCTCTTGGCGATCCTCGCCGTGTCGGTGTAGAACCTGGCCGATGTCTCCTCGACCTTCGCCGCGAACATCGCGGAGTCCTTCACGTCCGCGCCCTTCGGCACGTCCGTGGCCACGACATAGTCTGCGCTCCTGATGTCGGATATGGGCTCCAGGACCGCCTCGTTGAGCTTCTCGCGGCGCGTCTCCTCGAGCAGGGCCACGCGTGCCCTGTGGTTCGCCGCCAGCGCCTTGAACGTCTCAGCGCCGGCCGCGCACGACGGGTCCGAAGCGAGCTCCTCGTTGACGAGTGCGGCGACCCTCTCCAACTCCAGCGCGAACCGCATCAGGGTGCCGAAGGTCGTGCATTCGGGGAACTCGCTCTGGATCATCAGAACCACCGGGTGATGACTACCTTCCTGTCCGTGAAGAACTGTATGGCGTCCTTGCCCTGACCGTGCAGGTCGCCGAAGAACGACTCCTTGTACCCGGCGAACGGGAAGTAGGCCATCGCGGCCGCGATGCCGACGTTGATCCCGATGTTGCCGCACTGGGTCTTGTACCTGAAGTCGCGGGCGGCCCTGCCGTTCTGCGTGTATATCGAGGACGCGTTCCCGAACGGGCTCTTGTGTACGAACTCTATCGCCTCGTCGAGGTTCTTCATCCTGTGGAAGCACACGACCGGTCCGAAGATCTCCTCCTTCGCGATCGCCATGTCAGGCGTCACGTTGTCGAAGACCGTGGGGCCGATGAAGTGGCCCTTCTCGTACCCTGGGACCTTGATGTTCCTTCCGTCCAGCAGGAGCTTCGCGCCCTCATCCACGCCCTTCTGGATGTACCCGAGGACCTTCTGCTTCGCGGGCGCGGATATGACGGGCCCCATCTGGGAGCTCTCGTCCAGGCCGCACCCGACCTTGAGGTTCTTCGAGGCCTCGAGCCACTTCTTCAGGAGCGGCTCGGCGACGTCCCCGATGGCGATCATGTTGGAGCCCGCGAGGCACCTCTGGCCCGCGCAGCCGTAGAACGATGCCAGCATGTTGTTGACGGTCTTGTCCAGGACCGCGTCGGGCATGACTATGAGGGAGTTCTTCGCGCCTCCCTGGGCCTGCACCCTCTTGCCCTTCTCGCCGGCGGTCTTGTATATCCACTTCGCGACCGGGGTCGACCCGACGAACGATATGCCCCTGACAGCCTTGTGGTCGAAGAAGGTGTTGACCGCATCCTCCCTGCCGTTCACGAGGTTGATCACGCCTGGCGGGAAGCCCGCCTGGTCTATCAGCTTGAACATGTACTGGGTCGTGATGGGCACCTGCTCCGACGGCTTCACTATGAACATGTTGCCAGTCGCGACCGCGTACGGCCAGAACCAGAACGGCACCATGCCCGGGAAGTTGAACGGGCACACGGCCGCGAACACCCCGAGCGGGGACACGATGACCTCCTCGTCGATGTTCGACGCGGCCCCGTCCTCGAGGTTGTAGCCCATCTGGAGGGTCGTGATGCCAGCCGCGGTGTCGATGTTGTCGATGCACCTGCGGGTCTCACCCCTCGCGTCATCGATGGTCTTGCCCTGTTCCTGGGATATGATCCTCGCGATGTTCTCGTACTCGCGCTCCATGATCGTCTTCAGCCTGAAGAAGCACCTAGCCCTGTCACCAGGGGCGGTCTCCCTCCAGCTCCACCACGCCTCGTGGGCCAGGTCTATCGCGGCCCTGGTCTCGTCCTTCGTCGAGAGGGGGACTTGGGCGATGGTATCGGTCGTCGCAGGGTTCCTCACATCCAGGACCTTGTCCGAAGCGGATTCGACCCACTCCCCGTTCACGTAGTTCTTCAATCTCCCGTAATTCTTGCTCACCGGATCCAGCAATGCCATCCTATCGATTCCTCTTGGTCGTCAGACCGATCGCACCGTGTCTGAGTCGTGCCTGCGTCGCAGGCGCATGGAAGGAACTACGAGCCCCCTCATACAGGTTCGCCTGCGACAACGCACTCCGGTCAACATTTCAACGCAGAGTTAGGAATACGTTCGACTCAGGGCCCATATTCCGCAGATACATTCTACGGATAAGGTCCAGTTTTGCCCGAATGTGCTCCCTGGGTATATACGTTTTGGTGGCCTGGCGCTTCGGCCAGCGTCGGGATGGATGAAAAGAACGGAAGCGGTTTGTGAAAGGTGTTTGAGGCATGCTCGCCTAGACGATGCCAGCCTTCTTCGACTCCTCGGCTATGGCAGACTCGAGGATGTCCAAGCCCTTCTCGAGCAGCTTCTGGTCGATGTTCAGCGGCGGGTGCAGCCTTATGACGTTGCCGACCGTGCCGGCCGTCAGGATGTACAGGCCCTTCTTGAAGCAGTTCAACTGTATGGCCCTCGAAAGCTCGGCCGCCGGCTCCTTCCCCGCCTTCGTCTTGACGAGCTCTATGGCCATCATCGCGCCGATGCCCCTGACATCGCCCACGACCTCGTACTTCGCCTTCCACTCGTTCAAGCGCTTCTTCTCGACCTTGTTGATCATCTTCGTGTTCGGCAGCGCCTTCTTCGTCATCTTGATCGATTCGAGCGCGCCTGCGCAGCACACGGGGTTGCCTCCGAAAGTCCCTCCCAGGCTAGCGGGCGGGGGCGTCGCCATGATCTCGGCCTTGCCTGTGACGCCTCCGAGAGGCATCCCGAGCGAGAGGCCTTTGCCGGAGACGATCATGTCGGGCACGACGTCCCAGTGCTCTATGGCGAACATCTTGCCGGTCCTGCCGAAGCCTGTCTGGACCTCGTCGTCTATGAACACGATGCCGTTGTCGTCGCAGATCTTGCGAACCTTCTCCCAGTAGCCAGGCGGCGGGTTGATGAAGCCTCCCTCACCCTGGACGGGCTCGGCGACTAGCGCGCACACATCGTCCTTGAGCGGGGCGGTCTCGACCACTGTGCGTATGCTGTCAGCGCACGCGAGGTCGCAGGTCGGGTACTCGAGCTTGAGCGGGCACCTGTAGCAGTACGCGAAATCCACATGCTGGACGTAGGGGACGAGCGGATGGAACCCGTCCCTGTAGGGCTTCTCCTTGGCCGTGAGGGATATATCCATGAATGTCCTGCCGTGGAACGAGGTCTTGTACGACACGATCCACTTCTTCTTCGTGTACGACCTCGCGATCTTGAGGGCATTCTCGATCGCCTCGGACCCGCTGTTCAGGAATATGCTCTTCTCGAGCTTGCCGGGCATGATCTTGGACATCTCCTCGGCGAGCTTGATGTACGACTCGTACGGGGACACCATCACGCATATGTGGATGAACTTGTCCAGTTGGTCCTTGCACGCCTTGACCATGGCCTCGGACCTGTGACCGCAGTTGTGCACGCCGATACCCACGGTGAAATCGAGGAACACGTTGCCGTCGAAGTCCCTCATTAACGGTCCATCGGCCACATCGAGCGCGGTCGGCAGCCCAATCCTTATACCGTCAGTGACGCACTTCTCTTTCCGAGCCAGTATCTTCTTCGACTTGGGGCCTGGCGGCTCCACCACGATCTTGGGCCCCTTGAGCTTCCATTTCTTGCTTGTGTTCATGATATCGCACTCCTCACTCAATGAAAAGGCTACAGTAAATGGTTTCGGGGTTACGAGCCGCCGACGCTGTCGGCGGCTCAACGCTCCTTCTCCACCTCCTTGATGCACTCCGTGAGCACATCCACGCCGAAGTCCGCCTGGTCCTTAGTGATCACCAGCGGAGGCGCGATCCTGAAGCAGTTCTCGCCCGCACCTATGGCCACGACACCCTTCTTCCAGGCCTTGTGGATGATGTCATGGGAGCCTTGACCGAACCTCGCCTTGGACTTCTTGTCCTTGACGATCTCGACGCCTATCATGAGGCCTTTGCCCCTGACATCGCCGACGATGTCCGATGTCTCCATGACCTCCCTCATCCGCTTCATGATGTGGTCGCCGATCCTGGTGGCGTTCTCCATGAGCTTCTCCTTCTCGATGACCCGTATGGTGGCCAGGGACGCCTCGCACGCGACCGGCGTGCCCCCCAGGGTCGTGCAGTGGGACCCAGCGTCCCAGTCGAATATCTCCGCGCGGCCTATGGTCGCGCCCAGGGATATCCCACCGCCGAGCGCCTTGGAGCTGCATATGATGTCAGGGACGACGCCGAAGTGCTCGATCGCCCACCACTTGCCGGTCCTGCCCATGCCGCACTGGACCTCGTCCACTGCGTAGAGGATCCCGTACTTGTCGTACAGCTTCTTGAGCCGCTTGTGGTACTCGGGCGGTGGGACGACATAGCCTCCCTCGCCCTGTATGGGCTCGATGAGCGCCGCGGCGACCTCGTTCGGAGGCACATACTTCTTGAGCACGAGCTCCTCGATGAAGTCGACGCACCAGTAGTTGCAGTCCGGCAGCGACATCTTGTACGGGCACCTGTAGCAGTACGCGAAAGGCACGTGGTACACACCTGGCATCGTGGGGAAGTACCTGGCCTTCTGCACGATGGAGCTGGCTGTGAAACTCAGCGCGCCCATGCTCCGCCCGTGGAACGCGCCCGTGTACGCTAGGAACAGCGGTCTCTTCGAGTGCCACCTCGCGACCTTCGCGAAGGCCTCGATGCTCTCGGCCCCCGAGCCGCTGAAGAACACCTTCTTGGTGAAGTCGCCGGGCGTGATCTCGTTCAGCTTCTCGGCGAGCTCCACAGCGTACCTGTAGTAGAAGTCCGTGTAGCTGTAATGCAGCAGCCGCTCAGACTGTTTCGCTATCGCCTTGACCACTTCAGGGTGGCAGTGCCCGACGTTCATCGCGCCCAGACCTGCGTTGAAGTCGACATACTCGTTGCCATCGATATCCTCGATGATGCAGCCCTTGCCCTTCTCCACCACGAACGGGTAGTAGTACGGCCTGTTGTAGGGCGAGAGGACTTTCTTGTCCCTCTCCACTGTCGCCTTCGCCTTCGGTCCTGGGGGGTCCACAACTCTTTTCAAAGAAACCTTCGTCTTTTGTTCACTGTTCAATATACCCCTCTTCCGGCTCCCATAAACGTGAATGCGCAACCCCTAATTAGATTTTCCTTCTGACGGCGGCATCGGGGTGAAATGTTTATTCACCTCCAGGCGGTTAGCCCAGACGCATGCCCACGCTTCTCATCAGATATGGCGAGCTCGGACTCAAGAGCGAGAGCGTACGGAGGAGGTTCGAGCAGGCGCTTGTGCAGGACATACGGCGCAAGCACATGCTCGCGGAGTTGCCGTGCGTCACATCCTCCCTGAGGGGCAGGCTGTTCGTCGACTCGAACGATTGGCGCAGGAGCTGCGAGATGTTGGCGCGCACGTTCGGCGTCGTCTCCTTCAGCCCTGTGACGAAGGCGACGAGCGAGCTTTCCGGCCTGAAGGACGCTGTGAAGGAGTACTCGAGACCACTGTTCTCCAAGGGCGCGACCTTCGCGGTGCGGGCCAGGAGGACCGGGAACCACCCGTACACGAGCCAGCAGGTGGCGGGAGAGTTGGGCGCGGTCATCCTGGAGTCGTTCAGCGACATGGAGCTCAAGGTGGACCTGGACGAGCCCGACGTAGAGGTGTCCGTCGAGGTGAGGGAGAAGGAGGCGTACCTGTACAGCACGGTCATACCCGGCCCCGGAGGGATGCCGAAGGGCACCCAGGGGAAGGTGCTGTCCGTCGTCGAGTCCGAGAGAGGCATCGCCTCATCGTGGCTACTCATGAAGAGGGGGTGCAACGTGACCGTGGCGTGCCGGGACGAATCGCTCCCATCGTCTCTCGTCCCTTGGAACCCCGACCTCAAGGTCGTGACGCCTGAGGATGACCTGTTCGCTCAGGCCGCGTGGCTCAAGTGCGACGGGATAGTGCTCGAGTGGGGCGTCGAAGACCTGGACCGCGGAGCGAACCTCAAGGGAAACCTCCCGGTGTTTCATCCACTCATTGGCATGACCCAGGGAGAGGTCCGGAAGCTGCTGGACAGGGTGAGGGCCTAAGTGCCCTTCCTGTCATGAGCGCGCAGCGAAGGTCTGACCTTCTCCGCGCCAATGCCCCTCGACCTTACGAGGCCCCTGCCCTTCTTGCCCGCGGGCGTCAGACCCCTGATGGCCCTGTTCGTATGCTTCGAGCTGCATATCCAGTTGATCTTCGGGTCCGACTTGATGACAGGGTGGTTGGGGTCCACGAGTATGATCTCGAACCACTTGTGCCTGCCGTCCTCGCCGACCCAGTAGGATGCCAGTACCTCGAGGTTCGGATACTTCTTCGAAGTCCTCTCCTCCGCGATCCTCTGGATGTTCTTCTTCATGGTGATCTTGAGTATACCCTTCCTCTTGGGCTTGCGGCCCTTCCTGATCCTGTGCTTCCTCAGGCCGCCCTTCCTGACCCTTGCCCTGACGATGACGAAGCCCTGCTTCGCCTTGTATCCGAGGGCACGTGCCTTGTCCAGCCTCAGGGGCTTCGGGACCCGGACGAAGGTCTCCTCCTTCCTCCAGTCGACCATGCGCTGCCACATCAGCTTCTTCATCTGGTCGCTGTCGACGTCCTTCCAGGCCTCGCCGAT
>JBFYNF010000135.1:0-11719 GCA_041304525.1 Thermoplasmata archaeon | reverse complement strand
AGAGGTTAGCTCGACAAATGGCAAGTCCGAGGGCCTGGTCTACGTGCCTTCGAGCCTTGACCAGGTGTAGACTGCCATCCTCGCATCCGCCCTCGAGACCATCGACAGGGTCGGCCCGTGCAAGGCCAGGATCAACATCGACAAGATCGAGGATGTCAGGGTGTCGAAGAGGAACAAGATCATCGAGAGGGCCAAGATCCTGCTCAATGAGCTCATGAAGGCCTCGAAGACGAGCGGCGGCGACCTGACCGACTCCGTGCGCCAGTCCTTCCAGATGGAGGAGGTCGTGCACTTCGGCAAGGAGAGGCTGCCCGCGGGACCGAACATCCAGGACTCCGACGCCATCATAGTGGTGGAGGGAAGGTCCGACGTGCTCAACCTGCTCAAGTACGGCATCAAGAACACGATCGCGGTCGAGGGCACGAACGTGCCCCAGACGATCATAGACCTCGCGAGGGAGAAGGTCGTCACGGCCTTCGTCGACGGCGACAGGGGAGGCGAGCTCATCATAAGGGAGCTGCTCCAGGTCGCAGAGATAGACTTCATCGCGCGCGCGCCCACGGCCCAGGAGGTCGAGGAGCTCACGCAGAAGCAGATCGTCAAGTGCCTGAGGAACAAGGTGCCCGCGGACCAGTTTGCAGAAATGCTCAACATAGGCTCGGGTGCACCCAGAAATGGTGAAAAACAGGGCAGGTCCGAGGAGCCGCGCGGAGGAGACCGTGGCGACCGCGGAAGGCGCGAGGACGACAGGCGCAGGGAGCCGAGGAGACACGAGGCACCCACGCCAATGCCGCCACCCCCGCCCCCCGCACCGAAGCTGTCCCCTGAGCAGAGCCGCTACAGGGGCGTGCTCGAGGACCTGAACAACACCTCGAAGGCCAAGCTGCTGAACGAAGCCGGCAACGTCCTCAAGGAGGTACATGTCAGCAAGCTCGCCGATACACTCAAGGAGGGGTCGGAGGGCGTCAAGGCGGTCGTCTTGGACGGCATAATCACGCAGCGTGTCCTGGACCTAGCCGTGGAAAAGAATATCACTTCGGTGGTAGGTGTCAAGCTGGGGAACATCGCCAAGCTCCCGACGAATGTCGAGATCCTGACGAAGGACGACCTCAGCTGAGCGCGTGGGCATAATGACGGACGACCTGGGCAAGAGCGGACAGAAGGGCACGATTCCCCTGGACGACATCGAGACGACAGCAGACGTCCAGATAGCGTCCGACCCGCTCCAGAGGGTCATAGGCCAAGACGAGGCCGTGAGGCTCGCGCGGATAGCCGCCTCGCAGAGGCGGCACCTGCTGCTCGTCGGTCCCCCTGGGACCGGCAAATCGATGATAGCACAGGCGCTGGCCCTGCACCTCGCGCGCCCGACCGAGGAGATAAGGGTCGTGCACAACCCTGAGAACCCTGAGCGACCGATGATCGAGCTCAGGACCGACGCCGAGGTGGAGAAGGAGCTCGAGTCAAGGGGGTTCGCCGAGGGGGAGTACATCGACCCCAAGGAGGCGCCTGTCAACGTGGCCGAGAGGCTCGGCTACAGGTGTTCCAGTTGCGGAGCGTATTCTCCCCCGAAGGAGAGCTTCTGCCCCAACTGCTCCAGAGCGAAACTCGCCCAGATCCGGTCCACCACCAACAACCCGTTCGGGGACATCCTGGGCGGGCTCATGGAGGTCACGATGGGCCAGATGGCCGGCAGGGAGCGCGTGACGACCACGAGGAAGAGGTTCGGCAAGGAGGAGGTCGTCGTGTTCGAGCGCGCGGGCGAGATGATCAGCGTGCTGGACCAGGCCGCGCTCGAGAAGAGGCGCGAGTTCGAGAAGGAGAGCCCGAGGAAGGTCATCGTGCCTCTCCGGAGGAACCCTTTCGTGCTCGCGACGGGCGCCAGCGACACAGAACTGCTCGGGGACGTGAGGCACGACCCGTACGGAGGCCACCCCCAGCTAGGGACCCAGCCTTACGACAGGGTCATAGCCGGCGCGATACACAGCGCCCACCAGGGAGTCCTGTTCGTGGACGAACTGCCTCATCTCGGACACATGCAGAGGTTCATACTCACCGCGATGCAGGAGAAGAGGTTCCCCATATCCGGAAGGAACCCCCAGAGCGCGGGCGCCAGCGTCAGGGTCGACAACGTCCCGTGCGACTTCATATTCGTCGGGGCGTGCAACATCCAGGACCTGCCCCAGATACTCTCGCCCCTCAGGTCCAGGATCAACGGCGGGGGGTACGAGGTGCTCGTGGAGACGGTCATGCCGGACACCCCCGGGAACCGTACGAAGCTCATCCAGTTCGTCGCGCAGGAGATCGTCATGGACGCGAAGATACCACACGCGACCAAGGAGGCCGTCCTGCTCATTGTCGAGGAGGCCAAGAAGAGGGCGAAGGTCATAGACAACAAGGACAAGTCGCTCACGCTTCGGCTCAGGGAGCTGGGGGGGCTCATCAGGGCCGCGGGGGACCTCGCGACCGGGGAGAGCGCCCGCAACATCGAGGCGAGGCACATCAGGGACGCCATGAAGACCGCCCGGCCTGTCGAGGAGCAGATCAAGGAGCGCTACGGGAGCTACATGGGCGGCGTCTCGAAGGACATCAGCACCTCGGAGAAGGAGTCCTCGCCATACCACTACTGGAACTACCACGTGCACGACGACAAGCGCGGGTACGAGTGAGCGCGCCATTCAGTTCACGAGGGACCTGGACATCTTGTCCGCGTCCTCACCGTTCGTGTAGAAGCATTTTATCTCGCCTGTCACCTTGAAGCCCTGGCGCTCGTAGAACAACCGTGCCCTCGCGTTGCTCTTGCGCACCTCGAGGATGATGGTGTCCAGGCCCCTGGCGATGCAGCTCGAGTACAGGGCGTCCATGAGCATCGAGCCTCCGGACCTGCCCCTGTGGTCGGGGTCGACCGCCAGCATCAGGACGCGCGCGACCTTCGGCCCTGAGATGACAGATGCCACGAGCCCGATGATCCCGCTCTCGCTCTCCAGCACGAGTAGGCCATCGGGCCACAGGTTGTACACCGTCATGTAGAGCGACGGGGCGTAGTTCTCCCCCAAGGACCTCTCGACCACCTTGGACACGGCGGGGATGTCACCTGGCACGAACTTCCGAATCAGCATGCGCGCCTAACCCTTGTCTCGCGTAAAGGCACGTAGCAGATTAAGCTTGCGCGCGACCGCGACGGACACGACCAGGACCGAGAGCGTGGCGGGGAGCGCCCAAGGTATGCTAGAGGCGATCGTCTCCGCCCGCCGATCCATGCCTCCTGACGGGCCCACCGAGATAGTGACGGAGTCCTTCGCCGTGTTCCCCCACGCGTCCTCGACCTCCACCCACACCTCGTAGGTCCCTGACTCTTCGGCGACGAAAGTGACCTGGTATCCCGACGCATCCGCGCGTCCATCACAGTCGAAGTCCCATGAGACATCTGCGACCGCGCGGTCGTCCCACGAGCGAGAGGCATCCAGAACGGCCTCGCCAGGAGCGTCGAGAGCGATATCCTCACCCGCATCTGCCTCCGGAGCCCTGGTGTCGATGGTCCAGTCGAGGCCGAAGGCGGACGAGAAATACGACGAGACCTCATCGCTCCTCACCTCCACCGCCAACTCTCGGTTCTTCGCGAACGAGGCATAGACCCAGTTGTTGCTGGAGATCACGGTCGAGCCATCCAGGATGAGTCCTTTGTTGTGCATGACCGTGATGGGGCTCTCTTCAGGCATGAGGGTGAACGAAGGCGCGACCCCCGACGCGAGTGCGGACGCCGACAGCGACGACACGACCGCCGTGTTCTCATCGATGTTGTACCACGAACCGTCAAAGATCCCTCGGGCATCTCCACCTTCACGCAACACACCCCCGATGGCGTCCACGACCGGGTTGAGGACTGGCTCGTCCAACCAGCGTGTGCTCCAGGCCATCTCGGCCTGGAACTGCTCGAACTCGACGTCGCCTGCAGCCGAGATCAGCGGCACTATGAAGGGTCCTTCGGGAGACGCGTCAGGGGAGACGTATATACTCACGGATGCCACGGCCGAATTCGCACGAGGCTCCGTCATGCCGACCAAGTGCTGGCTCTGGACCTCGTCGGGCATTACCGCACCCGGGTCGCACCTGGGGTCCTCGAGCCATGACCACACATCCGGGCGTTCCAGCCGCGAGTCATCGTCGAAGACTGAGGACATGAACGATGCGATGACGGGAGCCTTCACCGACACGCCCCAGCCCCTGTTACCGAACAGTCTGTCCACTGGAACGCCGCCCTCGACGAAGTTCTCGGAGAGCGCGACCAGGGTCTCATCGTCCGCCACGATGTACTTCGCGTGCAGGGCACCCAGATGCCTCACCACGCCGTCATCCATGTCCCCGCCGAGCACCCTCACATCGAGCCCATCCAACGCCATCGACGAGAGACAAGAGACCTCCGCGAGACTCATGCCTCCGACGGGTAGCGCATCGACGAGCACCCGCACGTCCACGCCCCTCGCAGCGGCCTCGGACAGGCTCCTGCAGACGGAGGATGAGGACAGCTCGTATGAGCATAGCCGTATGGTGTGCCTCCCGCCGGATAGCACCTCGAGGACCGACTCCAGAGAACAGTCCGGGCTTGTGAACGACCTCACGCATCCAGCGGGTACATCGGAAGACACGAGGGCATGACTCGAGTAGCCGTATCTGAACTCCCTGAAATGAGTCCAGTCATCAGCAGTGTCAGTGTCCGGTAAGCCTTCCGACCGCAGCCTGAGGGCGACCTCACCCGTCCGAAGCGCAGGCACGGGCTCGCCGTACCATCCCGAGGCGGGCATGACAGCGGAACCGAAGACCACTACGTCCACGGTCTCGCCGCCGGGTGAGACCAGCTCAAGCGCGTCCCCGGCATCGGCCAGCCTGAACCTGCCAGACGCCTCGACGCCGTCCCCTGAGGCCCAATCGACGACCGTGATGTCTGGGGGCATCCCATAGACGGACTCATACGATGACGCGTTCTCGGACATGGAGAGCGTCTGTCCCGGCAGGAGCGTCCGCTCAAGGAGCCGGATCGCGCCCTCACCGTCGCTGACGCTCCAATCGAAGAGGTTGACGGCCTCGGTGCCGCGGTTCGACAATACAAGGTACTCATCGCCATTGGCCGCGCAAGGGTAGAACTCCGCGATGACCAACGACGGTGACGCCCCATCTGGGACAGCACCAAGGAGAGTCACGGCTCCCGAGGCCGGATGCATGCCCCCCGCTCCGAGAACGAAGAGCAAGGCCGATGACACAACAACGGACCGGAAGGCTCGCATCGGACGGAAGAGGGCCACGCCTGGTCAAATGACCCACTGCTACACGTAGTCTAGAATTCAGGGGAGCCCGGCCACGAGGTCCATCAAGACCGCGCGCTTGTCCTTCGCCTTCACGACGCCGCTGGCCAGCAGGACGCCATCAGAGCCGAGCTCGATGGCCTTCGAGACGTCCGCACGGCCTTTGACACCCGCGCCACAGAGCACCGCGACCTCGGGCCTGACCGAGCGGATCGCCCGGACCGTGTCGCTCACGATGCCAGGGTTGGCCGTGGTGACGGATATGTCCCCGCCTATGAGCTCCGGAGGCTCGACCGCGACCGCGTCCGGCCCCATCGCGGCGCACGCGACGCTGACGCCGGGGTTGTTGGTGCAGACGATTGTCGCCAGATGCAGGGACCGGGCAAGGCCTATGAGGTCGTGTATCTCGGCTACCTTGATCCTCTTCTCAGAATGGTTCAGGAGTGTGCCCGATGCACCGGACGCGCGGAAGTTCTCCAGAGTCGCGTGCCCGGTCGTGTTGCCAGGGCGGACATCGTCCGCATGCTGGGCGTACACCGGTATGTTGACCGACGAGGCGATGAGTGCCAGATCCGGCAGCGGAGGCGCGACTATGATCGACGCCCCGGTCTCGTGGGCTACGGCATCGCACAGCTTCGCAAGGGCGAGGGCCTCCTTCCCGCTGGACTCGATGTATGTCTTGAAGTTCACCACGATTGCGGGTCTCTTGAGGCTCACGTGACCCAGCTCCTTCACTCGAGCGGCTTCATGCGCGGCTCGAGCTTCTTGAGTACCTCAGGCCTGGTGGTGTACTCGAGTTCGTCAGGCGAGACGATACCTGGCATGAACGGCCCGTGGCCCCTCATGTACATGGACATCTCCATCGCCCTGTTCCTGACGATGTCCCACTCGTGCCCCGCGAAGTAGTCGATTGGGGAATGCTCGCCCGGCTTGAGCCCTGGCGACTCCGCGCCCTGTATCCTGCCGTTGTTAATCTGTATGCCCAGCGAGCAGAGCCTCGGCGGACCATCGTGGTATGTCGGGTCTGAGTCGGCGACCGCGCAGGGGTACCATGCACCGTAGTGCGAACCCCTCATCCAGCCCGCGACCAGCGCGGGGAACGCGAACGGCTGAAGGACCTCGCCGACCGCAGGAAGCCCTGACTGGCACCTGACCAGCATCACGGGGTCGTCCTTGCCAACGTACTTGCCGGCCAGCATGTTGAGCTTCTCCGTGGACACGACCGCGGCCACGCCTATGTCCCTGTGCATGACCCTCTTGACGGCGAACCTCGTAGTGTCCCCCAGGAGCGCGAGGATGTCGTACATCTCCGCCGGGGAACTCATGATGACGCTCTTGTGGTCCACGACATCGACCACCTCGAGGTCGTACCCTATGTGCGCCCTCGGATCTATCACGAGTCCCGTCGTCGTGAACGCGTCCATGAATATCCTGGAGATGGGGAGCGAGTACGCAGACGGGCCGCACTTGTCGGCCATGAACACGAGCATCGGTTCCGTGGGGCGCTCGACGAACTCCATCTCGGCGGCGCCTGGGCCCATGCCTCTCACGTTGCCCGAGAAGGCGTCCGAGAGCAGGTCCTGTCCAGCCGCGTACAGGTGCATCTTCTTGGCCTCCTGGGCGGCGGCCATGAACGCGTTCCATGCGACCTTGTGGACGTCCTTGTGGTTCTCGCCGTTCCTGTGAGTCATCAGGAGCTGCATGTCGTCTCCGCACCGGGTGACGTAGTAGTCTATCAGCAAGCCGTCCAGAACAGCCTTCGCGAGATGCTCCCCCGCAACCTGCATCATCTTGGGATGGGGGCGGGAGTGTCCGGCTATCGATCCGACATCGGCCTTTATCAGGGAAACGGTGATCTTCTCAGTCATCTGTCTTCCTCCGCACGAACTCTAAGTTCTGCTCAGGTACGGCGGGAAATGAGGCTAGTCGTATATTAACCGTTTCTAGGATGGATTCTACCACACTCGCACGGTCCCAGTCGACCCTGGCGTGGAACCTGCGGCTAGCCTCGCCCACGCTCTGCCAGGACCTGCCATACGATAGAATTTAAGTAGTCACCAGACACATAAGCCGCCCGAGGACTGGCGGACGTCGGGTGGCGTATCGCCGGGACACTGGAGAGCACCAATTGACGAAGGACGCGCTCATCAGGGTTCTTGAGAGGCGGAAGTCGGAGATCAGGGAGAAATGGGCGAAAGAAGTGATTGCGTCCAGCCCGAAGTATGCCGACCGACCGACAGATGAGATACTCGCATCTGTCGATGAGATGATAGCTGGCCTTGGCGCAGCCGCATCCGAAGGCGACTATTCGCGACTGTTCGAGTTCCTCAACAGGATCGTCGCCGTGCGCAGCGCCACGGGGTTCAAGCTGGCGGAGGTCCAGAGGGTCGTCAACATGGGCACGAACATCGTGCTCGATGAGCTATGGGCCGAGTGCGGCCTGAACGAACAGGACGCCTGCTTCGCCGCCATGAAGAGACTCCTGGATGTCATGTACTGGGCGTCCATGAACCTGGGCGATACTTTCGAGGAGATCAGGAGCAGGGAGTTCACTGCGGGAACGCTCATAGCGCTCGGGGCGGCGCAGGAGGACATGAACGAACGTGAGGTCATGAGGAAGTCTCTCGAGCTGGTCATGAGCCTCATGAAGTGCTCCCACGGCGCGATATCGATGCATCATCTAGGCGGCGTCACAATCATGGTACCAGAGGGGCACAGACAGTGCCACGAGCTGTTCACGAGGCTGAGCGGAAAGGTGACCAGGGGCAAGAAGGCGGTCCTGCTACACGCAGACGGGATTGCGGAGCTGGTGCACACGGAACCCAATCGCAGCGAGGTTCTGGTGGTCTGCGCCGCCGGCATCCCTATCAGGACCAGAGGCAGGGTTATTGGCGCACTGATGCTCGCATCGGCCTTCGAAAGGTCGCTGTCGTCTCACGAAGTCGCCTTCCTCGAGGCCGTCGCCAGCCAGATAGGCCTCGCCTGCGACAACGCGAGAATGATACAGCAGATCAAGAACAGAGAGGAGTTCATCACGAAGGAGCACGATGAGGTTCTCACCATCATGAACGAGCTCGGCGCTTTGGTCTACGTGGCTGACATGCAGACCTACGAGCTGCTTGCAGCGAACAGACCGGTCCTCGAAGCCTTCGGCAACGACATCGTGGGGAAGCTGTGCTATGAAGTGCTGCAGACCGACCATGATGCTCCGTGCGAGTTCTGCACGAACCATCACCTTGTGAAGGATGGCAAGCCGACGGAGCCATACGTGTGGAAGTTCCAGAACACGCGTACGGGCAGATGGTTCCAGTGCCTGGACAGAGCGGTCGAGTGGCCCGACGGCAGGCTGGTTCGTCTCGAGATCGCCTTGGACATCACGGACCTCGAGCAGGCCAAGCTTCGCCTGGAGGAGTTCGGGTCGCTGATGGGTCTGTACAACGACCTCCTTGTGCACGATATCGGGAACCATGCCGGAACGGCGAAGGCATTCGTCGAACTTCTTGCGGACGGGAGCACATCTGAGGAGAAGAAGGACGCGATGGCAAAGTCCGCGCTCGCGCAGCTGAACAGGATCGACACTCTCGTGGACCGGATATCCAAGCTGACGAAGACGCAGGCGAGGGCCCATGAGGACCTTGTCCGATGCGACCTCGCGGGCGTCCTGGACGAGGCCGTTTCTGCGATTCCGGACGTTGGTCACGTCGAGCTCAGGAGAGAATATGAAAGGAGCGGATACCCCACACATCTAGGTGAGTTCGCGCCCGACATATTCATGAACCTCTTGTCGAACGCGGTCAAGTATGGCGGTGGGAGACCGGTGACAATAAGGGTCTCGGACTCGACCATATCTGGTCGGCCTGCCTGGAAGGTGTCCATCATCGACGAGGGCACGGGAGTGCCGGACGAGAAGAAGAGCCAGTTGTTCGAGAGATACGTCCGGCTGCCCACTCTTAGCCAGCTCAAGGGCCAGGGCCTCGGCCTGACCATAGTGCGGTCGTTGACTCTGGCCTACGGTGGCGAGGCGGGCGTCGAGGACCGCGTGCAGGGCGACCACACCAAAGGTTCGATATTCTACGTGACGTTCCCGAAGGCAGGCTCGGAAGAGAGCTGATAGTCGGAGGGGACCTCTGGGGTGCGTGCGCTCAAGGACGAGATCGACAAGATTGTCGAGGAGTCATCGAAGAACCTTCTCAGAGTAGCGCCTCCTCCCGTCCGTTACTGGCTGCTCTGGGACCTGCTCCAAGACCCGTCTGAGGACCCGCGGTTCCAGGCGGCGGCCGAGGAGTGCAAGACCTATCCTCCGAGATTGAAGCTCCTGGCAGGGCTGAGAGAGGACGGTACGTGGCCCATATCGTACGCAAGGAAGCTGGCTGAGGACGCAGGCCCGGGCCCGCCCTACGGATGGACATACATCACGATGCTGAGGAACCTCGACGCGCTAGGGGACAGCTTGACCACGAAAGACGACGGACATGTGAGGGTCGCGATCGAGAGGATACTCAGCTGGCAGACGAAGGAAGGGTACATACCAGGCCCCTGGGAGAGCTTCCCGCTCCCGCAATACAACGGGTACGCCCTCAGGAACCTCGCAGTCCTGGGGATGGGGTCGGACCAGAGGGTCCGCAAGATCGAGAGATGGCTTCTTGACAGACAGCGCAGCGACGGAGGATGGGTCATACCCTACATCCAGGACATCAGATACTTCCCGCAGTACAAGCACATGAAGATGAGGGAGTTCACGCGGATCGTGGACGAGGGAAATGTGCCTTACGAGAAGGACCGCGCCCTGGACGACACCCCCAGCTGCCTCTGGACAACTATGATGGTCGTCCGAGGGCTCGTGGCTGGCCAGGTCGTGAAGACTGACAAGAGGGTCGTCCGCGGGGCCGAGTTCTTCCTGGACGGGTTCTTCAAGGAGAACTACCATGCGACCTTCCTCAAGGAGAAAGTGCACTGGACCAAGCTCAAGTATCCGACATATTTCGGGAGCGGCCTCTGCGCCCTGGACCTGCTGACGTTCCTGGGGTTCGGCCCAGGCGACGAGCGCATGGACAAGCCGATCAGATGGCTGATAGAGGCGCGCTCCAAAGACGGTTTCTGGTCGCATTCGGACAGGCCCCACCCGGAGAAGGACCTCTGGATCACCGAGGTCGCCCTCAGCATCCTCGCCCGGTACTCCAGGATGTACTGAGCAACCCGTAGTCGATGGCAAAGGCTTAAACTGACATAGCTCACTCTTCGTAACAGGTTGAACCACCGATGGGAACCGTCGAGGACCTGCGACCGATTTTCTCGCCCAAGTCAATTGCAGTCGTAGGTGCGTCCCGAAGCCCCATGAAGATAGGGTACGAGATACTCCAGAACATACTCGTATACGGGTACAAGGGGAAGGTGTACCCGATCAACCCGGAGAGCCCCGAGATAATGGGCCTCAGGGCGCTCCCGAGCGTCCTGGCCGTCAAGGAAGACATCGACCTCGCCATCATCGCGGTGCCCGCGGAGTTCGTGCCCAAGGTCATGAGCGAGTGCGCAAGGAAGAAGGTCAAGGGCGCGGTCGTCATCTCCGCTGGCTTCGGCGAGACCGGGGAGAAGGGCAAGGCGCTCGAGAAGGAGGTCCTGGACATCGCGCGCGCCGGGGGCATCAGGTTGGTGGGACCCAACACCCTCGGCTACAAAGACCCTGTGGACAACCTCGACGCGGCCTTCGTGTTCGGGATGCCGAAGAAGGGAGAGATCGCTCTCATAAGCCAGAGCGGCGCGCTCTGCGTGGGCATGGTATACTACGCCAACGGCGAGCATATCGGGCTCTCGAGGGTCATCAGCGTCGGCAACAAGGCCGACGTGGACGACGCGGACCTCATCAACTACCTCGACCAGGACGACGCAACGAAGGTCATCGCGATGTACATCGAGGGGATCAAGGACGGCAAGAAGTTCCTCGACGCCGCAAGGAGGTGCCAGAAGCCTATCGTCGCTATCAAGGCTGGCAGGACCGCTGCGGGCTCCGCTGCTGCATCCACGCACACGGGCTCTCTGAGCGGCTCCGACGCGGTCTACGATTCCGCATTCAAGCAGGTGCATATCCAGAGAGCCTACGATGTAGGCGAGCTGTTCGACTTCGCGAGGGCGCTCGCGTACCAGCCCCCTGCAAACAGCAACAAGGTCGGGATCATATCGAACGGCGGGGGCGCTGGCATCATGACGGCAGACTGGTGCGAGTCCCTGGGGCTCAAGGTCACCAACCTTTCGAAGAAGACCGCGGACGCGCTCAGGCCCCATCTGCCAGGGATCACGACCGCCAGGAACCCGCTCGACGTGACTGGCGACGCAAGGTTCCACAGGTATCACGCGACGGGCAGCATCATGCTATCCGACCCGAACGTCGACTCGCTCATCATGGTCTGCGTCCACGCGGGGATAGG
>JBFYNF010000134.1:0-4028 GCA_041304525.1 Thermoplasmata archaeon | reverse complement strand
TGCCGCGTTCGATCGCCTTTAATGACGGCATCTCTATTGATTTCTTTTCCTCGGGGTACTAAGATGCTTCAATCCCCCCGGTTCCCTATCCTCACGGATTGCTCCGAAGAGCAGGAAGTCCCATTCGGTCATCACCGGATCAATAGCTCCTTGCGCTTACCCGGTGCATATCGCAGCTTGGCACGACCTTCTTCGGCGCCCGAACCGAGCCATTCCCCAGACGGTTTAACTAGCCGCTAGCATGTCGGCTCAGCACACGTCCGTGCTGCACATGATCGGTATTCACAAGAGCCCGCAGGTCCTTCCCGCCCGCTGCCCCTCTACCATCTTCCCCGGTCAGTCGATGCTCGGGTGCACGTTCCCTCCCCACTATAACAGGAGCTGTTTCCTTACTTAGGAATTGCCCTGCCAATGGGCTGGGAATCCCGCTATGTATGGTCATGTATAAAAGCGTTGTCGTATGTGTCGCGAACACCAGCGGTTCCAGTGGAAGACACTCCGCTGTCCGTTCTTCAAACTCGTTCCACACCGAAATCTTGATTTGTCCAGCCGCACATGGCAATAGCTGGATGGGTGACAAGATGTCTTCTGAGGAACCTCCACCGCCGAGCGACGAGAAGACCCCCGAGGCGATGCCTCCGCCGGCCGCTCCCGAGGAGATGCCGCTGGAGCCTGGGGAGGAGTGGATCGAGGAGTACGAATCCGAGAAGGAGGAGAAGACGCCCAGGAAGAAGAAGTCGCACCGACTGGGCATCATACTAGCCATTGCGATAGTGCTGATCCTGGTGGTTTGGACGCTCCTGAGCCCCCAGGTGCTGCCTGAATCCGGGGAGACGTACCTCGACTCGGGGACGTACGCGAACCTGGGATCCTACAATGGAACGCTCGACATCTGGTGGCTCTTCAACTTGGTGCATGTGGCGGACACGAGTTGGGGAGTGTCGGTCAGCGGGGACCAGAACGTCTCCGCAGGAGAGGCTGCCACGTTCCATGTGCTCGTGACCAAGGTCGACGAGGTCATGAAGAACCCGTGGTTCGTCGGGACATCTGTGGACCTCAAGAAGGTCGAACTGTACACAGAGGACGGGGTACAGTTGGGGTCGATGGTGTCGGAGTCGAGCGAGCCCTTCGGGCCCATGGCCGAGGTTGAGGCGACATTCGATTCGCCCGGCGCTTACGAGTGCCAAGTGTATGTCGAGATGACCATCTACGGCAAGATGATCATCGGCTACCTTCCGGTCAAGGTCCTGAGGATAACCGCGGACCTCGACGTGAGCATAATCGTGTCTTGAGCGCGCTCGTCAAACCTCTTCTTCCTCCCTTCTCTTCTGCATCTTCTACAGATAGAAGATATATAGCTACACGCGCATGGCGCTGGCCGCATGGCTCTCGAGCTTGTCCTCGTCAGGCACGGCGAGACCGACTGGAACAAGGACAGGGTGTTCCGCGGTCAGATGGACATGCGCCTGAACGCGATTGGCATCGCCCAGGCGGACGCCACCGCTGAGGCCCTGAAGTCCGTCGTGTTCGAAGCGATATACTCGAGCCCCCTGAAACGCGCGCTCGTCACGGCCCGCAGGATCGCGAAGCCGCACGAGATTGATGTGCGGATCGGGGACGGTTTCTCGGACATGCACTTCGGCTCGTGGCAGGGCTTGACCGAGGCTCAGGTCGCCGAGAAGTATCCTCCTATGCTGCGCAAGTGGAAGGAGCGCCCAGCCCATTTCAGGCCCCCGGGAGGGGAGAGCACGAAGAAGGCGTGGAAGAGGGTCAACAGTCAGTTGAGGGAGATCCTGTTCACGCACGGGACCGGGACGGTCGTTGTGGTGTCTCACAGGGTCCCTCTGAAGCTCATGACCGCGTACCTGCTGGGCCAGAAGCGCGGTGATATCCACAGGATCAAGCACGACCCGTGTGCGATATCCGTCTTCAAGGTCCATGGCAAGGGCGAGTACGAGGCGGTCAGGCTGAACGACACCAGCCATCTGAAGCAGTTGGACCTGCCTGCGCCAGATGATTTCTGAGGCATCACAAGACCCGTCCGATGGCATCGAGGCTCCTTATCCTGACGAACCCTGAGTTGGGGAATGCGTCGCGCCTGTCGACGAGTACGCCTCTCAGGCCAGCCCTGGTCGCGCCGGCGATGTCCGTTGACGGCTTGTCTCCCAGGAACAGGGCCCTCGACGGGACGGTCCCCGCGAGTTCGAGCGCGATCCCGAATATCCTCGGGTCGGGTTTTCGGACGCCGACCTCGTCCGATATCACGACGAAATCGAAGTGTTTCTCCATGTCCAGGTTCTTCAGGACCCTCCTGGCCAGCTCGGTGGCGTTCGAGACCATGCCGGTCCTGAGCCCCCTCCTCCGCACGGCCTCCAGGGCGGGGACCGCGTCCGGGAACGGCACCCAGCTCTCTACCTTGGCAACGATGTCCCTCATCCCTGAGCTGAGTCCCATGGCGAAGCCGTCCGCGTCGACCCGGACTTCGAGTTCATCGAGCACAATCCCATCGTAGCTCCTCCAGAACCCTGATTCGTCGCGGCCGTCGAGCCTCGCGAACTCATCGTCCATGAGTCTGTCCGCCTTGTTCATGGCCTTGCGCAGCTCGGTCCGGTCGAATGCGACCCCGTGTTTCCGCAGCGCCTCCGCGAACAGGTCCTCCTGCGAAGGCTTCAGGTCCCAGAGCACCCCGCCCGCGTCGAACAGGACGGCATCGAACTCCTCAGTCATCTGGTGTCCACTGCGTCTCGTGATATGTAAGGATGTTGGCGCTCCAGGTCATCTGAGCAGTTCCGGCACGTCCGTCGGTATCCTGGCGACCTTGACCCCCGCGGCTTCGAGCGCCTTGATCTTGCTCTCTGCGGTACCCCTGCCCCTGGCTATGATGGCGCCCGCGTGGCCCATCCTCTTGCCCGGGGGCGCGGTCCTGCCTGCGATGTATGCGACCACCGGTTTGGTGACGTGCGCCTTGATGAACTCCGCCGCCTCCTCCTCCGCGGTTCCGCCGATCTCCCCGACGAGCACTATCTTCTTGGTGTCCTTGTCCTTCTGGAACCTCGCGAGGACATCGACGAAGTTGGTTCCCGGGACCCTGTCGCCGCCTATGCCCACGCAGGTCGACTGTCCGATGCCGTGCTCGGTCATCGCGTTCACGATCTCGTATGTGAGCGTGCCCGACCTGGAGACGACCCCGACGGTGCCTTTCATGAATATCTTGCTCGGGAGTATGCCGACCTTGCCAACGCCGGGCGCGGCGAGTCCAGGGCAGTTCGGGCCCACGAGGGCGACGCCCTTGCTCCTGGCGACGGCGACGAAGTGTATCGCGTCATGGACCGGCACGTGTTCTGTGACGACCACGATGGTGGCGATGCCAGCATCCAGTGCCTCCATGACCGCGTCCTTGGTCATCGGCGCGGGGACGAACACGCACGATGTGTTCGCGCCCGTCTCGGCCACGGCATCCGCGACCGTGTCGAACACGGGTATGTCGTTGACCTTCTCGCCCGCCTTTCCAGGCGTGACGCCCGCGACGACCTTGGTGCCGAAGTCCCGCATGGCTTTCGAGTGGTACGTGCCCTGGTATCCTGTGATGCCCTGGACGACGACCTTCGTCTTCTTGTCTATCATTACTGTCATATGATCACCTCAGGGACTCCTTCGAGGCCTTCTCGGCCGCCTCGCTCAGCCCGGATGCGGGGATCATGCCCGCTTCCTTCAACATGTCCCTGCCCAGCTCCTCGTTCAGTCCCTTGATCCGCGCCACTATGGGGGCCGAAGTGGGCTTCATCTCTATCGCCTCGAGGACCCCCTTCGCGACCGTGTCGCACTTCGTGATGCCTCCGAATATGTTGAGCAGTATGACCTTGGGGTCAGCCTCCTCCATGAGCAGCATGGCGCTCTTGACCTTCTCGGGGTCGTCCGTGCCGCCGAGGTCTAGGAACACGCCCGCTTTCCCGCCGAACATGTTCAGGCTGTCGAGCGTGGCCATGGTCAGGCCCGCGCCGTTCGCGATGACCCCTATGTTCCCGTCT
>JBFYNF010000133.1:0-3341 GCA_041304525.1 Thermoplasmata archaeon | reverse complement strand
GGCTGCGACGATGGTCCTTCCCATGAATGTCCCTCCGCCTCTCTGACGGGGGCCTTGATTGCCGTAGGCGGATATGTTCCTACCGCTTAGCCCCGGGGTGGCAGTCCGGCCATGGTCGTCGTATCGGGTCCGCCCGACCGTCGCCCGGGCGCGCGCAACCCAACATGTTTCAAACCAGTCAATTTTATATAGGGTCACACCATTGGCGCGCTCTGGGGCGGCTTCTGCAGCGTCATTCGCGGTCCAGCCAGATAGGCGCTCAGCAGAGCCCGTTCGAGGGGGAAGAGATGTTGGTCTTCGGTCCGACACGGAATACGCTCGAAAGGACGAGAGCGAAAATGAACGGCCTCCATTCTGACGCCGCTGGAATCGTGAAACCCCTTCTTGGAATGATTCTCTCCGTGGTGATATGCCTGTCGTGCCTCTCCGTCCTTGATGCCGCTGCGCCCGATTCCAACGACGGGGAGCAGGGCCGCTCTGACGGGGCCGTGAGGACCATGGCCACGACAATGCTGACCTTCTCGGCCAGCCCCTCGAGGGTCTATGTCGGGGACACGGTGACGTTCTTCGCGAACGCATCCAGCGACGTCGCCACATCTCTCGATTTCACACTCTTCTTCGACAGTCTCCTGCCGAGCATGGCCAACAACACTGTCAGCCCGGTCTTCACGACGACGACTGGGAACCCTGGCTCGCTCGTGACCACTTTCGCATACGACCACATCGGCAACCTGAGCGGGACGTCGGGCACATATTTCAGGGCGAAACTGTACGTCGGGGACGGTGCGAACACCGTGAACCTGGCCATATCGGTGTACGTCGTCGATAACGCGGCGCCTACTTTCGATCTCACCCTCCCGACCAACTACGATGTCTCGATCGGTGTCCAGTACAACTTCACGACCGTCGTCGCCGACGTCGATGACGACCCGCTGACCGTCACGTGGGACTTCGGGGACGGATCGGATGTCGCAGTGAACACGACCGGCCCCGCCGCTTCAGGGATCGCGGTGACCCAGTCCCATGTCTGGTCTCCGGAGCTCGAGCCGGGTGTGGGTGACTACTTCATCTACTTCTACATGAACATCACGCTGGACGACGGCCTTGGCCACACGACACAGTCCGGCACGCGGATATCGATATACGTCCCGTGGAACTTCAGCCCGACCGGGAGCTTCTGGACGAACTACTCTTCTGTGGACCCGTCCGATGTCGTGATGCTCTTCGCGGACGCCACCGACCTCGAGGGGGACCCGCTCACATGGACCTACACGTTCAGCAACGAGACCGAGGTCTACCACACAGAGGTCTATCACACCCCCGCGACCGCTTCGAACACGACGGTCTGGTCTAACATCACGCACATATTCGCGGTGGAGGGCGCCTACACCGTCACCCTGTGGCTTAGCGATGCGGTGGCCCTCGAGAACCAGGTCTTCCCGCACAACCTCTCCAAGGAGGTCAAGCTCACGTCCGCAGCGAACCAGATCCCTGGCGTCCTGGAGAACATCACGTTCTATCCCCAGATGATCTACTTCGACGCATCCCTGGGGTACGCCTCCGCACAGCTGTCCATACAGGCGAACGACTTCGACGGCGACGTCCTCACGGTGACATGGGACTTCGGAGACGGCACGGATCAGGCGATCGACTACTCCCCAGGAGGGAGCACCCAGGTATACGAGTTCGTCCAGATGCACGACTACGGTGACTCAGGGGCGTACAACATCTCCTGCTCGGTGACCGATGGACGGCCGGGGCACGAGATCGTACGATACGGCTCGCTCGTGATAAGGTCCAACAACAGCGCGCCGGACATGATGGGCCTCCTGCTCAACCTCTCGAACTCGAACTTCGCCGCCGTGAACTCCACGGTCCGTCTCACCATCATCCTCAACGACGCGGAGCTGGATGCGATTGACATCTGGTGGACGTTCGGCGACAACTCGTCCATAGTCCTCTCGAACATCACAGAGTTCGATGACGAGGGGAACGGGACCTCCGAGGTCTCACACGTCTACAGGTCGCTCGGGAGCTTCACGGTCCAGATCTGGTTCACGGACAACAAGTTCGACGACAGCTGGCACAACTCCTCCTGGAACGCGACGGTCGCCGTCCGCGAGGCGTGGGTGCCGGAGAGCCAGCTCTGGGACCTTTGGGACTACTCGAGCCTTGGAATAGTCCTCGGCTCGTTCGGTGCGGTCATCGCATTCGCCGTCTACATGCGCTCGTTCAGGAAGAAGCTGGATGACAAGGGCATGACGTACGAGGAATACAAGATCAAGAAGAGGGAGCTGAAGGCCGCGAGGCAGAAGGCTAGCAAGAAGGGCGGGACCTCGGGGGGTAAGTGACATGGCCAGGCATAAGTCGTTCAGGAGGATGATGCTGAAGAGGAGCATCAACGTCTTCATCACGATATTCGGGATCATAACGCTGAACTTCTTCCTGATACACTTCATGCCCGGGGACCCGATACACAACATGATCCCGAGGGACCCGAAGTTCAACCCCCAAATCAAGTGGGACCTGATCGAGAAGTTCCATCTCAACGACACGTTGTCCGAGGCCTACGTCGCCTATATCAAGAACACGTTCACGGGCGACTGGGGTTTATCGTACATGGAGAATCGTCCCGTCCTGGACATCATCCTCCAGGACATGAAGTGGACCCTGCTGCTCGTCGGCACGTCCACCGTCATGATACTCGCTATCGGCATGGCCGTCGGGGCATACTCTGCCTACAGGCGCGGAGGTGCGTTCGACCTCGTGTCTACGGGCAGCGGCCTGTTCTTCTATGGCATGCCAATATTCTGGTTCGCGCTCATACTGCAGATCTCGTTCAACACAGAGCTCTTCGGCATGGCGTGGTGGCCGAACCTGCCTGCCGGCGGGTACTACGACACGATCAACCTCGGCTCGAAGTTCGAGTGGAGGCTGGACATCATACTGAGCGTGATGAAGCATCTCATCCTCCCGTCCGCCACCCTCGCCATAGGGTCGTTCGCGGGCGTGGCGCTCCTGATGCGCAGCTCCCTCACCGATGTCATGACCGAGGACTTCATAATGACTGCAAAGGCCAAGGGCCTGACCGACTTCCAGGTCCTGAGCCGTCACGCGCTCAGGAACGGCATGCCTCCGATGGTAGCGCTCATCGCGATGAGCATCGCGGGCATCATCGGCGGGGCGTACCAGGTCGAGATCATATTCAACTACAAAGGCATCGGCTTCAGGACCCTGGATGCGATCGAGAGCAGGGATTTCCCGATCCTCCAGTTCATCGTCGTGATAGGGGGCGTGGCGGTCGTGATCGCCAACTTCCTCTCCGACATCCTGCTCATATA
>JBFYNF010000132.1:0-4881 GCA_041304525.1 Thermoplasmata archaeon | reverse complement strand
GATCACCATTGACAGACCGCACCAGTACGTCTCACATCTCCTGCAGCTCCACGGGATAGATCAGAACGGTCTCGTGTTCGTGGATGCCATAAGCTCCCATTCATCGGATACCAAGGGCGGCTCGGTGGCATCCGAGTTCCAGCGCGGCCCGTTCCAGATTGAGACCCTGCCGGACTTCCTCTCTGGAGGGAACGGCACGTCCATAGGCGCGCCCTCGGACCTGACAGAGGCTGAGTTCATCGTCCTGGACAACGTGGCGACGCTCCTTACCTACAACACGATGGAGAGCGTCCAGGCGTTCCTCTCGAAGTTCGTGACGCTCGTGATGAAGAACAAGCATGGTCGCATCGTCACGGTCCTCGTGATGGACAAGGACATCCATGGGCCGCTGTTCGAGTACATATCGGGCATTGCGGACATGGTGATCGAGTTGACCTCGGACATGCAGGTCAAACAGATGGCGCCAGGGAGCGCCAAGGTGCCGGCCGCGCCTGAGGTGCAGGCCGGAGTCGAAGTGAAGGATGTGATGAGGGCATGACGACTAACGGATTCCCGAGACTGTACAGTGGCATCCCAGGACTGGATGACATGATTGAAGGCGGCTTCCCATTCCCGTCGGTCGTGCTCGTCGCAGGCAGCGCAGGCGCGGGCAAGACGACGTTCGCTCAGAAGTTCCTGTTCTCAGGGGCTGAGAAGGGGGAGCAGGGCCTGTACATAAGCACCCTGAGCGAGCCGGCCCAGTGGATGCTGAGGTACGCATCGCAGTTCGAGTTCGCCAAGCCTGAGTTCTATGGCAAGGAGGTAGTGTACTACGACCTCGGGACGGAGCTCAGGAAGCACGCGGGCAGCGAGATACTCGACCTCATAGACGCGAAGATCGCCGAGGTCATGCCCACCAGAATAGTGATCGACCCCATCACGGTCGTGGGGACGATGTTGAAGGACGACTACAGGATATTCGCGTTCGACCTGACTACTAGGCTGAAGAATTGGCAGGCCGTGACGCTCCTGACCGGCGAGGTCCGTCCGGGCGAGATGTACCCGGCTGAGATATCATATGCGGTCGACGGTGTCATACTGCTGATGCTCTCTGACGAGGGGGACGCCAGGAGGAAGTACATCGAGGTCCTCAAGATGAGGGGCACGAACCACCTGACGGGGAAGCAGTCAGTGGACATAACGCGCAAGGACGGTGTCATCGTCCTCAAAGCGCGCTTCTGACGGCACCAGCCAGCATCGTGGGGTGTTATCATGGCTGATTACCGGGGCGACACCCGTATAACCCGCTCCCCACCTCTTGTTCTTGGAGCTAGCGTGAGGCTCTGATGGACAGAGGAAGGAACAGATGACTGACCCGAAGTCCGAGAAGGACGGACAGAAGAAGGACCGAGGAAGCATTTTCGGCTTCCACAAGCCTGCTCAGCAGAAGAAGGGCAAGTACGTCACGGTCAAGGAGGAGAAGAAGCACCTCAAGAGGGTAGTCAAGGCTAGACCGATGTCCAGGAAGCACATGGCCGACTCGCTCAAGGCCGATGTGGTGACCGAGGAAGACATGATCATCACCCAGAATGTGATTGAGCAGGTCTCGGCCCCAGTCGCGGCACCGCCAAAGGCAGCTGCTCGTACGTTCACATGTTTCCAATGCGGCGCGCAAGTGTCATATGACTCGGACAGGTGCCCGAGATGCAAATCGTTCTACATCAGGGACGTCAAGGATGCGGATGTCGACGAGCTGCTCAAGGCAGAACAGATGCGTGACACCCCATTGGACGACTTCGTTGAGAGGGCCAACTCGCCAGTCGTGCACTTCGACGCCGAGACCGGTGTCATGCATTTCCTCGAGGACGACAAGGGTGAGCCGGACTTCGTATTCGAGTGCACTCACTGTGGCACCGTAGTCGAATTGAACACCGATAGGTGCCCAATATGTGGCACGAGGCTCGAACTCGGTGATACTGGCCTCGTAGGCATGTTCACTGACATGGAGTTCGACACAGGGTCGCTGGAGGATGCAGACTGCCCGTTTTGCGGGGAGAAGGTGTCCCTAGACTCGGGGAAGTGCCCAGCGTGCTTGAGCGATCTCGGCGCATGCGACGACCGCGACCCTACGCACAAGGTCCGCCCGGTCCTCAGGGCGGAGAACGTCGTGTTCCTGCACCTGGACATCGTGACGGGTGAGCTGAACTTCCTGCAGAGGAACACAGCCAAGCATGGATACGACCAGGTGTCAGTGCAACTGGATGGGATTGGGAACGGTGGCTTCGAGCAGGGTTGGTCCAGCCTGTCGAGGATCTGAAGGGGGTCCAATCACATGGATGCGTTTGACAACTTCCGGCTCATGCTCGACGAATATGCTTCGAGGATCCTGACTCTCACCGAGGAGCGTGCGATGAACGCGACCGAGCTCAGCGATGCGTTGGGTATACCGATGGCGGCGTGTTACCGCAGAATCCGCCTGCTCAAAGGCGCAGGGATGCTGCGCGAGGAGGATAAGGCCGTTTCAGCGGGCGGAAAGTCGGTGTCATTGTATCGTTCGACCGTCGAATCGGCCGAGGTGGTACTGACCGACGGCAGGCTCCTGGTGAAGATACGAGCGAACGGAGAGGACTCTTCGGATTCCGTCGACCTGAACGAGGAAGCCTCGATGCTCCAGTGGTCGACCACGAAGAACGACGGATGAGGGCGTCACGCCTTCTCGAGATTGTCAGCCCTCTTCGCATACATCCGGGCCTCGCTCTCGTGAAGCTTGCTCTTCTCGAGGAACTTCGCGGCCCTGGTCCGGTACTTCGCGGCCTTCTCTGTCTGGTCTGCGGCCTTGGATTCGAACTTCTTGCCGACAGCATCCGCCTTGGCAGCCTTCCTCTCGAAAACGGCCATCTTGTTCCTCAGGGCCTCTGGGCTCAGATCTCCCTTGCCTTGGGCGGCGCCCCTGATCTCCATGTCGTATTCTTTTATCTGGGCTCTGGACTCCTTCGCCTTCTCGCGCCTGCCATCTGCCTTCTCTCTGTAGGCGACGGCCCTGGATGAGCACTTCTGCCGCTTCGCCTCGTTCGATTTGTACTTGTGGAAGAACTTCGCGGCCTTGTGGCTGTGTTCGTGCGCCTTCTTCCTCAGGACCGTCACGTCGTGGTACGCCTCAGCCTGGGCCCTGCCAGTCCTTGCTGATTTGATCTGCTCATCGTGCTCGTCATCGGTGAGCTCCTTCGGCACGTCATCCTTCGGCTCGGGATCGTCCTCCGACAACTTGGTCGGCTCTGGACCTTTCGTGGCAGCTGGCCTGACGCCTTTGTCCTGGCTCTTCTTCGAGAGAAAGAGGTCGAGGTCATCATCCTTCGTCCTCTGGAAATCCTTCTTCTTGTAGGCGCCTTCCTCCGTTGGGCTCATCAAACTCACCTGCAGCATGACTATGCTTAGCATTCGTCAAATCTCCCTAGTGCATGATAATCTTTTGGTCTCAGGATGCGTCCCAGAGCGGAGACAACCGCTTATGGAACAAGGTATATATCAGCAGAGGTGCTTGGGCAGAACCAGCGGAAGGGATTCGCATGGTAAGGGCGTGCATACTAGTGTGCTGCAAGTTGTTGAAGACGAAGAAGGTCGTCGACATCGCAAAGAAACAGACTGGAGTGGTCGACGCGTTCCCCGTCCACGGACGGTGGGACGTCGCGGTGGAAACGGAGGACCTCGACCTGGCTAAGATCGCCAAGATCGGGATGAACATCTACAGCGCTGAGGGCGTGGAGATCGTCGAAACCCTGATCGGGTTCCCAGAGGTGTGAGGTGGTAAACATGGTGAAGGCAGTCGTGCTCGTGATGCTGGAGCCCAAGACATACGTGGACGCGTACAAGATCACGAAGATAGCTGGCGTCAAGAGCGGATACCCCGTGTTCGGCCACTACGACTACGTGGCGTTCTTGGATGTTCCCGGGCTCGAGAAAGTCGGGCAGATCGCGGACAAGATCCAGAAACTCGGCTTTGTCAGGTATGTCGAGACACTGATTGAAAGATAGGCGTCCGACGTCATCAACCGCTTTGTCCAAACCCCTTGTCTTTGATTCTTCATTCGGACTGGGCCGCTCTGCGTTTATCGTACCGTCATGTCGTTCCGGACGCTGCGATGCCGTTGCCTGGCTCGACGTTCATCAGGGGACACAATTGGTCCTCTTAGTCGGTTAATGATTTATACGGGGAGCCTAATCATGCGCCAGCCGAACGGGAGAGTGTAGGATGGTAGACATCACCCTTGTCATCCCCATTGCGGGGCTGGTCGGTCTGGCATTCGCTGCCTATCTGACCTGGTACGTTTTCAGGAAGGACCTCGGGACACCCGAGATGCAAGAGATTGGCGACGCCATTCGGCAGGGCGCCATGGCTTACATGAAGAGGCAGTACACGACCATCATTGCAATCAGCGTCGTGCTCGCCATACTCATAGCCGCTTTGATAGAACCGAAGCCTTGGGTCGGCCTGTCGTTCTTCATCGGCGCGGGCGCCTCGGCGCTGTCGGGGTACATAGGCATGTATGTCAGCGTCAGGTCGAACATACGCACTGCGGCTGCTGCCCGAAGGAGCCTCAATGAGGCCTTGATAACATCCTTCAGGGGCGGCGCGGTCTCGGGTATGGGTGTCGTATCGCTCAGCCTTCTAGGTGTCGCTGGCATATTCTATGTGTTCCACTACAGCATGGGATTCACGACATCTCATTCGCTCGACGCGGCCATCGGGTTCGCGTTCGGCGCCAGCTTCTCCGCTCTGTTCGCACAGCTCGGAGGCGGCATATACACGAAGGCAGCGGATGTCGGTGCCGACCTTGTCGGCAAAATCGAGGCAGGGATACCTGAGGACGACCCGAGGAACCCCGCGGTCATAGCGGACCTCGT
>JBFYNF010000131.1:0-5331 GCA_041304525.1 Thermoplasmata archaeon | reverse complement strand
GCCATGACCGCCACCGACGCGAACAGGTTCTCCATCAGGCTCGCGAGGGAGGTCACCAAGAGGAAGTACATCCTGGTCGTTAGCGGATGCTATCACGGCACCGTCGATGAGACTCTGATATACCTAGATGGAGGCAAGGTCGTCCCAAGGGAAGGGAACATCGGGCCTCCAGTGCCACCATCGATGACAACGAAGGCGGTCGAGTTTAACGACATCGTCGCCATGGAGCGGGCTCTCGCCCCCAGGGACGTGGCATGCGTGTTGATCGAGCCCGCTATGACCAACAGAGGCATCGTGCTGCCCGACCCGGGATACCACGATTCGCTGAGGGAGCTCACGACAAGGACTGGCACACTGCTCATAATCGACGAGACGCACACACTCTCGAGTGGTGTGGGCGGGTACACCGGGACTCATGGGCTGAGGCCGGACATGATCACTATGGGCAAACCCTTGGCGAGCGGGGTCCCAGTGGCGGCCTTCGGGATAAGTCAGTATGTGTCGGACAGGGTCATGGAGCGCATACTGAGCGACGGCACGGACGAGAGTGGGCTCGGGGGCACCTTGACGGGCAATGCGCTCGCCTTGGCGGCCATGAGGGCGACTCTCGAGAAGGTCATCACGAAGCAGGCGTTCGCGAAGATGATGCCCCTGGCGGAGAGGTTCGAGAAGGGCGTGAACGATGTCATCAAGGGCAGGGGCGTACCCTGGCATGTCGCGCGCCTTGGAGTGCGCATCGAGTACCACTTCTGCCCGACCGCTCCCAGGAACGGGGCGGAGGCCGATGCTGCCAGAGACGGGGAGCTGGAGAATCTGCTTCACCTCATGCTTCTGAACAGAGGCATCTTGATGACTCCGTTCCACAACATGGCCCTGATAGCGCCCTCGACGACGAGGAGGGATGTGGACCTCCACGCGAAGGTGTTCGGCGAGTGCGTCGACGCCCTTGTGAAGTGAAACAACGCGCCGTGACGCTCACTTCGGCTTGGGTATGACGCAGATCATGCGCATGTCGCGTCCGCTATCGTTGACGAACTGGTGGATCTCGTTTGGCTCGACGAAGACAGCGTCTCCTTCGGCCAGAGGCTCCTCCCTCTTGTCGAGGACGATCTTCCCCTTTCCTGACACGATGTAGACTTCGTGTTCCCACGCATGCGTGTGCAACGGTGTGTTGCCCCCAGGGGCGACGTCGAAGACCCTCAGGTAGTAGTTGGGCGGGTTCACGTTCTCGGCGAGCAGGGGCCTGAAGTCGACACCTTTGGTGCCATCCGGGGAAGTCCCCTTGATGTCCTTGTGGCTGACCTTCTTCATGGCCGGGATGACGACCACGGACTGTCATAAAGATTGCGCAAAGGCGGGTCCAAAAGAGTTATGTGATGCATGCGCATAAGCGCGTGTCGTGACTGAGTATGAGATCACACGTCTGAGGGATGTGGACCTCGAAGACGTAGTATCGGTGATTCGAAGATCCAAGAAAGAGTCGCCTTTCGAGCGAGCCCCCACGGTGGAGGAGATGAAGACCTACACCGTGAAGTATTCCGAGTTCCGTCCAGAGGGGAGCTGGGTGGTCAGGGTCGATGGGGTGCCAGTAGCATATGCTGTAGTTGTCGTCGAGGCGAACAGGCTGTCGGCGGGTTTGGACGATGCCCACCTGGAGTTCGAGGTCGTCCCGGGTGAGAGGGGCAAGGGCCTTGAGTCGAAGCTCATAGACTTCGCGTCAGAATACATCAGATCGAGAGGGGTGGGAAAGGCGCGGACGAGGTGTCTCGCTAGCGAGTCATGGCGGATAAATGCCCTCTCTTCGAATGGTTTTACGGAGGCCTACAGAGTGTTCTTTCTTGTGCGCAGAAAGACAGAGCGGGTTCAGGACGTTTCTGTGCCCGATGGTGTCAGGCTGATCAGGAGGCCGTACAAGGAGTGCGGAGATGGGGAACTCACTAGAATCGTCGAGGCTTTCAATGACACCTTCCAGGACCACTTCAACTTCGCACCTGAGAGGCCCGAGATGTTCATAAATTACAGGGATGCGGCCGAGGACCCCGAGAGCTTCTCTCTTGCGATGGTGGGTGACGAGATCGTCGGTGTATGCCTGTCAGCGGAGGATATGACATACAATAAGGAGAACGGCACCAAGTGGGGTTGGATCAACATACTCGGCGTCCGGCCGCCGTATCGGCGCAAGGGCGTGGGCAAGTTCCTGCTCACTGATGGCATGAAGTGGGTTCTTGAGCAGGCCATGGACACCGTCTACATAGGGGTCTACGCCAAGAACGAGAAGGCCCTAGACCTGTATCTCTCTGTCGGGTTCGAGAAGGAGAGAGAGAGTCTATGGTTTGAGAAGCGGATCAGTTGACACGACTATGAGGTAGACTGTTACGGGCATCACGGGAACAGCACTTGAGGTGGGCTCATCAAGACGGGGGGGCATCTATCGCTGCCATCGTACTCCCTCGAGGTCATTGTCGCTCTCCCAGATTCGGTTGCTTAAATACTGCCTGGTACGTTCGGGATACAACATAATATATCATGTCCCCATGCCCGGAACGACAAAGGGGACTCTTTGGTGATTGTAGACTCGGAGAAGGGATGGCTCTGTTGAATTCGACTCGTCCAGTTGCGAGTGCCTCGGCTGAAGGCCCCCGAAGGCACATGTGTAGCATTTTCAAGACCGAGTCAGACCAGTTCGCCGCAGTCGTTCCTCACATGCTCGAGGGGCTCAGGAAGAACGACAGGTACCTGTACATATCCGACCGTCACGAGAAGGCGGATTTGCTCGAGCGGTTGATGGATGCCGCACCGCTGAGTGAGGAAACCATTGAGACCCGCGTGAGTTTCTACACCTCGGACGAGGTGTATTTGAGAGACGGCAGATTCGACAAGGAGCGCGTGCTCAGATTCCTCTCGGACGAGCGGGACAAGGCACTCAAGGATGGCTGTAGCGGCCTCACGGCCACCGGTGAGATGTCATGGGCGTCCAGGGACATGCCTGGCGTCCGCGACCTCATCGAGTATGAGGCCCGCATCAATTTCATGTATCCTGACTCGTCTGCTGACTTCCTGTGCCAATACTCAGAAACGGACTTCGATACCGCGATCCTTGTCAAGGCTGTGATGGCGCACCCCAAGGTCATCGTGCGGGGGACGGTCTGCGGCAACCCTTACTACCTCCCGCCGGAGACGCTTATCTCTTACGCCTCAGGTGTGGTCACCCCGGATGTCCTGGAGCACATGGAGAAGGACCTGTTCAGCCGGTCCGTCCTGTCAGAGATCGGACTACTCGAGGCCCGAGAGCTCAAGCGCGCCAGATTGTGCCTGACTATGCTCGACGAGATGGTCCTGAATGATTTCAGGGACAGGCTGTCCGCCGTGTCGTTCTTCAACGAGCTCGCTCTCGGCACTTGCAGGGATGACGACACTGCGGCCCATATACGCTCGGCTGACTGCAAGTGTGCGGAGTTGTCGGAGCGCCTCGAGGCGCTCAGGATGTTCAGGTCGTGCATGGAGGCCCCGACGGAGTGGCAGTCGCTTGAGGGGGTCCTTCAGAGCGCGGTCGACCGTTCTGTCAACGGCTCACGGAGGGTCAAAATGGACCTTAGCTCGTACAAGATATTCGCGAGTTCAGCTGCAGACAAGGCGTTCGCGGCCTTCGTCCTTGGAGCGGCGGAGCGGAGCCAATCAGGTGCTCAAATCAATGTCAGGGCGAGGACCTCGGAGTTCGGTTTGACGGTCACCATCAGAGCGGATGGGGCAGGAGTGCCCGAAGGGGCCAAGGAGTCGCTGTTTGACCAGGCAGGACCATGTGTATGTGGTCGGAGCCTGTGCCTTGCGAGGGAGCTCCTGGAATCCAGCGGCATCTCGGTGCGCGAGGTGGGGATTCCCGGCAGGTCGACCGTGTTCGAGATACATGTCCCGGTGCCACGGTACAGGGCCGAGTAGCAGTCGCCTGCTTCCGGTGAGTCCAGAAGTCGCTTCATCCGATATGCCTGAGGACCTTGACTTCGTCGACGGTGACAAGGCCACCTTTGACCATGTCGCTGATGGCGGGAACGACTTCGAGTATCTTCTTCTCAGAGTCCACCGCCTCGACGACTACGGGCATGTCCTCGCTCAGCCTGAGCGGAGAGGCCTCGTGCAACTTGCTCTTCTTGCCGTATCCGTACACCCCGCGCGTGACAGTGGCTCCCCAGATCCCGCTTGTCTTAGATGGTGGATCACAGCCTTGTACGCCGGGACACCGTTGTAATGGTCGGATTCACCGAGGTACACCTTCAACCGAATTGCCTTCTCCTCGAGTTCCACCCTAGACCGCCTCTATGAGCAACGCGGCCATCCGTCCGAGCACGGCCGCGACCACGCATACGCCTCCGTTGAGGAAAATGTTTGCGGCGGCCCAGCCCCATTGCGACTATGAGAGCATCGACACGGTCTCGAGGCTGAACGCGGACGTGGTCGTGTATCCTCCGAAGATCCCGACGAACACGGCCACCCTGAACTCCTGGGACGCGAAGCCGGTCTGGAGGTTCCAGAAGTACAGGAAAGCAATCAAGAAGCTCCCCGTGGCGTTCACGAAGAACGTGCCCCATGGGAAATCAGATGTCGTGAAGACCCCAGAGAGCAGGTGCCGGGAGACGCTTCTCACGGACCCGCCTACGGCTACCAACAGCACTAACCACAACTGGTCTGCGTCCATGAACCTCACATCCTCGGCCGGGCATATCGGGCTGCTCCGGCGCATTGCTCCCCATCATGGGTAGATGCCATCAGCCTCGGGTGGGCGGTTCAGGTGGGCCTCATCACCTTGGGGGACTCCACGCGGTCCCCCGATATGTGGTTTTCTGTGCGTCCGACGGAGTTGTCGGACGCGCGCTTCGTGCCCCAATCTTTAACTATCCCCCCGGCCTCGCAGTCATGATGCGCTGCACCCATTGCGAGAAGTGTTGCCGTGAGACGGAGATGGAGTTGTGCGAGGCAGACATCGCGCGGCTCGAGCGTGCAGGCCACCGGAGGGAGGATTTCTCTCGCCTTGGAGTCGATGATGTGAGGAGGTTGCGGAACAACGGTGACTTCTGCGTCTTCTACGACCGCGAGAGGAGGCGGTGCAGCGAGTACGAGCGCAGGCCCTTGGGCTGCGTCATATATCCTGTTAACCTATCCGTTGAGGGCGAGGTCGTGGTAGACGAACTGTGTCCTGAGGCTGATACGGTGACCGACCGCGAACTTGAGGCCAAGGGGAGGCGGCTTCGCATGCTGCTAGACACGATATCTGCCGAGGCCAGGCGATTGCGTGGTTCTCCATGAGGCCGTCTATCGCACCAAGTCCTTGGCCCATGC
>JBFYNF010000130.1:0-8669 GCA_041304525.1 Thermoplasmata archaeon | reverse complement strand
TTTATATCCGAACAGCGTGATTACTCTGGCGAGGGATGCGCTTGACGATTCTCAAGAAGAAACCCTTCTCCGGGACGACAGAATCCGAGCCTAGGGAGACGATGGGAGCAGAGCAGTACATTGACCTGACGGACATGGTGTTCGAGGACGAGGGAGTGTTCGACGCCGAGGGCGCGAAGACCGTCGTCAAGGTAGGCGAGATGTTCAGGTACGAAGACCTGTCCAACCTCACCAGCCATGTCTACTCCGGTAGCATACTGATACTCGACTATACATCGGTCGCGAACGACGACCTGACCATGAAGCGCCTCACGGCCGAGCTGAAGAACGTGGCTAGGGACGTCGACGGCGATGTCGCAGGCGTCGGTAAGAACCTGCTGATGGTGACCCCAAGGTCCATCAAGATCGACAGGAACAAGATCAAGGGCGGCTTCTAATCTGGTTCCGGTCTTCCGGCACATCGCGCCTACATTCCAGCTTCAGCGCCGTCCTCATTCCGACAGCGGCGTGATCGCCGAGAACCTTCCGTCCTTGTAGAGCAGGGTCATGTACCCGTGATGGATCTTCGAGTGCCTCATCTTGACTGCCCTGATCCTGAGTTGCACATCCGTCTCTCCGACCTCGACGAACCTGAGGAGTATGGCGCCATCGGCCAGGAAGTCCTCGTTGTAGGGCCCGAACGCCAGCCCGTTCTGCTGGGTCTCGGAGATAAGGAATGTCGTGACGCCGAGCTTCTTCAGGAACCCGAAAAAGTGGAACAACTCCTGGCGCGGGTTAGGTATCGTCGCGAGGGAGTAGATGGCCGTCAGAGAGTCGATGACGACGATCTCGACGCCCTCGTTCTCGACCTTCTTCCTCAGGTACTCCTTGAGTATCTTGAACCAGTCCCTGCCCACGTCGGCGTCCGTGTGCTCGAGCCTGAGTTTGCCTATATCTACTATGAAGAATTTGTTCTCGTCAATCTTCCCCAGCCCGAGCATCTCCATCGCCGATAGGAGGCTCTCCTTGCTCTCCTCGATGCTCACGTAGAGGACGTTGACGCCCTTCTTCTTCACGTTGTTGATCAGCATGTTCATCGCGATGGACGACTTCATCGTGCCTGGAGTGCCAGCAAGGAGGACCACATGCCCCTTCTTGATGCCTCCTCCTATCTTGTTGTCGAAGCCGTCCACGAACAATTGAACCCTGTTTTCGTTGTCCATGCCTGCGTCTGATATCATGGGTGAATGCCTCCCGGGGGTGCGAGGCTATGGGAAAGCATGACCTACTCCTCTTAAAAGCATTTGGCCTTCAATATCAGGTTCAATAATGTCCTAAGCCTTCCTGGGACGTGGTTTCGCGCATCCAACTTCAACTCCATGTATAGTCCCGCTTGGTGAACCATTATATCCGAAGAATGTGTCTCAACTGCGATGGTCGACCACAAGATTATCAGGGACTCGGTCCACGGGAGCATCAGGGTCGACAGCGAGTTCCTGCCGCTCGCAGAGGCGCCGGAGCTTCAGAGGCTCCACAGCATACACCAGCTGGGGCTGGCGTACCTAGTATATCCTGGGGCGAACCACACCCGGTTCGAGCACTCGCTCGGGACCTTCGCGGTCGCCGGCAGGATGTGCGATTCTCTCGGTCTCGAGCCCGGTGAGGCCCGGCTGGTCAGAGCTGCGGCCTTCCTGCACGATATCGGTCACCTTCCGTATTCGCACACGTTCGAGATGGTGCTCCACGAGCAGTTCGGGATAGACCACGCCGAGATATCCCGGAGGCTCATAAGGGGCGAGGACACGGTCCTCACCGAGGCCGAATCGAGGGTCCTCGGGAAGCATGTGTCCGTGCCGGAGGCGATCGAGCGTATGGGTATGGACCCACGCGAGGTCGCTCGTTTGCTCGAGGGCGGGGCTGCCCAGGGGCCTGCTAAGGGCCTGGACAGACACAAGGGCCAGGCGCACTTCAACTCCAAGAGATACCTGTCGCAGATCGTGAGCGGCACCGTGGACGCGGACCAGCTGGATTACCTCGTCAGGGACGCGCACTACACCGGGGTGGCATACGGAGTCATCGACCTGGACCGCCTGGTCGAGACCTTCGATGTGTTCAACGGCGACCTCGTGATAGAGCGGGGTGGGCTGAGCGCGGTGGAGGGCATGCTGGTCGCTCGGTCGCTCATGTTCACATCGGTATACTTCCACAAGACCGTCCGGATATCGGAGCTGATGCTCGCGAAGGCAGTCGAGGGATTTGGCCCGGAGGACATCTACTCGATGCACCAGATGACTGACGCTACCCTCCTGTCGCGGCTCGACTCCGAGGGCGGACTGTGCGGTGAGATCGCTACACTGATCAAGTACCGGCGGCTGTTCAAGAAGGCCTACGCGCTCGCAGTCACGGATGTCGTCGAGGGGCAGTGGGACACGATAGACCGTCTCGGGGACATGAAGAGGCGCAGGATGGTCGAGGAGGAGATCGCCACCAGGGCAGGACTCGAACCCGGCCATGTCATCATGGACATCCCCTCGTCGGAACTCCCCGTCTCGGAGCCGCGGATGTGCTTGACGGATGTGAGGATACTCCAGCAGAAGAAGGTCCGCCTCCTGCCGAAGATCAGCCCGATAGCAGCGGCACTCCAGACCCGGAGGGCGCACGACTGGGCTGTCATGGTCGCGTGCCCCGAGAGGCACAAGGCCAAGGTCGCGAAGGCCGCTCAGAAGGTCCTAGGGCTCTAGCCTTTCATGACGCCCATGGGCCTGAGCTTCGCGACGATCCTGGATATTCCAGCGCCGTGCGCGACGCCGACCACATCGTCGACGTCTTTGTACGCCCCGGGCGCTTCCTCGACTATACCGTCCTTGGAGGCCGCGCGGATATAGACACCCCTCTTCCGGAGCATCTCGACCACGTCGTTGGCCGTGAACTGTCTCGTGGCTTGACTCCTGGACATGAGCCGGCCTGCGCCGTGACATGTCGAGCCCCATGTCTCGGCCATCGCCTGGGGAGTGCCAACGAGCACATAGCTGGAGCTGCCCATGTCGCCCGGTATGAGCACTGGCTGCCCCACAGACCGATACTTGGCCGGCACCTCGGACCTGCTGCTGTCGAAGGCCCTTGTCGCGCCCTTCCTGTGGACGTAGACCTTGGTCCTCCTCCCCTCGAACTGGTGCTCCTCGAGCTTGCAGATGTTGTGGGCGACGTCGTACACACATGCCATGCCCATCTCCTCGGCATTCCGCCCCAGCGCCTGCTCGAAGGACTCCCTGGTCCAGTGGAGTATGAGCTGCCTGTTTGCCCAGGCGTAGTTCGCTGCCGCGCTCATGGCGCCGAAGCAGTCCTGCCCTTCTTTGGAGCCTACGGGCGCGCATGCGAGCTGCCTGTCGGGGACATTGATGTTGTATTTCCTGAGCGCGGACTCCATCACTCGTATGTAATCACTCGCGATCTGGTGTCCGCAACCCCTGGAGCCGGAGTGTATGCTGACCATTATCTGGTCCGTGGATGTTATTCCGAAGGCCTTCGCGGCCTCCTCGTCGAATATTCGGTCGACCCTTTGTATCTCGAGGAAGTGGTTCCCGCCTCCGAGGGTGCCGAGCTGGGGAGCGCCCCGTTGCTTTGCCTTCTGGTCAACCTTGGTGGGGTCGGCACTCGTCATGCGTCCGCCCTCCTCGCATGAGATGAGGTCGTCCTCCCAGCCGTAACCCTTCTCCACCGCCCATCGGGCGCCCTGGTCGAGGACCTCGTCGATCTCCTTGCCTGTGAGCTTCAGCTTCCCCTTCTCGCCCACGCCTGAGGGCACGTTCTCGAATACCGTGTCTATGAGCCTCTTCACGTGAGGTTCGATGTCTTTCACCGTGAGGTCCGTCCTCACGAGTCTGACCCCGCAGTTGACATCATAGCCTATGCCGCCTGGGGATATGATTCCCTTCTCGGAGTCGAACGCGGCGACACCCCCGATTGGAAAACCGTACCCCCAGTGTATGTCGGGCATCGCGAGCGACTTGCCGACAATCCCTGGCAGACACGCGACGTTGGCTGCCTGTTCGGGGGCGTTGTCCGCCTTCACCGAGCGTATGAGTTTGTCGTCGGCGAAAATGATCGCTGAGGTGGACATGCATGGTTTGTGGCTCTTCGGTATCTCGAACCGGAAATCGTCCTTCTTGACCAGCGCGCCCGTCCAGGCCATGTTCCACACCTGTCCATTCGACGATATGAGCCGTATATTAATGTTGCGCGGGTCGTTTTCACCTGGAATGCCCCGAGCCTGCGTATCAGGCTCCTGCGCACATGGAATCGGGGTCTGAGTCAGTGACCTCTATCAGACGGATTCTATATATATCCAGTAGCACACTAACTATGTTAACAAATGTGCTTGGCACCTTGCCCGACAAGGATCCCCCACATACCACACGCTGAGTGTTGACGTTCGCAGAGGTGTTTATAGGTTGCCAGAGGAACAGAGCATACATTGTCCGTTGTGCGGCAAGAAAGTCCCTTCTGATGTAGACAAGTGCCCCTTCTGTTCTACTCACATTGACAAGGTCATGCTCAAGCGGGAGGTGGACAAGGTCATCGAGCGCCGGCTGATGCGCAAGATCAGGGCATCGGCCGATGAGGCGCCTGCGGCCCCGGTGCCGACCGCCCCGATTCCAGAGGTCAAGGTCACATGCCCAGGTTGCGGTCTGGAGCTGAAGGGCGGAGAGGCTAAGTGTTCCAGATGCGGCATCCCGCTCGCAGGCGAAGACGACCTCCTTGAGTGTCCGGACTGTGGGGCCAGGTTCGCGCCAGGGGCGAAGGCATGCCCGAAGTGCGGCGTCTCGTTCGTCGAAGAAGCCGCGGTAGCATTGCCTGAGCCAGTGCCTGAACCTTCCGTGGAGGCGCTCAGGCCCGAGACCAGGGAGGTATCTCCAGCCGAGGTCGTGACCGCCCTACCCGCGGAGCCGGTCTCGGTTGGGCGCGGGCTCACGAACGGCAGAGGCGCCATCAACGGCACGGGTCTCGTGAACGGGACTGGGATGATCAACGGCACCAAGGGCGAGAGCAGACAGCCGTCTCCTGCTAGGCGGCGCGGGTTCGCCGTAGCGAGATGGCAGTTCCTCGCAGTGCTCGTCGCACTCGTCATCATAATCCCGACATTCATCTACATCTCCTACTCGAACGACGGGGCTCCGTATTCGGTCGATGGGGACTTCGGCGAATGGGCGAGCTCAGATTCCTATAGCATGGACATACTGACGACCATGCCCATCACCGTGATCGATGAGTGGTCAGTGGCCGTAGATAGCACGAGAGTCTATCTCTACGTGTCCGCTGAGGGCAACATGTTCGACACGATTTCAGTGGAGAGTCTCTTCCTGTTCGTGGATTCCGATGGCGACCAGGACACTGGATATGCGATCGGCACCATGGGCGCAGACTTCATGGTCGAGCTCGATGGCTGGAATGGATCCGTGGAGTCCACGGATGTCTGCGCATACGATCCGGACGATGCTGACGAGCGATATGACTGGAATTCGTGGGAGTCGCTCGGCGGTGTTGCGAACCGGCTGGATGAGGGTCAGCTCGAGGCGATGGGGAACCTGCAGGTAACCCCGTCCGCAGATGCTCGGTTCATGCTCCTTTCCCAGGACCAGTTGGCCAGGCGCTCCGTCAGCGCGAGCGTGCCCGACGAGGGTGGCGCGCTGATTGTGCGACAGAGCCTGTCGCCTTCCGTGCCAGTTTCTGGCATCTTGGCGGAGTCCGATTCAGAGGCGATACTCACTCTCGAGTTCACATGCGATGGGATGGATGGCACCGTCGATTCGGTGGATGTCCAGCTGGAGAACCTGTCCCCAATCGTCAGCGAATTCGAGCCGTTCACGCTCAGCCCGGGTGAGGTCAAGACGGTCGATTTCGAGGTGGACACCAGTTCGCTGTCGCCCGGCCAGTTCGTCTCCGCCCAGGTGTCTTCGGAAGACATCGGGTCGAGTTTCGCCAGCGTCGATGTGCTGGGACAGCCAGCAAGGGCCTATGTGGGCTCAGTGCCGTCATCCGTGAGCATTGACGGAGCCTTCGGTGACTGGGCTGACAGGACAGTGTCCGATGTCGATCCCCTGGAAGTCCTTAACGATAATATTGATGTCCAGCATGTGGGCGTATTCAACACGAGCGCTTCATCATCCTTCTTCATCAGTGTCGCGGGCGAGATGTGCAGCGGATCGTACGTGCCCGTGATGAGGGGCAAGCCTGTGCCGGGCGACGGGGGCGCGGTCGTGCCAGCGGCGAGGAAGACCGCCGAGGACATCACCCGTATATTCATCGACAGTGACATGTCATCCGCGACGGGCTATCCCGTCTCGGTGGATTCGAAGGTCATAGGCGCTGACTACAGGATCGAGGTGCGCGGGCTCAACGGCGAGGTCGTGTCATCCGTTCTGCATGTCTACTCGGGCGTTTCGTGGGCCGTTGCGTCCACGGAGCTCGACGTTGAGGTGGACTGGCAGCGCATGGAGGTAGGCGTGCCGTCGTACGAGATCGGCGGCGCTGTGGCTATCGACTTCATCATCGAGACCACCGACTGGAGGCAATACAACGACTATGTCGCTCTGGACGAGGCCACGATGCTGGCGCTCACGGGCGGGATGTCTTCGTCTGTGGGCACGCTTTCGTGGGCCGTTGATACAACGACGAGCTCAGACGAGGCGACGTCCTCGTCCTATCAGAGGAAGCTGTTCTATGACGGCACGAACTTCTGGAGCTTCTACTTCGACGGGTCGGACACCGTTTACAAGTACAGTTCGAACGGCGGAGTCACATGGACGTTTGGAGACCAGGTCTTCACGATTGGAGACGTGGGCAAGGTCAGTCTCTGGTACGATTCCGATACGAACGTGGTCTACGTCATCGGAGACCGGACATCCACGCTCTCCGAGTTAGTGTATGTCCGACGGGGCACGGTGACCGAGAGCCCGGCAAGCATCACCTGGGGATCTCAGGTGGCCTTCGATATATCCACGACGAACTACCCGCTCGCCGACAAGAATACCTACATCACGAAGGACGTGAACGGAGCAGTATGGGTCGCTGTCGTGACCAGAGTGCACGCGACCCAGGAGCAGTACAATATTCGAACCGCGTCCACAGCTTCCGGCGATGACATCACGGGTTCTTGGACCGACAGGGGCAACTTGATCGCTCCCAGTATGGATGATCCAAACGGCCGCGCCACGCTCCTCCCAGGCAATCCGAGTGACGGCGTCGTGGCATGGGCCGTCTACACATACCACGGGGGCGTCTACTCCCGCGTCCATTCTGGCTCGGGATGGGGCACTGAGAGGGAGATCCACGAGCCATCCACCGGCACGAATGCCGACAACACCATCTACGCCCCTCCTTCCGCTGTCGTTGACAGCAATCATGTCGTCCACGTGGTCTACGGCACGAGTAATATGAACGTCGGCTCATGGTACCCAGATATCCATTACGTCTACAACACATCAACTTCGGCCTGGAGCAGCCCGCGGACCATGGATTCGTCTGCGTCCGGGATCCTCGTCAAGTCCCCGACCATATCGTTGGACTCGAGCACGGGGAACGTGTACGTCATGTGGCTCAAGGACGAGGCCAGTGCGGACAGCATCGAGGTCGAGAAGAACGTCTCAGGCACATGGTCGTCCGTGTCTCCGTCTCAGACTACATATGTGAAGGCATTCCTCACATCGATATACTCCGCTCCAGGAGAGGCTTACATCTGCTGGCAGTGGACGCAGAACACGTCGTCCCCAGATGTCATATTCGACAAGATCCCGGAGTTCTCCGACGCGGTGGTGCCGGTCCTGTTCGTCCTGACGATATTCATTGCCGTCTATCGCAGACGGTCCAGGCCGGAAGAGCTGTCGTGAGGATGACACGATGGTCGGGGCAGCCGTTCCAGAGTTTAAATAACGGAGATGCTATTTCATGTCGATGATGGACGCCGCGGAGAGCAAGGACATCTTCCTGAGCTGTTTCAAGTGCGGGAGGATTGTCAGGTCGAGCGATGCTGGCTTCCTCGCGACCGTCGCCTTGGCCACGGGCTTACGGACCATCGGTTTCTTGAACACCTTAGGGGCCGCGGGCATCGGCGGCTCAACAGCCCTCAGCTCTTCATGAACGGGCGCCTCCGGAGTCACTGGTTCTGGCGTGGAGGGCTCCTCGACTGACAGCGACTCCTGCTCCTCAGGCAACTCCTCGAACACCGCCTGGCAGCTGCTGCACGACTTGGCGGATATGGATATCTTCTCGCCGCACACGGGGCAGTCCACCTTCGCCTCCTCGAGCGGAAGGTCGCACCTGGGGCACTTGTCCTCGTCCCCTCTGATCATGAGCCCACAGCCAGGACACGCGACTCTGCGTATCGTCGACTTGAGCTGCTCTAGCTCGTTGTTGATGATACCATCGACGAAATTGTCCATGTCGAAGTTGGAGCTGGTCTTCACGACGCTCTCGGAGAACTCCGTGAGGTCTATGCCGCACGAGGTGCACTTGGTGGCGTTGCGCCATATGAGGCCGGAGCAGAAGGGGCACTCGAACAGCGTCCCTGGGCCGAACTGCAGGCCGCATCTGGGGCACTCAGCATCGCTCGACCTGACAATCCTCCCGCACTTGAAACAGCTCAGGAAGATGTCCTTGCTCTCCGCGGCGTCCATCATCGACATGAAATAGCA
>JBFYNF010000129.1:0-6521 GCA_041304525.1 Thermoplasmata archaeon | reverse complement strand
TGTTCATCCTGCTCTCGAAGGATGCCCTGTCGATCGAGCCGATCAACCTGCCAGCGTGCACGCTCCTTGAGAAGACCAGCCTGACCTCAGACGCGGGAGAGTGGAGGTCCACGCCCTTGTCCTTCGCCAGAAGGCCACCTGCGCGTCGCGTCATCGCGGCCAGGTCGACGTCCTTATGCGCCTCGCCGATCCTCGTGGACCTGACCCTAACCGGCCCGGGCACGTCCGCCGCCTCCACGAGCGAATCGACGCCGCAGAGATCCGAAGAACCGAGCCATTCTGAGACCTTGTGACAGAGTCCCAGCCGCCCAAGTAGCGCATGCGGGTCGACGTCCGCATCTGTGATCAGTACGCCAGTATCCGAGCCGAGCTCCTTGGGAGAGCCACCCAGGGCGGCTATCGCGCTGAGGGCCTCCGACCTGGCCAATGACTCGCACTCCATCGAGAGCTCGAGCAGCAACTTCACGGACCCACGAGTCGCGGAGGGCGTCTTTAACCCTTCCGCTGCTCAGTCGCTTATGCCCGCCTCTGACACCTGGAAGACCGCCTCGGCCTCGGGCAGGTTCGGCGAGTCTATGAGCCTCGCAATCCTCTTTCCGCCCTTGCTCTTCCTGAGGTATATCCTGAAAGTCGCCGTGTGGCCGACTATGTGGCCCCCGATCGGCCTCGTCGGGTCCCCGAAGAAGGCATCCGGCTTCGCAGCAACCTGGTTCGTCACAGCGATGACCGCATTGTTCAGGTCGCCGAACCTGAGCAGGTCGTGCATGTGCTTGTTGAGCATCTGTTGCCTTTCGGCCAGAGCTCCTCTGCCGATGTACTCCGCCCTGAAATGAGCGGTGAGTGAGTCCACGACGAGCATCCTGACCGGGTACTCCTTGGCGAGCTCGGTCGCCTTGTCCACGAGCAGGGTCTGGTGGTGGCTGTTGAACGCCCTCGCGACATGTATCTTCTTCAGGATCTCGTCCGGGTCGAGCTCGAGCGCCTCGGACATCTGCACTATCCTCTCAGGCCTGAAGGTCTGCTCGGTGTCTATGATCATCGTGTGCCCTTCGAGCCCGCCCTCGTCGAACGGCCTCGTGCAATTGACCGCGAGCTGATGGCACAGCTGCGTCTTGCCAGAACCGAACTCGCCGAAGAACTCCGTGATGGCCCGCGACTCGAACCCTCCGCCCATGAGCTCGTCCAGGGACTTGGACCCAGACCCGAGCTTGGCGATGGTCTTTCTGCGCTCCAGGAGGATGTCCCCCGTCTCGAAACCACCCACATCGGCTGCCTTCTTGGCGGCCGCGATGAGCTTCGCAGCGGTCGATTCGCCCACCTCAGCGAGCTCCGCCAGGTTCTTGGGAGAATCCACTGCGATCATCATGATGTCGTTGTACCCCGCTTCCTTCAGCTTCTCTAGGATCGCGGGCCCGACGCCTGGGAGCTTAGCAATCTCCTCCTCTGACATAGACACACTGCACCTTGCGTGTCTCAAGAGCCCGAGCCGCGAATATAAGGGTATGGATTAGAGGTACGCGAAAGTGGTGCGACCACAGGCGTGAGGGTGGCTGAGTCCTCACCAAAAGGTATTAAATAGGCCCAGCTCTTCGAGGGCCAGAATGGCTAAGAAGAGAAGGAAGGACAAGGACGAGAAGGAGGACTACGAGTTCACACCTCCCGAGTTCGACGAGAAGGAGTTCTTGCTGAAAGAGCTCAGGGACACGAAGACGGTCCTGCTGACCGTGGGTTACGCGGCCCTTTTCGGCATCGTCGCTGGCGTACTCTCTAACCTCGACCAGGACATGGCCCCTGTCGGTTTCGCCCTTGTCATCGGCGGGCTCGTCTCGCTCAAGTACTTCTACCCATTCATCAAGGTCGACATCTCCCAGTTCCAGAAGAAGAATTGGGCGGGGAATGTCGCATGGTTCTTCTTCACATTCCTGGCGGTCTGGGTACTCATGTTCAACTTCCCCATCGCCGACCATGCCAACCCGTCCGTGACGGAAGTGACGATCTGGGTCGACAGCGGAACGAACGTCACTGCCATTGATTACGAGTATGTCGACTCCGTCGGGGGGTACGTGTGGGTCCCGAGATGGGGTGAGTCCCTGGACTCGGTCATCCACGCATCCGCGTCCTACACCGTGAACATCACGGCCAAGGTTGCCGATAACGGCGAACTATCGACGGCACTCGTGTCTGTGGACGGAGGGGAGAACTTCGTCGGCATGACGCTCGAGGAGGACCACAGATACGGTTACTCGTTGACCGGCGACCAGATACTGTCCAGCAGCTTCACCTTCGAGATACGGGCAGCTGACGACGCGGGACACGTGACGGTCTTCACGCCCGCGAGCGCGATCCCGGTCTCCGCCTGAGGCTCATCTCTCCCAAGGGACCCTGTCGTCGAAGTGCTTCGCCAGGGCCATCAAGTGTTCCTTCCCCAGCATGTCCGGGCCCGTGAGCACCGAGAACTCGCCTACCTTCTTGACATCCTTCCCGAGGCTCAGGCTGTGCATCTCCTTTCTGAGGAGCTCGTCCCCTCGGGTCACATCCCTCTTGGCGATGACGTACCACCGTCCCCTCTCCACGAACGGAGGGGAGAGGCCTTTCTTCCGCCACTTGGCCAGGAACTCCTTCGCGTTCTCCGACTTCTCGGGCGGCCCCCTGTGCTTCCTCTCGTCCGGGAGGGTGAGTGACGCGAGTTCGATGACCAGGTGGGCGAGTCCGTCCACCTCGATGCTGGTGCGTTCCACCTCGAACTCCTGTCTTTCGAGGAGTGCCACGGCCGCCGACATGGATTTCCTGAGCTGAGGATACACCACGTCGTCGATCAGGTCGATCTTCGGGAATGACACGGACACGATGTTCCCCAGCCTCTCGCCCGCGAGCTCCTTGACCTTCGAGGGAGGCCATGGCGCCCTCTCAACGGGGAAGAAGAACTTCTCCGACGGCGACCCGATGTACTCACGCGAGGCCCGTATGAGGAGCAGCAGGCTCGCCAGCGACACCGCGGACGCGACGTTCCTCGATGTGTCCACAGGGTCGATGAACGTGATGGGTTCGGAGAACTCCTTGCCCTCATGGCCTGGCAGTTGGATGTGCTCGCCCCTCTTCCACTGCGACGCGGCCTGGAGGACGGAGCCGAATGTGCCGAAACGCATGACCAGAAGCTCGCACAGATAGCCCGAGAAGCCCTGTACCTTGGCCTCTGCACCATAGCATCCGATGCCCTTCATGAATCGCTTAAGCAGGCGCACCTGGTCCGCCTGGCCCTTGCCCAGGTTCTCCTTCACGAACCTGGTATGGAACGGGGTCCTGTCGACCGCGCTCATCTTGCTCCTCGTGTCCCTGACCTTGAAGCAAGGCACCAGGTCGACCTGGAAGCCCTCGAAATCCCCTCTGACATAGGGGTGTTGGGCGTAGTGCTCCCTGCCCCCGAGCACGGTCCTGCCGATCGCGAGGCCCTTCTCCTTCAGCGTCTCGAGCGATGTGCTCTCGGAGAACAGCATGAACAGATCTATGTCCGGGTCCCTCAGATGGGTACCCTTGGCGACAGACCCCACAAGCATCAGCTCGATGTGCGCGTCCAGACGCCTGGCCTCGCGGGTGACGAGGGGTTCCAGCTCGTGGACGGCATCCATGACCTTCGCGTCCTGAGCCTTGGTCGGCTTGACCTTCTTTAGAACAGCGTCCTCAACGGACATCGGGTACATGGATTAGGCCCGGAGGTAATAAATGCAGGCGCCCGGACGAGCCCTGAAGAACTTGCGGCGAATGTCGGAGTCGCGCCGCGTGCGCAATGACGCGCACGCGCACGTAGTCATGATAAAGGAGAGTTAAGGTGTCTTTCGGTTGGTGTGGTGGGGATTGTCAAAATCTCTGCTTAGGAGGAAAGTTGAGCCACCAACCTAAGACACCAATTGATGCCCAGTCAGCTCGTGCTATAATATGATTTCTGGGATACCTGCCAGCGTGGTACGAGTGCCCCTCCGGCCGAAGGCCGGAGTAGCTACAGGCCGTCCCTGATCGTGGACGACTGGATATTTGAGGATGCCAGCGTGTCCTCGAGGTCCTGGAGGAAGACGTCGTCTATCTCCGAGAGGCTTACGAGTTCCGTATGCCCACCTCCGATATACAGCACTACGAGGATTCTCCCGTTCGAATATAATTCGGCGAATCCGAAATCTGCGGATGGGGACCACATGTTCCTCTTGAAGGAGAGGGAGCACGCATCGCCAAGGCCTTCGAACAGGCGACTGAGCTCGGTCGGGGCCTCGCGCGTGCGCACTATGGCAAGGGACATCCTCTTGTCCCGGCAGTAGTCGCACACCCTTGAGAGGTCCTCTCTGCTCAGCTCCGCGGCCATCGGACGCGGCTATCCCCGACGGGTTAGTTAACCGTTGCGCAGTGGCCGTGGTACTTGGCAGCATGGAATCTTTATTACCTGACATGTTGATTCGACCTCAGTCAGGGATGGGAGACATGTGTTCTGAGAAGGATTGCCAGATATTCCGTGGCATGATAACCGCATGCGACATGTGCGCAAAATACCCGAAGGGCTCGGCTTCGAGGCAGTTGTCCACGATGGACGGACCAAGGCCACCTCAGCCCCTCGCCGCTACTTGTCCTGGGCCACCCTCAGCCTGTCGCTGACCTCGATGCCGTCCTTCTCGAAATCGAGGGCCATGTAGTCGCGCGCTGCGACGGTCCTGACCCCCGAGCTCTCCTCGATCCACTTGGCCTGGGTCTCAGGGTTCTCCTGGATCACGCGCATGCCGAAGTGCGTGATGACTGCCAGTTCTGGCTTGACCTTCTCGACGAGGTAGCCAGCGTCCTCAGTGCACAGATGATGCGGGATGCGCTGGCCCAACGGCCTCGTGACGCAGGCGATCAGGATCCTGCACTTCTTATGGGCCTTGATGACCTGCTCCAGGAGTTGAGTGTCCGAGACGTACGAGAGCATCCCGCCTGACGTCTGTATCCTGAAGCCCACTGATGTGGTGTCCGAGTGAGCCGACGGGGTGGCCCACACCTCGAGGGGCTTCATCGTGACCTTCGAGAAGGGTTCCATGACCTTCACGTACTTCGGCTTCGCCTGATGGTACTTCGATATGGCGGGACCGTAGCCGTCGTCCCCTTCGATGACGCTCTTGCTGCCTATGAGCAGGCCCTGTTTCCTGGTGCCCCCCTCGGTCATGGCCTCTATGAGTATCTCGGCGTCCATGTAGTGGTCCGGATGACAGTGCGACACGAGGATCGCATTGGTCTTCAGGGGGTCGATACCTATAGCGCGCATCCTGACGAGCGCCCCTGGGCCGGGGTCGATGTGCAGGTTCCTCTCATCCTCCACATATATGCCACCCGTCGCGCGCGCCTGGTAGATGGTGGCGAACCGGCCTCCACCAGTCCCGAGAAAAGTTATCCTGACCATGGGTCGACAAACCTTAATGCTTGGTCCCTTTAATACCCTTCCGAAGCCAGAGGGGTGTGCCCGCCTGTCCTCGACACTGATCAAGAACGGCCTTGTCGTGACACAGAACGCCAAGAGGGAAGTCCTGAGAGCAGACGTGCTCGTCAACGGCACCAGGATAGAACAGGTAGGGCAGGTCGAACGGGATGCCGATGACGTCGTTGACGCCTCTGGGTGCATCGTCATGCCGGGACTCATAAACTGCCACTCGCACGTCTCGATGGCGGTCATGAGGAGCGTCGCGGACGATGTGAGGCTCGAGGGGTTCCTGGAACGGACGTTCGCGATAGACTCGAAGCGGACGACAGAGGACATCGCCGCCGGGGCCGCCCTGGGATGCCTGGAGATGGCCAGGACCGGTACGACGACCTTCCTGGACCTTTACTACGCGCAGGATGTCATAGCGAAGAGCGTCGAGCAGGTCGGCCTCAGAGGTTATCTCGGCTGGGCGGTCCTGGACCAGGAGTTCACGACCCAGAAGGGAGACCCTGTCAAGAACTGCGAGAAGTTCATCATGGCCCACAAGGGGAGGACGCTCGTCAAGCCCGTGGTCGCCCCCCAGGGGGTATACGTGTGTTCCGACGAGACCTTCCGCAGGGCCAGAGAGCTGGCGAAGAGGGAGGCGACGTTCTGCCATTACCACCTGTCCGAGACGAGGTACGAGGTCTACGAGTTCCAGAGGAAGACCGGCCAGAGGCCCGTCGAGCACCTTGCGGAGACGGGGTTCCTGTCGAAGGGGGACATCGCCGCGCACGGCGTCTGGCTCACGATCAACGAGGTCCGCATGCTCGCGAAGGCGGGGGTGTCCGTCGCCCACTGCCCCACGAGCAACATGAAGCTCGCGAGCGGCGGGTTCGCGCCGCTGCCGGAGATGTTCGCGAACGGGGTCACGGTCTGCCTCGGCACGGACGGAGCCTCGTCCAACAACTCCCTTGACATGTTCCTGGAGATGAAGTTCGCCTCTCTGATGCACAAGGCCCACAGATGGGACGCCACGGTTGTGCCGGCTCAGAAGGCGCTCGACATGGCCACGGTGGATGCCGCGGCCGCGTTGGGAGCGTCGAAG
>JBFYNF010000128.1:0-40893 GCA_041304525.1 Thermoplasmata archaeon | reverse complement strand
TCTCCGTCATGGGCGGGACCCCCGTGGCCTTGTCATGCGCCATGGTCATACAGGAGGGCTTCTCCACCGACGAGCTGCACACGATCATGCGCAGCCTGAACTCCACTGCCAGGTCAGCCGGTGTCAGGATAGTCACGGGCGATACCAAGGTCGTTGAGAAGGCCGCCGCCGACGGTTTGTTCATAAACACGAGCGGGATCGGGAGGCGCTCGCCCCATCTGGACCACAACATATCGGAGATAAGGAAGTCGCGGGCCTTCAAGTGGGAGTGGCCGAACGATTCAGGGGTCGCAGACAAGGATGTCATCATCGCGTCTGGCCCTATCGGGAACCATGGAGTCGCCCTGTTGTCCTTCAGGGAAGGATATGGTTTCGACACCGTGGTGAAGAGCGACGCCGCCCCGCTGAACCACTTGATCGCTGAGGCGTTGAAGGTGGGAGGCATCACGTCCATGAAGGACCCCACCAGAGGCGGCCTGGCCAACCTTCTGAACGAGTGGTCGGAGAAGTCCTCGGTCGGCATCAGCATCAGGGAGGAGGACATCCCCATGGACGGGGCGGTCATGGCTGCCTGCGAGATGCTAGGGATAGACCCGTTCGAGATAGGCAACGAGGGCAAGGTCATCATCGCCGTCGTCCCCGAGAAGGCTGAGGAGGTCCTGAGGGCGGTGAGGTCGGTCCCGGAGGGCGCCAGGGCGAGCATCATCGGCGAGGCGACGGCCGGCGTCAGAGGCGTGCTCATGGAGACACACACCGGCGGCAAGAGGGTCATGGAGCCCCCGGTCGGGGACCCTGTGCCCAGGATATGCTAGCCCTTCCGACGTATGAGGTCGCGCTCTATCATGTCCACGATGGCCGGCAGGCTGGCCAACACCTTCGGTGTCAGTCCCTCACGGAAGTTGTCGACATCCTCGGCCTCTATTGCGACGAAGAAGACCTCCTTTGGCATCCTCTCAGGCACGACCTGCCTCCCCATGGCGAGGGCGGTCGCGATGTTGAATCCGTGCGGGGAGGTCCCGTGCACGGTCCTCTTGAAGTCCTCCTCGGCCATGATGTAGTGGTCCCCTGGGGAACCGTTCTTGGTCTGTATCGCGTCTATGATCACGACCCTGTCGTGGTCCAAGACCATGTCGAGCAGCTCGAGCCCGCTCGCAGGTAGCTCCTCTATGGAGACCCCCTGGATCCCGCGCTCCATGAGCATCCTGGCAGCGAATATCCCGACGCCGTCGTCCGACAGTATGGGATTGCCCACGCCCACGACCAGGGTCTTCATGGCCAAGGGTAGCACCTCAAGGTAATTCATCCTGTCGGGGTGTGAAAATCATAGGTCCGAGGGGCGTGAACCCCTCGTTGAGAGTTTTCAGAAGTTCCTGATGGTCTTGACGACTGAACCGTCGGCCTTCCTCACGGTCAACTGGAGCGCGGGCGAGCCGTTCAGGGCGTGTGTGCCGCAAGAGTTGCACGGGTCGTAGCACCTGAAGGCCATCTCGACCTTGTTCAGCAGCCCCTGGGACACTTCGCCGTTGTGTATGAGCGCCTTGGCCGCCTGCTTCACGCTCGTGTTCATGGCCGCGTAGTTGTTCGTCGTCGCGACGATCATGTTGATCATCGTGCACAGCCCGTCCTTGTCCGAGCGGTAGTGGTGTATCAGCGTGCCCCTCGGCGCCTCGGTTATCCCCACGCCCTCCTTGGGCGGGTTCCAAGGGCCCCTGATGTCGTCGCTCGTGATGCTCTTGTCGCTCGCGAGCTCGAGCATCCTCTCGCCCGCGTGCTGCAGCTCTATGAGCCTCGCCCAGTGGAACGCCAGCGTGTGGTGCACAGGCCCCGTGACCCCAAGGTCCCTCATCGTCTTCCTGAACACCTCGTACTCCGCCTGCGCCAGCGGGGTGGTGTATCCCTCGCACACGTTGATCCTCCCGAGCGGGCCGACCCTGTATATGCCGCTCGATGGTCCGGTTACGAAGCCCTTCCACCCGACACTCTTCAGGTAGGGCATCTTCATGTATGTCCACGGCTCGACGTGCTCGGCGATGATGTCCAGGTACTCGCTCGGCTTGAACTTCACGACCTGCTTCCCGGTCTGGTCGACGACCCTGACGTCGCCGTCGTAGAACTGGCTCTTGTTGTTCTTGTCGACCATGCCCATGTAGTAGGTCTCGAGGTAGTACGCGTCCTGGTTCAGGATTAGGCCCAGGTAGTCCTTGTTGCCCAGGACCAGGTCATGGAACAGCTTTATGGAGAACTTGCCGAACTCCACACAGCTCTTGGCCATGTTCTCCATCTGCACGCGCTCCTCCTCGCTGATCTGCTTCGAGACGCCTCCCGGCAGCCCGAACACGGGGTGGGTCGCCCTGCCGCCGACGATCTCCTGCACCTTCTGGCCGTACGAGCGGTGCTTGATGACCTCGGCGCCTATCGGCACGCCCACGGCGTCCACGACTCCCAGGATGTTCCTCTTGGCTGCTGGGGCCGATGGCCCGAGCACGAAGTCTGGAGCCGCCAGGGCGTAGAAGTGGGCTATATGGCTGTGCGTGTACTGCCCCATGTAGAACAGTTCCCTGAGCTTCTTCGCGGTCGCGGTCGGCTCTGCGCTGAACACGGCGTCCAGGGCCTTCGTGGACGCGATGTGGTGTGCCGCAGGGCACACGCCGCAGAGCCTGTTGGTCAGGACGGGCAGCTCCTGCACGTGCCGACCTATGCAGAACCTCTCGAAGCCCCTGAGCTCGGGTATCTGCATGTACGCGTTCGAGACATCCCCCTTCTCGTCCAGGAATATCTCGATCTTGCCATGCCCCTCGAGCCTCGTGACGGGGTCGATTGTGATCTTCCTCTCCTTCGTCTTCACGGTCGTGTCATTGATGATCGGTCCTGCCATCTTGTGTCACCCCTTCCTTCCGCGCTCCTTGACCGTCCTCTTCAGAGGGGACTTCGGGAGCGTGAACGCGTAGAAGGTCCCGAGCGGGTCCTTGACCTGCATCATCATTTCCATGATCTGCTCCTCATTTAACATTGACTCCGAATCCGTGATGTTGAGCAGGGACGAGACCGCGCTGAGCATGCTTGCGCCCTGGTCTGTGACGGCCTTCGTCGGGCCCATGCAGCCTCTGCAGGGCATGTTCGCCTTGGGGCACATCGCGCCGCACCCGGCCCTGGTGGCCGGTCCGATGCATATGATACCCTGGTCGAGGAGGCACTTCTTCGGGTCCGCCTTGATCTCGTAGGACTGGTAGATCTTGTCTATGCGCCTGTTCTTCTCGACCCTCTCCCTGGGGCACTCGTCGCACAGGGTCTTGTCGCTCGCGATGACCGTGCCCTTCGGGGGCAGCGGTGCTCCCTCGGTCACGTGCTTGACGACCACGTCGACCGCCAAGGCGATCAGGTTCGTGGTCGGCGGGCATCCCGGCATGAAGTAGTCCACATCCACGACCTCGTCCAGGGTCTTGACATCGTCGTAGAAGACGGGCAGCTCGAGTTCGCCCTCGGGCACCTTGGTGTGCGGCTGCGGATGGATCCCTGCCTTGTTGTCAGTAGACGGGGTCTTATTGTAGACCGTGTCGAAGACCTCCGCCCTGTTGGTCACATTGCCCAGGCCCGGCGTGCCGCCGAAGCACGCGCACGAGCCGAAACTGATCAGTATGACCGACTTCTGCCTCAGGACCTTCGCGACATGTTCGTTCTCGCTGTTCCTTATCGCTCCGTTGTAGAACGAGACCGTTATCGACTTGTCGGGCATCTGCTCCACCTCGTGGAGCTTGCCATCGAACCCGATCGGCCAGAACACGACGTCTGCTATCGCGTGCACGTCCAGTATCTTCGCATCTATGTCTAGGAGCGCGACGTCGCACCCGCCGCACCCGGCTCCCCAGTACTGCGCGATCTTGATCTTCTCTGCCATCTCAGTTCACCTCTCCAGCACCTATCCTCTTCGGTAAGGCCGTGTACTGAGGCGACTGGCCCTTCATCCCCGCCTGCTCGATGAGCCTCCACTTCTTCAGGGCGATGATGTGCCTGACGATCTCCGGCTTCGATATGCCCGTGGCGTCGTGCAGCTCGTGCACGGTCCTCGGGCCCCGCTCCATCTGCATGAGGAGCGAGTTCCTCTCCAGCTCCACCGCCGCAGCCTTCTGCACGATGAAGCTGTACCTCGCGTCCGTGATCGCCTCGCCGAAGACGTTGCCTGTGGTCGTCAGCTGCCCCTTCTTGCCCAGGAGCCACCTGACCCGCTCGCCCTCGACGGTCCGTCTTGCCGCCTCGATCCTGGCCTTCCTTTCCATCCTCATCCACCACCTCTCATAGGTGTTGGTCCAAGTTCGTTGATCGTCTCCGTGAACTCCGTGATGGTCTTCTGGAACTTCTCGCCCTCGCCCGCGGAGATCCACTCGAGCCTCAGCCTGTCCGGGTCATAGCCGAACTGCTGTATGAGCATCTTCAGGAGGGCTATCCTCCTGCGGGTCCTGTAGTTCCCGCCTATGTAGTGGCAGTCCGCCGGATGGCAGCCAGCCACGAGTATCCCGTCGGCGCCCTTCTTGAACGCCCTGAGGACGAACTCCGGGTCCACACGGGCCGAGCACATGACCCTGATGACCCTGAAGTACGGGGGCATCTGTAGCCTGCTCACGCCCGCGAGGTCGGCGCCCGCGTACGAGCACCAGTTGCAGCAGAACACGAGTATCTTCGGCTCGAACCTGTCCGCGCCCGCGTCATGGGTCCCTTTGACTTCGCTGCTCATCCTTTCACCTCCTGTTTCTTGGGCTGCTCAAGCGCAGCATCGATCATGGCCAGGATCTGTTCGTCCCTGAAGCCCTTCTGCGTGAGGGCCCCGGCCGGGCACGCGCCCACGCACGCCCCGCAGCCCTTGCACAGGCCGACATTGACATCCACGATCCTCTTCTTCGCGTCGTCCTTGTTGGCCACGATCTCCAGCGCCTTGTACTCGCATGTCGGCACGCATATGCCGCATCCGTCGCACAGGCTCTCGTCGACGCATGCGACTATCCCCTCGGCCTCCAGAGTCGTCTTGGACAGGACCGTCATGGCCCTCGCGACCGCCGCGAGCGACTGCGAGATGCTCTCATCGACGAACTTCGGCCCATGGGACAGGCCAGCGAGGTACACGCCTTCGGTGGCGAAGTCCACGGGCCTCAGCTTCATGTGTGCCTCGAGGAAGAACCCCTCCTTCGTCAGAGGCACCTTCAGCATCGGCGCGAGCTCCTCGGCTTCCTTCTGCGGCCTGGTCCCTGAAGCCAGCACGAGGTAGTCAGGCTTGAGCACGAGCGTCTTGCCAGTGTCCTCCTCGGTGACCTTGACCTCCAGCTTGCCGCCCTTGTCCTCGACCACGGGCTTCTTGTCGTCGTCGAACCTGACGAACTTGACCCCCTTCTGCGAGGCGTCCTTGTAGTACTTCTCCCTGAAGCCGTAGGTCCTGATATCCCTGAACAGGACATACACCTGGGCCTCGGGGTCCCGCTCCTTGACCTTGATGGCGGCCGTCATCGTGCCCGTGCAGCACACGCGCGAGCAGTTCGGGTGGTCGCCCTCCCTGGAGCCGACGCACTGGATGAACACGTACGACTTGCCCTTCGCCTCGCCCTTCTTGAGCATCTCCTTGAACTCGAGCAGGGTCTTGACGTTCTTGTCCTTGCCGTACAGGTACTCACCCTCGGGCTTGTACTCCTCCCCGCCCGTGGCCAGTATCACGACGCCGTGCTCGATCTCCTTGCCGTCCGCCAGGAGCGTCTTGAAGTTGCCCACGTACCCTTCGATGCTCTTGACCTTGACGCCCATGTGCGCCGTGATGTTCTTGTTGCCCCTGACATCGGCCTCGAGCTTCTTCAGGTACTCCATCGGGTCGTCCCCGGAGGGCAGGTAGTGCAGCTTCCTCAGGTTGCCGCCGAGCTCCTTCTCCTTCTCGACCAGGTGCACCTTCACGCCCTGCTTGGCCAGCTCGAGCGCCGCGACCATGCCGGTCACGCCGCCGCCTATCACCAGCGCCTGCTGGTTCACCTTGATGGTGAGGTTCTCGAGCGGCTCCAGGAGCCTCGACTTCGCGACGGCCATCCTGACCAGGTCCTTGGCCTTCCTCGTCGCGGCCTTCGGCTCGTGCATGTGTATCCACGAGCACTGGTCCCTGATGTTGGCCATCTCGAACAGGTACGCGTTGAGCCCAGCCTCCTTGATGGTGTTCTGGAAGAGCGGCTCGTGCGTCCTCGGGGTGCAGCTCGCGACCACGACCCTGTTGAGCTTGTGCTCCTTGACCTTCTCCTTGATGCGTTCCTGCGCGTCCTGGGAGCACGTGTACAGGTTCTGCTCGGCGTACGCGACGCCCGGGAGGGTCTTCGCGTACTCCATGACCTCGGGGACGTTCACGACGCCCCCGATGTTGATGCCGCAGTGGCAGACGAACACGCCTATGCGCGCCTCCTGGCCGGTGACGTCGAGTTCCTTCGGGTACTCCTTCTTCGTCACGAGCGTGCCCCTCGCGGACACGATCTCGGTCCCGGCCTTGGCGGCCGCCCCGCTCGCCTCCGCGACGGTCATGGGTATGTCCTTGGGGGACGAGAACGCCCCGCTCACGAACACGCCCGGCCTCGATGTCTCCACCGGGGTGAAGACGCCCGTCTGGCAGAAGCCGTCGTCGTTGAGGCGGAACTTCATCACGCGGCTCAAGGCCTCGGCGTCCGCCGCTGGCCTGAGCCCGACCGCGAGCACGACCATGTTGAACGTCTCCTCCTTCGGCTCGCCGTTCTCGACGTACTTGAGTATGAGGTTCCTCGTCTTCGGGTCCTCGCTCACGGCCGCGATCCTGGACCTGACGAACCTGATGCCGTACTCGTTCTTCGCTCGGTTGTAGTACTCGTCGAACTGCTTCCCGAAAGCCCTCATGTCCATGTAGAACACGGACGGCTTGATGTTGCCCCCGTGCTCCTTGGCGATGATGGCCTCCTTGATGGAGTACATGCAGCACACGCCGGAGCAGTACTCGTTCCCGCACTGTTCGTCCCTGGAGCCGACGCACTGTATGAACGCGATCTTCTCGGGGATGTCGCCGTCCGAGGGCCTCAGGACCGTGCCGAAGTACGGCCCGGTTGCGCTCAGCATCCTCTCGAACTCGATGCTGGTGACCACGTTCTGGTACACGCCGTAGCCGTACTCGGGTTTGAGGCGCGCGTTGAACTCCTCGAAGCCAGGCGAGACGATGATGGACCCGACCTGGATCTCGAACACCTTCTCCTTCTGGTCGTAGTCGACTGCCTTCGCCTTGCACTCCTCCGCGCATATGCCGCAGCCTATGCACTTCTCCGGGTCGATGGAGTACACCAGGGGCACCGCCTGCGGGTATCGGACGTATATCGCCTTCCGGACCTTCGTCCCCTCGTTGTACTCGTCCACGGTCTCGATCGGGCACTTCTGCGCGCAGCTGCCGCAGCCAGTGCACTTCGTCGTGTCGACCCTGAACGCCCTCTGCTTCACCGTGACGGTGAAGTTGCCCGCCTGTCCATCCACTATCGCGATGTCCGCGTTCGTGATCAGTTGTATGTTATGGTGCCTGCCCGTCGCGACGAGCTTTGGCGCCATGATGCACATGGCGCAGTCGTTCGTGGGGAAGGTCTTGTCCAGCTGTGCCATGACGCCGCCTATGCTCGGCTGCTTCTCGACGAGGTACACCTTGTACCCAGAGTCAGCCAGGTCTAGAGCGGACTGGAGGCCGGATATGCCTCCGCCCACGACCATGACAGCGCCGATCTTGTCTGTAGTGGCCATCACTGCTCACCTCCGATCTCGATGGTCTTGTATGTTGGAGTGAACCCCTCGGGGTGCTCCATCGTTATCATGTTCTTCTGCCTCAGGACCACGATGTGCCTCAGGACCTTGTCCGTGGGCAGCTCCATGATCCCGCCCAGCTCCTTGACGGATCTGGGCTTGGTCCTGGACAGCTCGAGGATGAGGCTCCTCTCGAACTCCTCCTCCGTGGCCGAGTCGATGATCCGGTCGAGTTCCGCCGGGTCTAACTTGTTGTTGTACACGTTCCCTTTCGTGACCAGGCCGAACTCCTTGCCCGAGAGCGCCCTGAGCCTGAAGGACTCGGACGCGTCATCCGCCGCGGCGACCCTGGCCATGAGCTTCTCGTCCTTCTTGACATTGCTCGGCCCGAGCTTCCTGATATGCTCCGTGAACTCGGTCACGACCTTGGAGAACTTCTCCCCCTCGGACGCGGAGACCCACTCGAGCCTGAGCCTGTCGGCATCGAGCCCGCTCTCCTCCAGGAGGCGCTTCATCAGTCTGACCCTCTTCTCCGTGTAGTAGTTCCCGGTGATGTAGTGGCAGTCGCCTATGTGGCACCCGCCCAGGAGCACGCCGTCCGCTCCTGCCTTGAATATGTCGAGCACGAGGTGAGGGCTGATCCTGGTCGAGCACATGACCCTCACGGCCCGTATGTTGGTCGGGTACTGGTATCTGCTCACGCCGCACAGGTCGGCGCCCGCATACGAGCACCAGTTGCACAGGAACCCTATGACCTTCGGCTCCCACTCGCCCGAAGTCTTGTCAGCCATGTCTCACACCTCCTCGTCGAGCGCGGCCTTCGCCTCAGCGAGCAGCTGCGCGTCCGTGTAGTTTGTCATGCTGATCGCGCCCTCGGGGCATGTCGCGCCGCAGCAGCCGCAGCCTTTGCATGCGGCGATGATGACCTCGGCGAAGCCCTTCTCGTTCTTCCTCAGCGCGCCGTATGGGCACACCTCTATGCATGTGCCACACCCGGTGCACTTGGTCTCGTCTACCACGGATGACAGCGCCTCCGCCTGCACATATCCCTTGGCCATGGGTATGGCGGCCCTCGATGCCGCGGCCGAGCCCTGGATGACGGATTCGGATATGTCGGCTGGGCCCTTGCAGGTCCCCGCGACATATATGCCGTCCGTGGCGAAGTCCACGGGCCTGAGCTTCACATGCGCTTCGAGGAAGAAGCCCTCCTGTCCCAAGGGCACCTTGAGCAGCTTCGACAGGTCGCCAGCGTCTGGCTGTGCTACGAGCGGGGTCGAGAGCACGACCATGTCGACAGGCATCGTCCTCTCGAGCTTGAGCGTCTCGTGGAAGTACGTGACCTTCAGCTGGTTGTCCTCCATGAAGACCTTGGGCAGGTGGTCGACCGTGTATCTGACGAACTTCACCCTCTTCTCCCTGGCCTTGTTGTATGTGAGTTCATGCTCCACGCCGTACGACATGACGTCCCTGTTGAACACGGTGACCTCGATCTTGTCGGACGGCCCGAGCTTGACCTCTTCGGCGTCGCCCTCGCCCTCCGAGCCGCGGCCGCGCCTCCTGCGCCTCCGCTCGAGTATCTCATCGGTCGCCTTCTTCTCGACCGGGATCTTGTCGACCAGGGTACCCTGCTTCTCCATGACGCCCAGCATGCCCTCGTAGTTGTCCACGATGTTGATGGCGTTCTTGATTGCCACATTGCAGCAGATCCTGGAGCAGTAGGACACCTTCTGGCCCCTCGATCCGACGCACTGTATGAACGCCACGCTCTTGAGCTTGGGCAGGGTTTTCCTCTTGCACAGTATCTCGAACTCGGTCAATGTGACCACGTTCGGATACTGGTTGTAGCCGTACAGCCCCTCGGGCACGAACTCGAGAGCCCCGGTCGCGACGACGATCGTCCCGACCTTGAGCTTCTTCTCCTCGCCACCCTTGGGGGCTATGCCCACAGTGTAGTTACCGATGAACCCCTCGACGCTCTTGACCGTCGAGCTGAGGTGCAGGGTGATGTTCTTGTGCCCCTTGACCTTGGCTATCAGGGGCGCGATGGTCTCGGCCGCTCCCTTCTCCGTGACATAGAGGTTGTTCAGGAGCCTGACGAACCCTCCCAGCTCCACGTCCTTCTCGACGATGTGCACGGGGAAGCCCATGTCGGCCATCGACACCGCGGCGGACATGCCGCTCACGCCGCCGCCTATGACGAGCCCCACAGGCTCGACCTCGACCTTGACCTCCTCCTGGGGCATGAGCAGCCTCGCCCTCGCAACGCCCATCCTTATGAGGTCTCTGGCCTTCTTCGTGGCCAGGTCCTTCTCCTTCATGTGGACCCAGGAGCAATGCTCCCTGATGTTGACGAACGTGAACAGATACTTGTTCAGGCCCGCGCCTTCGCAGGTCGCCTGGAACAGGGGCGCGTGCGTCCTGGGCGTGCAGCTCGCGACTATGACCCTGTTCAGGTTGTGCTTCCTGATGGCCTCCCTGATGCTGCTGAGCCCGTCCTCGGCGCAGGTGTACATGTTCTGGGTGGCGTACACGACGTCGGGGAGCGTCTTGGCGTAGTCCGCGACGGTGGGCACGTCCACGAACCCGCCGATGTTGCTCCCGCAGGAGCACACGAACACGCCGATCCTGGGCTTGTCGTTCTCGTTGGCCTTCTTGTCAGTCATGTGGATCATCCCCCCGCCTGGGCTATCGCCTCGACCGCCTTGGCGGCCGCGCTCGAGCCCTGGGCGACGGACTCCGGTATGTCAGCAGGTCCCGCGGCGTAACCCGCGAGGTATATGCCTGCCTTGACGGTCCTGCCCGGGCCGAGTATCCTGTCGGCCGATTCGAGGAAGCCGAACTCGTCGACCTTGATCCCGAGGAGCTTCGCGAGCTCCGCGGTCTCCTTCTTCGGGACGAGGGTGGTTGCGAGCACGACTAGGTCGAACTCCTCGGACTGCTGCCTCCCGCCCACGTCGAACACGACGACCGGGTTGTGGTTGTCCGGGTTCTCCTGGACCGTGGCGTCGGAGTTGATGTATCTGACGCCGTAGTCGCGCTTTGCCCTCTCGACATACTCGTAGAAGCCTTTCGCGCAGGCCCTCATGTCCTTGTAGAATATGGTCGATTCGATATCGTCGTAGTGCTCCTTGGCGAGCATGGACTCCTTGGTGGAGTGCATGCAACAGACCGCGCAGCAGTACGGGTGCCCGACCTGTGGGTTCCTGGAGCCGACGCACTGTATGAACGCCATCTTCTTTGGCCTCTCCTTGTCGGAGCGCCTCTGTATGTGTCCGTGGGTCGGCCCGGCGGCGTTGATCATCCTCTCGTACTCCATCGCCGTGAAGACGTTGGGGTACCTGCCGTAGCCGTACTCTGTCGAGGATGTCGGGTCCCAGACATCGAAGCCCGTGGCGACTATGATCGCGCCGACATCGATCTCGAGGATCTGGTCCCTCATCTCGTAGTTGATGGCACCCCTCTTGCACGCCTTGAAGCAGTTGCCGCACTTGTCCTTGGTCAGCTTGAGGCAGTGCTCCTTGTCGATCGTCATGACCCTGGGCACGGCCTGCATGAACGGTATGTAGATGGCCTTCCTGGTGCTCAGGCCCATCTCCCAGTCGTTCTCGACCTTGCTCGGGCACTTCTCGAGGCACTCGCCGCAGCCGGTACACTTCGTCTCATCGACGTACCTGGCTTTCTTGAGCACCTTCACCTTGAAATTGCCGACGCTCCCTTCGACGCCGACCACCTCCGCATACGTGATCACGTTGGTGTTCGGGTGGCTGAAGCAGTCAGCCATCTTCGGCGCGAGTATGCATATCGAGCAGTCGTTCGTAGGGAAGGTCTTGTCCAGTTGCGCCATTCTGCCGCCTATGCTGGGGGTCTTCTCCACCAGATGGACGATCAGTCCCTTCTCTGCGAGGTCCAGGGAAGCCTGTATCCCGGCGATTCCCCCTCCTATCACCATAACCGCCTTCTCCATTCAAAGCCCTCCACGAGTCCTAATTACGGTAGTCTCTATCCTGTGTCTGTCACTCCGTCCGTGTGATCATGACATATTTAAGGGGTTTCTGCGCCCTGTCGGGCGTCCTCCGTACCCTTTTCTCAGTATTATCTGTTTCGTTGGACGCTCGACGATTGTCCGCCCTTCCCGCCTTCCATTCGTTCTGTTCTCGTTGCCGTGACGCCTGCGGCAAGTCACTTACCTGAAAGGACCTTCTTGACATCCGTGTCCTTCTGCAGCTCCGTGACCTTGATCTTGAACGGGGCCTTCTTCTTCCCCTGCAGCTTCTCGGAGGCGAACCTCTGGCAGTTCGGGTACGTGCAGGGGTTGCACTTCTTGTCCTTGCACGACAGCTCGATGAGAACGAGTCTGTCCCTGGTGTCCTCCGCGCTCGTGACCGGCTTCTTGACCTCGAACATCTTGGTCATGCGGGTCTCGTACGGCTTCTTCTTGGGCTCTATCCTGGCGAACCTCTGACAGTTCGGGTAGGTGCACGGGTCGCACTTCTTGTCCTTGCACGACAGCTCGATCAGCAGCACCCTGTCTCCCTGTCCCTTCGCCTGTGGCGCCTCTTTGGCGTCCTTGTTCTCCGTCTTCTTCTCCGTCTTCGATGTCATCCTAACAGTCCTTCGTGTTTCATTCCAGCTGCTCAGCGATGGCGACGCTGAGGTCTTTGATCGGTATGTCGACCTGCTCCTTGGGCACCTGGGTCTTGTTCTCCTGGACGCAGGAGAGGTGTATGAGGCACTTGTAGCACCCCGTCACGAGGCACTCCGCCCCTGTCCTCTTCGCCTCCTTGAGCCGCTCGACCTGGAGCCTCCTCGAGGTCTCGTCGCAGGTCGCCCATGCGCTGACTCCGCAGCACAGGGCCTTGTCCCTGATGTTCTCCATCTCGAGGATCTGCGTACCCTCGGAGGCCTTGAGGGCGTCCCTGGGCTGGTCGTATATCCCGAGGTGCCGGCCGAGCCTGCACGAGTCCTGGAACGTGAGCTTGCGTGAGCTCTTCTTGAGCTTCAGCTTTCCCTCTTTCACGAGGTCGTCCACGAACTCCGAGATGTGGACCATCTCGAAGTCGAGGTCCCCCGCCAGGTCCTGGTAGTCCATGTCGAACGTGCGCATGCACTCGGGGCACGAGAAGACGACCTTCTTGGCCCCTGAGGCCTTGATGACCTCGAGGTTCTTCTTCATCAGCTTCTGAAGGCCCGCCTCGTCCCCGGTCCAGTTCAGGTCGTGTCCGCAGCAGACCTCGTCGTTGCTGACGACCGGTGTAATACCAGCCTTGTTCATTATCTTTACGACCGCCTGGGGTATGCCAGACAGGCCAAGTTTCCGCTCCGCGAATATCGCGTCGAAGTAGGGCGCGCAGCCCGTGAAGAAGAACACCTCCCCTTTCTCGGCGACCTTGAGCTCCGGCGTGAGCCACCTGAGCCTGTCCTGCTTCAGGTCCCCGTTGGCCATGACCCTCATGACGGCCTGCATCATGCCGCCCTGGGAGCACGCTGGCTCGTTCTCAAGGGAGACGGCCTCCGCCCTGAGGCCACGTATGAAGCCTGAGTAGTCGACCTTGTACGGGCACATCGAGTTGCACTGCTCGCACGTGACGCAGGTCCATATGTCCTGGTCCGTGGACAGGTTGTTGACCTGCCCCTCCGTGGCCTTGAGGACGATCGTCCTCGGGGCGAACTCGGTGTTGTACTTGGCCACTGGGCACACGGTCGTGCACTTCCCGCACTCGACGCAGTCGAACGCGCCGGTGTCCTCTATGAGCGCGTCTATCCGCTGCTTGAGCGTGGCCGGGTTCTTGGTCACCTTCTTGACCCTGGGCAGCGGGTTCGGCCCGAGCTTCCTGACCTGCTCGGTGAACTCCTTCATCGTCGCGGCGAACTTCTGCCCCTCCGACGCGGAGACCCATTCGAGCCTCATGCGCTCCTTGCCTATCCCGAGCCTGTCGAGGACCTCACTGACGGAGGCCATCCGCTTCTCCGCCTCGACGTTGCCGGATATGTAGTGGCAGTCGCCTATGTGGCACCCGGTCACGAGCACACCGTCCGCGCCGAGCTCCAGGGCCTTCAGCACGAAATACGGCTCGACCCTGCCAGAGCACATGACCCTGATGACCCTCGCGTTGGGCGGGTACTGGATCCTGCTCACGCCCGCGAGGTCGGCGCCCGCGTACGAACACCAGTTGCAGCAGAACGCCACGATCTTCGGCTCGAACCTCTCCTCGGTCACGCGTCCACCTCCTCGTCGCCCTCTGGCTTCTCAAGCAGCGCCTCCAGCATCGTCATGATCTGCTCGGTCTTGAAGTGCTTAGGCCTGATGGCCCTCGAGCAGCACTCGACCGCGCAAGACCCGCAGCCCTTGCATAGCGCCTCGTTTATCCGGGACTTGAACACGCCGGGCGAGACCTCCTCGATCCTGGGCGCCCCGTACTCGCAGACCTCCTCGCACCTGCCGCACGCGATGCACTTGTCAGGGTCGACCTCGGATACGACGCCCTCCGCCTCTATGAACGGTTTGGACAGGACGGTGTTCACCCTCGCGGCGGCGGCCAGGGCCTGCGATATGCTCTCGTCGATGAGCCTGGGCGAGTGCGCCAGGCCGCACAGGAATATGCCGTCCGTGGCGAAGTCCACGGGCCTCAGCTTCATGTGCGCCTCGAGGAAGAAACCCTCCTTCGTCAGAGGCACCTTGAGCAGCTGCGCCAGCTCCTTGTTGTCCGGGTTCGCCCTCACGGCCGCGTTGAGGACCAGATAATCCGGTTTGATGGTCACGGTCTGCTCGATGAACTGCTCATCGACCTGGACCACGAGCTCTCCGTCCTCCTCGAACACCTTGGGCGGGGACGATGGGTCGTATCTGAGGAACGTGACGCCAAGCCTCGCGGCCTCGTTGTAGTTCCCCTCTCTGAAGCCGTAGGTCCTGATGTCCCTGTACAGGACGTAGACGCTCGTCTCTGGGTGATCCTTCCTTATCTTGAGTGCGTTCGCCATGGCGGTCGAGCAGCATATCCTGGAGCAGTTGGGATGCTCCTCGTCCCTCGATCCGACGCACTGGATTATCACGACGCTCTTGGCCTTGAAACCCTTCTCGGAGATCATCTCTCCCAGGTCTGTCTGCCTGATGACCTTCGGGTTCTTGCCGAAGAGGTACTCAACGGGCTCGTATTCGACCGCGCCCGTGGCGACGACGATGGCGCCATGTTTGACCTTCTCCCCGCTCTTGAGCGTTGACTCGAAGTTGCCTATGTATCCCTTGACCTCGGCCACGGCGTCGTTCAGGTGCACCTTGATGCGTTCGTCCCCCAGGATCTCCTTCTCGAGGTCCCTGAAGGTCTCCTGCGGGTCGACTCCTATGAGCGTCCTGTGGATGCGTCTCAGGTGCCCCCCGAGGTGTTTGGTCTTCTCGACGAGATGCACCTCGAAACCCGAGCGCGCGATCTCCAGGGCAGCGGACATCCCGCTGAGGCCGCCGCCGATGATGAGCGCGGCCGGCGTCACAGGTATCTTGGGCTGCGGGAGCGGCTCCAGTTTCGCCGCCTTGGCTATCGCCATGCGGACGAGGTCCTTCGCCTTCTCCGTGGCGGCCTCAGGCTCCCGCCTGTGGACCCACGAGCACTGGTCCCTGATGTTGGCCATCTCGAACAGGTACTTGTTCAGCCCCGCCTCCTTGACCGTGTTCTGGAACAGTGGTTCGTGCGTCCTCGGGGTGCAGCTCGCGACCACGACCCTGTTCAGGTCGTGCTTCTCGATCATCTCCCTGATCTTCTTCTGGGTGTCCTGAGAGCACGTGTACAGGTTCTGCTCCGCGTACACGACATTCGGCAGGCCCTTGGCGTACTCCACGACCTTGGGCACGTTCACGACGGATCCTATGTTGATGCCACAGTGGCACACGAACACGCCTATCCTGGGCTCCTTGCCCACGACGTCCTTCTCCTTCGGATACTCCTTCTTCGTCACGAGCGTGCCCCGCTCCTTCGACAGGAGCGCGGCGACCTTGCCCGCGGCCCCGCTTGCCTGGGCGATGGAGTCAGGGATGTCCTTCGGGCCCGAGAACGTACCGCACACGAATATGCCAGGCACGGACGTCTCGACCGGCTTGAGCTCGTCAGTGTCGCAGAACCCGAACTCGTTCATGTTGATGTTGAGCGCCTTCGCGAGCGCGCCCGTACCTTCGGGGGGCCTGGCGCCCGCGGCAAGGATGACCAGGTCGAACCGCTCCTCCGTGATGTCCGCGCCGTCGATGTAGCTCAGCATGAGCTCCTCAGTGAGCTCGTCCTGTTGCACCTTCGAGATCCTGTTGTTCCTGAACATCCGCACGCCGTACTCGTTCTCCGCGCGCATCAGGTACTCCTCGAACTCCTTCCCGAACGCGCGCGTGTCCATGAAGAATATGGCGGTGTCCAGGCCAGGGACGTGCTCCTTGCCGATGACCGCCTGCTTGAGAGACGCCATGCAGCAGTACGAGGAGCAGTATGTGTTGGACGTCTGCGCGTCTCTCGAGCCGACGCACTGTATGAACGCGATCTTCTTGGGCACATCGCCGTCCGATGGCCGTATCACATGCCCCTCGGTCGGCCCGGAGGCGCTGAGCATCCTCTCGAACTCTATGTTGGTGAGCACATTGGCGAACAATCCGTGGCCGTACTCCAACTTCTTGGACGCGTCGTAGACGTCGTATCCGGGGCTGAGGATGATCGAGCCGACCTCGATGACCTCCTCCTTGTCCGGCTGCTCGGAGTAGCTTATGGCCTTCGCCTCGCAGAACTTCTCGCATACGCCGCAGCCGATGCACAGGCCCCTGTCTATAGTGTAGACCAGGGGCACGGCCTGCGGGAACGGCACGTATATGGCCTTCGCGGGCGCCAGATCCCTGTCGAAGGCGTTCGTCCCCTCGATCGGGCAGTGCTCCGCGCACACGCCGCAGCCCGTGCACTTGTCCTCTAATATGTATCTCGAGCGCCTCGATAAAGTGACCTTGAAGTCCCCGGCCTTCCCATCGACCTTCTTGAGCTCCGCGTTGGTGAGCAGGGTGATGTTCTCGTGCCTGCCGGTCGCGACCAGCTTCGGGGACACGATGCACATCGCGCAATCGTTGGTCGGAAATGTCTTGTCCAGCTGCGCCATCGTGCCGCCGATGCTCAGCCCGGACTCGAGTATGTACACCTTGAAGCCCGAGTCCGCCAGGTCCAGCGCGGCCTGTATCCCTGCGGGGCCGCCCCCGACCACGAGCACGGCCCCCACTGTCCTCTCCCCGGTCATCTCAGCCCTCCTCAGCGTAGATGGGTCCCAGCCTCTGGAGTTCGGAGACCATGTCCTTGACGACCTTGGCGAACTCCTGTCCCTCGGAGCCCGCGATCCATTCGATCCTGAACCTCTGCGATTCTATGCCCGCGTCCTCGAGGAACGATGACAGGAAGTCACCGCGCATGGCAGCCTTCTCGTTGCCGTTGATGTAGTGGCAGTCCGCCGGGTGGCAGCCCGCGACCAGGACACCGTCCGCTCCCAGCTCGAAGGCCTTGAGCACGAATGCGGGGTCCACCCTGCCGGAGCACATGACCCTGACTATCCTCACGTTCGGAGGGTACTGGATCCTGGTCGTCCCCGCGAGGTCCGCCCCCGCGTAGGAGCACCAGTTGCAGCAGAACGCCACGATCACGGGCTCGTAGAGAACCTCCTCCTCGGGACTCTGCTCCTTCTTAGCGTGCGCGCTAATGGTCAGACCCCCTGAGCTTCCTTAGCAGCGAGTGGGCCGATACATGGTGCGTGTCGAAGCCAAGGGAGATCGGGTCGATGCCCATCGAGAGCGCCTGGAACTGCGACACGTGCATGACGGGTATGCCATCCTTTGAGAACGATTTCTGAGCGTTGTCGAACTGGAGGAGACAGAACGGGCATCCGGTGACTATGCAGTCAGCGCCGACGGCACTGATGTTCTTGCACTTGTCCTCCGTCAGCGAGTTCGCGAGGTCTACCACATGGGACCTGACGCCCCCGCCCGCGCCGCAACAGTCGAGCTTGTCCTCATAGTCGACGCTCGTCGCGCCACACGCCTCGACGATCTTGTCCAGCAGGACTGGGTTGTTCGGGTCTTCGATGGTCCTGCTCTCCGTGGGCCTGAGGTAGTGGCAGCCGTAGTGGACCGCGACCTTGATGTTCTTCAGGGGGCGCTTCGCCTTCGCTGCGATGGCTTCGAGTCCGATGTCGTTCGCCATGACCTCGATATAGTGCCTGACGCTGACCGGCTCGAACACCTTCCTCTTTCCCTCGCTCCTCTTGGGCACGCCGGTGTACTTCTTGCCGACCTGCGCCAGGACTCTGTTGACCTTGCCCATGCTCTTCGGGTCCTTCAGGTACTCAGAGGCCTTCATGAGCGATGTGAGGCACCCGTTGCAGACCGTCAGTATCTCGCGCCTCTCGTCCTGGGCAAGCACGAGGTTCCTCGTGGCGAGCAGGAGCCATGTGTCCTTGTCCGTCGAATAGAATATCCCCGGCACGGGGCAGCACGAGAACTCAGGGACGTCCTTGACGTCCAGGTCGTACCCCTCCTTGCCACAGACCCACCTCACAGCGTATTCGACTCCGGGATACCGATTGGGTATGACGCATCCGAAGAAGTAGACATATGATGTCATACCTTCACCTCGTCCTCGATGCCTATGAGCTTGTCGTACTTGGACGCGTGGACCAGCACTCTGATCTCCCTGAGCACCTTCTTGTAGCCGGGGTCGAAGACGTGTATGTCCTCGAGCCCCAGTTCCTTCCTGATCTTGTTGATCTCATCGTCCGGCTTGACGCTCTGGCCATATCTTACGAGGTTCGTGGCCGCGACCTTGATGAACGGAGGTATGACCCCTTCGCGGACGGCGATGTGCCTCAGTGCGATCATGACCTCGGCCGGGTTGATGTCCGCGGGACAGTGCTCGTAGCACCGATAGCATGTGGCGCAGACCCACCTTGTCCCCAAGGTGTAGGTCCTCAGCCCGAACTGACAGTACTTGATGATGCTCCTGGTCTTGTAGTCTATCTTGAGGCTGATGGGGCACACGCCTGTGCAGTTGCCGCACTGGAGGCAGGTCATGACGTCCTTCCCGCCGTACTTCTTGATTTCCTTCGCGAAGTTCGGGTCCAGCTGCGATTCGTCTATGACCTTCTCCTCGACGAGCTCCTCCTTGAGGCCGCTGATGAAGGTCTTCTCAACCTCTCCCATGCTCAGACCCCCTCCTCGGCCTTCTTGTTGCCGTTCTTGCCGTGGCCGTTCTGAGACAACGCCGCGGTCAGCTCGGAGCATATCTGTTCGTCGGTGAACTGCTTGGCCGTTATGGCGTTCTGAGGGCACGACGCGGCGCACGTGCCGCAGCCGTGACAGAGGGCTTCGACGATCCTCGCCCTCGTCCTGCCCTCTGCGTTCTGTATGAGCTCGGGCGCTCCGTATGGGCACAGCTCGACACAGAGGCCGCAGCCCACGCAAAGCGATTCGTCCACCTCGACCGTGAGTGGCTCGATCTTGACCTTGCCTGAGAACATGATCGCGGCCGCGGACGATGCCGCCGCCTTGGCCTGGGCGACCGAATCGGGGATGTCCTTCGGCGACTGGGCGCATCCTGCCAGGAACACACCGTCAGTGGCGGTGTCTACGGGCCTCAGCTTCGGGTGCGCCTCTGCGAAGAACCCGTCCGAGCTAAGTGACAGACCGAGCGTCTTGCCGATCCTCTTGCTGCCCTCGGAGGGGAGCAGCCCGACCGAGAGCACGATGAGGTCGAACTCCCTCTCAGTGATCTTGTTCAGCAGGGTTTCCTCCGCCCTGATCATGATGCTCTTGGTCTCGCGGTTCTCGCTCAGCTTCGCTGGCCTTCCCCGGAAGAACTCGACCCCGAACTCCTCCCTTACCCTGTGATACAGCTCCTCGAAGCCCTTTCCGAACGCCCGGATGTCGTTGTAGTAGACCGTGATCTCAGTGTCCGGTTCATGTTCTTTGATGATCTGCGCGTTCTTGATGGCGTACATGCAGCAGACCCTGGAGCAGTAGTTCCTGTCGATCTTCTTGTTCCTGGAGCCGACGCACTGTATGAACGCGACACGCCTCGGCGTCTTCTGGTCCGAAGGTCGGATGAGGTGTCCGCCCGTCGGGCCGGAGGCGTTCAGAAGGCGCTCGAGTTCGAGCGCGGTGATGACATTCTCGTACTCCCAGTACTTGTACACGCCCTTCTTCATGGGGACGTAGGTCTGGAAGCCCGTCGCGACTATGATCGTCCCGACCTTGAGGTCCAGGACCTCGTCCTCCATCTTGTGGTCGATGGCCTTGTTCGTGCACTCCTTGACGCACAGGAGGCACTTGCCGGTCTTGAAGTGCAGACAGTTCTCCCTATCGATTGTGTACTTGAGCGGCACGGCCTGCGGGAACGGCACGTATATGGCCTTTCTCTTCCCGAAGCCCATGTCGAACTCGTTGTCGACCTTGACGGGGCAGACCTCGGCGCACACACCACACCCCACGCACTTGTCTTCGTGGACATATCTGGCCTTGCGCCGAACCTTGACCTCGTAGTTGCCGATGTACCCCTTGACCTCCTCGACCTCGGAGTATGAAAGCAGTGTGACGTTCGGATGCCTGGCCAGCTCGACCATCTTCGGGGCGAGTATGCATATTGCGCAATCGCCCGTGGGGAATGTCTTGTCCAGCTGCGCCATGACGCCGCCTATGCTCGGCTTCGACTCGACCAGGTAGACCTTGAATCCCATGTTCCCCAGGTCAAGCGCGGCCTGAATGCCCGCGACACCGCCCCCGACGACCAGTGCCTTCGGCTCCACAGGCACCTCCCTGGCCTCCAGGGGCATGAGCCTCGCGGCCTTTGACACGCCCATGCGGACCAGGTCGATGGCCTTCTCGGTCGCCCTCTCCTTCTCCTGGTTGTGGACCCACGAGCACTGCTCCCTGATGTTCACCATGTGCAGGACGTAAGGGTTCAGGCCAGCCCTCTGGATGCAGGCCCGGAATGTAGGTTCGTGCATCCTCGGTGAGCATGATGCGATGACCACGCGGTCCACCTTCGCCTCGACGATCGCCTTCACGATCTCCTCTTGGCCAAGGTCGGAGCATGTGTACTTGTTGTCCCTCGCCACGACGACGCCGGGCATCTTCGATGCCGATTCCGTCACCTTCGGACAGTCCACGACTCCAGCAATGTTGCTGCCGCAGTGGCACACGAAAACCCCTATCCTGGGCGTGATCGTCTCGGTTCCGGTTGCTGGTGGCGTGCTTGTCACAGGATCCTTCTTCAGAGGTTCGGGTGACCCCATGGTTTCCCCTCCTCATCGACTTGTCGTGTCGAAGTGCTCAACGGCCCGAGTGACCCCGCGGAAGAACGCCATTTCCTGCCGACTGGCGCTTCCACTCGGCCCAGGTGTCGGACGAGTGCAGATAATAAAGACGTGCTTAATATAGGTTTCGTTGCGCATCTTTCGAAAAACGCAAGCCTCCAGGCGATAATCGTTAAGTGGGCCGAGGGCGCTTGCTGTTTCTCTTCCAGTAATCAGTCCTAAATTTCGAAAATCGTATAATTGACGTTTCTCGTTGCCCCCGTTCGCAATGAATCAGAGGCTAGCAACATGAACCGTAGGCCGGTTAAAGGCTTTTGCGTCTGCGTGCGGACGGTTGGCACGGCCCACTCGACGACCATCGTCATCCGCACTCGTGAGATGGCCGGGCCACATCCGCGACGGACCCGCCGTTCAGACGCCCTTCTTCCGGTACCTGTGGGCGATGTAGCAGCTGCCCTCTCGCGACACCATGCACGGCCCCATGGGTGTCGCTGGAGTGCATGCGGTGGCGAACAGAGGGCACTCCTCGCTCGTCAGGATGCCCCTGAGCATCTCACCGCACCTGCACCCCTCGACCTCGCCATACTCCTTCTCCTCCACGGGTCTGAGGATGTCTTCGAACCTCCGTCTGGCGTCGTGCTGCTCGAACCTGCGTCGTATCGCCAGGCCGCTCCCGGGTATGACGGGGAACCCCCTCCAGAGCACGTCCGACGGCTCGAACACGTCTGTCATCGCCTTGAGCGCGCCCGGGTTCCCTTCCCGGTGCACGACCCTCGAGTACTCATTCTCGACCTCCGCCCTGCCATCATGGACCTGGCGCGCGAGCATGTAGACGGCCATCATGAGGTCGAGTGGCTCGAAGCCAGCTACGACCTGAGGCAAGTGATACTGCGTGGACAGGAACTCGTAAGGTTTGGTGCCTATGACCACGCTGACATGGCCCGGCTCGATCATTCCTTGGAGCCTGACCTCGCCCATGCCGGCAATCGCGGCGAGCGCTGGAGGTACGGTCCTGTGACAGCTGAGGACTGAGAAGTTCGTGGGCGGGTCCGACATGATTGCGGACGCTGTCGTGGGGGCAGTGGTCTCGAAACCGATGCCCATGAAGACGACCTCCTTGCCCGTCCGCTTGGCCAGCGCGACGGCGTCGTCCACGCCGAACACGATGTGGACGTCCGCACCATCGGCCTTGGCATCGTTCAGGGAACCGTTCTCGCCCGGGACCTTCATCACGTCCCCGAAGGCCGCGATGGTCAGGCCAGCCCTCGCGAGCGCGAGGACCTCCTCGACCTCCTTGGGCGGCGTGACGCACACGGGACACCCTGGCCCCTGTCGGATGTCAACGCCAACGCGCTTGAACTCCGAGTCGAGGCCGAACCTCATCAGGGTGTCCTGATGGGTGCCGCAGACGTGCATGAGCGTAAGGTCCAGCTTCATCGTCTCGAGCTTGTCCATGACCTTCCTCGAGGTCTCCCGGTCCCTGAGCTTATACATCGTCCGGGACCACCGCCTTGATGTTCTTCACCGTGCACTCCCTGCCCCCGATTATCTTGGCCACGCCCCCGCACTTGGGACATTCGAGTATCGGCACGGAGTCGTGGGGCATGTCCTCGGTCGAGGACATCCCTCCCCTGTACCCGCACGCGCATTCGATGGCACCCTTGACCGGGACGATCGTGAGCTTCGAGCCTTTGAGGATGTTGTCTCTGGTGAGTACATCGTACCCGAACCTCATCTGTTCCTCGCTCAGCATCGTGAACTCGCCGAGCTCGAGGACGACCTCCTCGACCTTGGTCGCGTTCCACTTCTTGAGCTCTTCGATGATGTCTTCGATCATCTGGCTCATGACTGAGAACTCATGCATGGCCTACGCTCCCGTGTCCTCTAGCTCGAGCATCTCCCTGAACAGTTCGAGGGTCTTCTCGGCCTCTTCCCTATCCAGAATCTCGATGGCGTAACCTGCGTGCACTATGACGAAGTCCCCGACCTTCGCTTCGACGAGCGATATGTTGGCGGTCCTGGAGACGCCCCCGAAATCAACGGTGGCGATGACGCCGTCGATGGATTTGACCTCGGCTGGAACGGCTAGGCACATCGGTCTGTCGGTATGTGGGTCCCGATGATAAACGTTTACCCGAGCCTGGCGCCAGCTATCGCGTTCTGGCCGGTGGATATGCCTCCGTCGCCGTTGGATATGCTCTGGTGGCCGATGAATTCCAGCCCTCTGCTCTCCACCGTCTCCTTGGCCCATCGGGTGATTGGTGCGCTGAAGGATACGCCGCCCGTGAGGCCCACCTGCCCGAGCCCTTCTGCGCTCGCGCGGTCGCACGCGCGCTCGGTAATCCCGGATACGAGCGTGCGCACGAAGGATGCCGCGGCGTCCGCTTTGGCACTGTCCGAGTCCGCTCCCAGTTCCATGAGCTGTGAGAGCATAGGCACGGTCTGTGCCACCTCCGCCTTGCCCGCTCTCTCGAATCGCAGGTCGAATCGGATGTCGGGTCTGCCGGCCTCGAGCCATCGCTCGAGCTTGATTGCGGGTTCACCCTCGTAGGTCCTCTTGCAGCAGATGCCGAGCGAGCACGATACCGCGTCCAGGACCCTGCCCATGCTCGAGGCTGTGACGCTCTTCGGGAGCATCTTCGCGTACAGGTCCGCCACCTCTCCGTCGACCAAGGTCGGCTCCTGGTCAGTCATGAGCTGCACCGCCGTGACGACCCGTCTCGGGTCAGTCACCGCCCTGTCCCCTCCGAGGAGCGGGATTCCCTGGAGCGTGCCGAACCTCTCGTATCCACAGAAGTCGGCCACCATGCTCTCCCCGCCCCAAGATGTGCCATCGTCCCCGTATCCCGTGCCGTCCCATGTGAGGCAAACGAGCGGCCCTGCAATGCCACGGTCTATCTTGAGCGCGGCTGCGTGCGCGTGATAGTGTTGAGTCTCGATCATGGGGCAGCCGAACTCCTTCGCGAGCCTGCGCGCGACTATCCTAGTGGAATATCTCGGGTGTTTGTCGAGGCCTACGGCCTCGACCTCCTCCACGCCGAGGAGCCTCGCCAGGTGGTGTATCGCGTCGTCGAGGTACTGCAGCGTCGGATGCTGCTGCGACTCCCCGACATACTGCGTGAGGAACATCTCCCCGTTCCTCGTGACCGAACCTGTGACATCCCACTGGGCCCCGACGCCGACCACGGAGTGTCTGTGGTTGGCTTTCACGGGCACGGGCACGAACCCCCTCGACTTCCGGGTGAAGTTGGTGTGTCCTGAGTTGACCTTCACGACGCTGTCGTCGCATCTGTGGATTATTCGCCTGTTGTGCAGTAAGTATACATCGAGCCCCAGGTCGAATGCCTTCTCGTTCTCGACGACCATCGGCTCGCCGGGCGGGTTCGCGGATGTCATGATAACTCCGTCGGCCCTCAGATGTTCGAAGAGGAGGAGGTGCGCCGCCGAGTACGGTAGCATGATGCCGATGTTCCCCAGTCCGGGCGAGACATTCTCGAGGTCGTCCAGTCTCTCGGGCCTCTTGCGCAGCAGCACGATGGGCCTCTGCGGGGATGTCAGGAGCTCCAGCTCCTGTTCATCCATGGTCGCGTACCTCTGGGCAGTGGCGAGGTCACGCATCATTACCGCGTACGGTTTGTCCCCCCTTTGGTACACCTTCCGGAGCTTCGGGGCGTTCGCGAACGTGCACACGATGTGCATGCCGCCCCACCCCTTGAGTAGCCCGACTGCCCCGTCCTCTATCCTCTTGGCGAACTCGGGGAACGGTTCCCCGGGAACCGGGGTCCATGCGTTATCATATAGTGTATACCGTGGGCCGCATGCGGGACACGACAGTGTCTGAGCGTGGAACCTTCGGTCCTCAGGAGACGAGTACTCCGCTTGGCACGCGGGGCATGTCGGGAAGTCGGACATGCTCGTCCTCGCCCTGTCGAACGGCACATCGGCTATGACGGTGAACCTCGCCCCGCACTCGGTGCAGTTTGTGAATGGGAACAGGTGCCTCCTGTTCCCTTTCGAGCGGAAATCGTCCACGCATTGCTGGCACATCGCGGTGTCCGTCGGTATCAGCGAGACCCTCTTTCCATCCGTGCTCTGGGCTATCGAGAACTCGCCCAACTCCTCGTCCGTGTCCTCGATGTCCGCCCGGTCTATCCTCGCGAGGGCAGGGAGCGCTCCCCTGAGGCGTTTGAGGAACTCCTCCGCGTCCCCGTCGAGGTGTACCTCCACGTTGGAGCCGTTGTTCAGGACGTATCCTTTCAGGCCCATGGCCTTTGCGACCCTGAACACCGTGGGCCTGAAGCCGACCCCTTGGACGACGCCGTACACCGTGATCTTCATCGGTTACCTCTACAGCCCAAGCGCAGACACCAGCTCGTCCAACCCCTTGCCTCGTCTAGTGTCCATCTTTATGATCTTGGCGCCGGGGTTGATCCTCTTCGCGTCCCGTTCGAGTATCTTCGGGTCGACTCCCATGACCTCCGCGAGGTCGACCTTGTTTATCACGACGACATCGGAGAAGGCGAATATCGCAGGGTGCTTCCTCACCATGTCATCCCCCTCGGTGACGCTGATGACCACGACGCGCTCATGCGAGCCGACCGGGAAGTCGACTGGGCACACGAGGTTGCCGACGTTCTCTATGAACAGATAGTCGAGCTTCTCCAGGGGTAGGTCCTCGAGCGCGTGGTCCACAAGGTGCGCGTCCAGGTGGCACTCCTTGCCCGTGTTGATGTTCGCGGCTGGTATCCCGTGGGAGACGAATCTCTGGTAATCGTCGTCGCCGGAGACATCTCCCGCTATCGCGGCCGCCCGCTTACCCTTGGATTTGAGATGGTCTACGAGCTTCTCTATTATCAGGGTCTTGCCTGAGCCGATGGCCCCGAGGAAGTCGAAGGCCTTGATGTGGTGTTCTTCCAGCAGGGCACGGTTGTGGTCCGCCAGGTGTCTGTTCTCGGAGAGGATGTCCTTCTCCATCTCGACTGTGACGACCTTGTGCATGCCCGTGAATCCGGCCTGGCGGATTAATAACTTGGCCCCGAAGAGGGCCGTCGGGCGACAGCATCCGCAAGGACTGCTCAAATCCTGGAGCCCACTAGGAACAGCTGGGGCAGCACCCCCACGATGGCAGTGACGAAGATGAGCACTATTGCGAGGACGAAATGCATAGTTACGAATGACACGAGAATTGAGATCACGAGGGCCACCAGAAGGGTGACCCACGCGGCGGTGAACTTCATCGCCCTTCGTCCTGGCTTGCCTCCTATCCACGGGAAGTCGTTCAGGAAGTCATCCCTTCCCTCGGCCCGTTGCATGTGCTGGAGCATGTGCTCGCTCGGAGGTTTGGAAAGAAGCCACGCGCCGCATTTTGGACAGTTTGTCCCCCTCTCGTTGAACCCGATCCTCTTGCCGCACTTGGGGCACTTCAGAGTGTCAAATCTCCCGTGGTGACGTACGCTGTGGCGTGGACTTGAATCCTTCGAGCGAGGTCGGGATACGGGTCACTTCCATCGGTCGGATGGGTAGGACTCTTGGCTGGGCAGGTACGCCACCAGGGCGAAGAGTATGATGAAGTTGATGAAGACAACGAAGAATGTCACGATGTATCCCAAGGACATGAACGGGTTGTCGGTCATTTCATCGGCCCATGGGACGACCCACTTGAGCGTCAATACGTCCGCCGCCAATACCACTGCTGCGACAGCGATGGTCCTTAGGGTCCGTTTCCTCCGAGTGGTCCTAGTCTTGTCACTAGCTGTATTGACTTCTCGGCCGTCTTCAGATTTCATCAACGATGTCATGAACGAGCCGATAGTACAATTGCCTTGCGCAGGTTTTCCCGGTGCCTACACCCCTGCCGAGGCGCCTTAGATGTCAGGGGACCTTCGGATCTCCGTCCCTCTGGGTCATGGAGTGTGCGGGTAGATGGTTCAGACCGGCGCAGGCAGGGTGAAGGGACCGGTCATCACAGGTTGAGGACGTAGAGCAGATCGGGCTCGCCTGGTCCATACAAGTCCTCAAGTTCCGCCGCGCACCGGAATCCGACCTTCTCATAGAGTCGCCTTGCGGCAGCCCTGTCGACTTGAGTCGTGAGGATGGCTTTCCTGGCCTTGAAGCCGTTTTCCTCGTAGAATGTCCTGATATCCTCTGCACATCTTCTGAGGAGTTTCTCAGCGAGACCGAGCCTGCGGTATCGTTCCTCTACCCATATGTTCTCGATCCATCCCAGTCCGCAGTACCTCTCACCCTCTACCCTCCAGAAGCACGCCCCCTGGATCTCGCCGTCCACCCTCCCGACGATGACGTGGTGATACTCGAGGTAGCATCTGACGAACCACTGGGCCTCCTCGCTGCTCGTCTTCAGGTCCGGATCTGAGAAGATGTCGATGAGCCTCTCGAGGTCGTCAGGTCCGGCCTTCGACGTCTCGACGTGCATATCTTGAACGCCCCTCCGATAATGGCTGGATGTAGCTAGCACTCCCACATACGGTCGTGCCAGGCTAAGAAACGATGCGATGCGTCGGCAGTCCGCGGCAGTCAAGCGCGATTTCGTACTGGGTCAAATCATGTGAGGTCTCGGGAGCAATTGAGCACCGACATGTCATCGCAACTTATCTATAGCCTTAACGGGGGTTTGATCGTTGGAGGTCCGTCATGGGAGTGGATGGCCAAGAGCAACCCCCTGTTCACAAACATCCGAGGGCTGCTCGATATCGTATCTACGTGGCTGTGGTTGCATTGATGCTCGTTGCGGCTATATCGTTGGCCCTGCTCTACATGCCCTATTCTCCGTTCAGGGAACGGTTCGTCAGTTACGAATATAGAGTAGTCATCGACCCTGCTGCATCCGGTGAGTTCATCGTCATCTGCCCCCTCCCTGCCGATTGTCTCGGTACAGCCTGTCCCGACGTGCTTCCTTCGGTCGTGGTTCTGGGTGACGTGTTAGTTTCCGAGGCGACCACACCATATGGCGAGGGTCTAGAGATCGAAGGGTCGGGTTCTGCCATCATCACGTGGACATACAACTTCACGTACAGGTCATCCGCCCAGTCCACCAGTGATCACTACTCGAACCTGAGTATGCTCGATTCCGGGTACAATCTCCTAGGATCCGATGCGTTCGTTTCCTCTGAGGGCGCAAACGCCAGTCTGAGCCTCTCGTACATCTACCACCACGTCTACGGGAGTGTTGGAGCCGACTTCTTGAGGTACGAGCTGTCGGGCAATCTGACCACCGGCTGGAATTTGCTCCTTGTCGAATTTGACTGGATGGTCTCCTGACCATTCCTGCTCGTATCCCTTCCCGTTCTGCAATCAGCAACATCGATCAATTCCCGTGGGCTGATTGCCACAAACTGTTGCATCCCTTCCCCAGAGGGGCGACCATCCAGTGGTAGGCATATATCCGATAGCTATATACCTCGCATGTGAGATGGAACGTATCCGATAATTATTAATAATGATGGCACAATGAGATATATTGTGACATCTCGACCAAACGAAGATGAGTTCTCACGTCACATTCAGAAAGGCAACAAGGTCGAGCGCATCTATCGAACACTGTTGAGCAGACATGGGACGGGTCAGACCTGGTACCGTATCGCCAAGGACGCCGATGTCAGCTATGGATGGGCCTATCGTGTCCTGGAAAGCCTGGAGCTTGACGGTGTGATTGTCGGGACGAAGGTGGTCAAGCCCCGAGAACTGTTCTTGAAATGGGCAGACAGACGGGACCTCAGACAATTCAGGGAATACAATATCCAGGAACCAGATGATGTCATCGCAGGATCGGAGCTCGATCATGCGTTCACTGGCTACTTCGCGGAAAACCATCTCGGTCAGTACCTGTTTCCCAGGTTCCGCGAATTCTACATCAGGATGGATGATGGAGTCAAATGGCACAAGCTTCTCACGAAGCACGGATACGTGGGGAAGGGAAACATCCAGGTTCTATTGGCCGATGACCATGTGTTCTTCGAAAGACAGAATGTGGGCGGTTATCCTCTTGTATCCACGCAACAGCTGATTGTCGACCTCTATCGTACTGGAGCCGAGTGCGCAGAGGCAGCTGATCTCTTGGTCTCGAGGTCATACATATGACCGTGCCACTCTATGATTCGCAGGAAACGGATGTGGCGCTGAATGCTCTTGGAGTGTTGGCGAGATTACTGCCAGAGCCGTTTCTCCTTATGGGCGGATGGGCCGTTTACCTCACCGTCAATGAGTCATTCAGCAAGATGCACGGGTCGTCGTATCTCGGTTCCCGGGACATCGACATATGCTTTCATGTTGACCCCGGGCAGACTGTAGAGGCTCTCCGTACTAGCACGTTCGCCCAGGCTTTGAGTGTCGTGAAACGGGCTGGTTACACACCTCATGGCTCTTACCGGTTCTGCAAGATGATTCGCAGAGTGGACGGGACGGTCCTGACCGAGGAAGCAGCGAAGAGATGCCCGCTCCACGAGATTGCCTATCTGTACGTCGATTTGATGGTGGACAACGTACATCCGCAACACAAACAGGTCTTCAGATGCGATCCGCTCGATGAGCCCATGGCTGCTCGGATGTTCGAAGATGGAGATACCGTGAAGCAGTCATTGGGGGATTTTGAAGTCTACATCCCTGCTCCGTCATCTCTGCTCGCAACCAAATTGAAATCCATTCCCAAACGGCAACGAGATGACAAGCTTTGGAAAGACGCCTGCGACATTTACTCAATCATATGGCATTCATTGGAGGACTACTCGTCCATAATCACAAAGGTGAGAAAGGAGTGTCCTGATGATTGCACGAAGGCTCGTAGGGCCATGACAGAAGACGTTGTGACTCGGGCTGCTTATCATATCGGGATCGGCAGCAATGAATTCGCGAGTGTCGTAGATCTTCTGGACAGGTAGGTTAATAGACGCTACGAATCTTCTTTGCATGGATCTCGAGGGCCTTGGACGGCGCCATGCCAGGCGCCCCCGGTACAGAAAAACCCTTGATTTCTCAGACTCCAGACTACACTGGCTATGCCTAGGAGTGGGGGCAGAGGGATATGAACCGCTGCCGAGCCAGTGTTTCGGGCGTCTGAGATGATTAAGCGGACTTCCCAGCGAACGGCCCTTTCCCTCATCATCGCCCTCGTTCGCCAATTCACGTGGATTGCAGGAAACCGGATCAGAACGGACGGCCCCAGCACGTTCTCTCCTCAGGGTTCTCGGATGTTGTCATGCCTATGGACTCTTGCCAAATCCGACTCCGGGTTCCATTTGGATGAATACTCCGCACATCCTGTGAAGACTATTGTGCCGGTGGCGCAGCGGAAACCGAGGACGCCTTTCTGGCCACTGCGCGTGACCTGTGGAACGAGTCCAGGTATGCAATCGTCAACAGGGAGTAAGCCACTGCGAAATAGGATTCGATGACGGAAACCGATGCGCTAATCGGCCTGAAGTCGAATGTGCGGTCTTGGATGGCTAGGGCGATTGCCCCCAACTCGCCGGAGAGGACTTGTCCGAGCCAGATGGTGACAACGCTGGCCCAACCGAGGGCGATGAGGAGGAGGGCTTTGCCGAACGCCCCGGTCAGGTCGAAGGCAATCAGAACATAGATTACGAAGTTGAGGACGATTGCGGCAGTGATTGCAGCTCCGAATCCCCATTCCGCCCATGAAGGGATCGATGTGGTCGGTCTCGTGCCATACCAGAACACGATGATGACTGCTAGCATGATGGCTGCGATGTTGAGGGCAAAAGTCCTCTCGGCGAGCTTGAACCGCTGACTGAGGCGGCCATCCCATTCGGAACGGCCAACCCAGAGGATGACGAGTCCCGTCAGTGTAATGAATGGGCCTATGACGAAAACGGAGGACGCGAAAGGCAACGGATAGCCGTGGTTGATGTAGTTGTATGATTCGACGGTCCCGTCGATTACGAATCCCAGCAAGAGTATCGCGAGTGTCAGCCGAAGCTTGCCGCGCTCCTGCCAGAACCTGCCAATTGGCTGCAGAATCTTGTTTGCCATGGAGCAAGTCCTCATTTGTCCCGGTCCTGTTTAGCGAACCACGTGATGATTGACGACGGTGCCTCTCCATCGAATGCGTGCAATTGCAGTCTCCAACCCCCGTCCAAGCCAGGTCCTTGACAGAAGGCCGGGTCCCTCGCACGTTATCATCTGGTTTGCCTCTCCGTGAATATGTCTTGAAGGAGTTTGTCAAAGGTTTTCCTCAGCCCCGCCTTGTGCCAGCCTCTCGATGCAGTGCTTGAGCCAGTCACCAGGCTGGGAGCACCCCCCAATCGCGGGGTGTCTGGTCTCACTTGTCGGTCTTCTTCCTGGTGATCATCACGGCAGCGATCGCAATCACGACCACCACTATGACCACAACCATGACCAGCAGTATGAGCACTGACAGGTTGTTCTTATCTCCCGTCGAGACATCTATAAGTGCCTCGGACGAGAAGACCGGGTCGTGCGAGATACTGTTCCCGCCTGGGAACACCATCGCTCCGAGAGCAACGAATCCCTCGAATGTCTCCCATTCGCCCGCGACCATTGCCTGCGTGGAGACCCTGTGCCCGGCCATGATCTGGACCCTGACCTGCTCAGGCTCGCCATCAACGGTCACGTCGTCGACCCATGTGAGGCCCCCGATGTTCGTCCATTCGGATCCGAAGGTCAGTCTGGTCTGGGTGAGCGCCATGGGTTCCGTCATGTCGCCGGTGGACTCGTTGACATCAAGGTCCCCTTCCGTCGATTCGCAGTTCATGACGCCAGCCTCGTTCATGTATCTCAGGGTGTTCATCTCCATCCAGGTCGCCATGAGCGGGGAGATGAAGTTGCCCACGATGCTGTGGAACTCTATGAGCACGGCTGGGTTGGTGTTGTTTGGGTCATAGTCCCAGCCATTTATCTCCTGGTCCCACTTGACATCGTACTTCATGATCTTGCCCTCGGCCTGCAGTGGCTCCAGCCTGTCGGCGTTCTTGAACACCATCTTGCCGAGTGGGCCCTCTGTGACAGTCACCCTCCACTGAGGGAGGGAAACGTTGTCGTACTGCGCCAGGTCCGCGGTCATGTGGAACGTCAGCGTGAGCTCGTTGAGCACGTTGTCGCCGACAACAGGGTCGGCTGACTCGTCCACGAGTTCATAGGGTAGGTCAGTTGCCGTAAGACTGAAATCCCAGGCCATGCTGTCCCCGTCATCGGTCTCGATGACCTCGGACGCGTCCCAGGCGGCGGTCAGGTCGACCTTCTTGTACACTGTTTCATCGTAGGTGTAGTCATTGAACGCATCGCCGTCGTAGCTCCTTGTGTAGGTCAGTAGCCCGTCCTCATCAGAGTCGTTGAACTCCAGCATCGAGTCGAGCTTCACCGCGTACATGGTGTATATCTTGACGGCGTGGTTCTCTTCGATCATCTCGCCATCGTTGTTGTAGACCTGAGCGAGCCCGAGGTATCGTGCCTTCACGGCTACGAAGTACACAGCGTTCTCCTCAGCCTCAGTCCCCCACACGATGCCGAAAGCGGCGTCAGTGCCGAACTTGACGAAGTAGTGGTTCCCCCCGCCCAAGACGTCGGTGGCACCCTCCTCCGTTTCAATCTGTTCATTCAATGCGACCGCCTCTGCGGACACCTGTGCAGGCACCGCGAGCATGCCCATGACCATCATGAGCATCGCAGTCATCGCGAAAGTCGTCTTTATCTTCATGTCTAACATGTTCTTCATCTCCTTCGAACCTCTGTCTAGAGGTATGTCTGTCCTCCCAAGGTGTCCCCCCGGAACATACGAACCCTGAGCGTAGTTTCGTATCGGATCTTCATCCGCCCTTCCATCCGCAGGTGCTTCCAGATTGGTGCCATATCTGCGAAAATGGAAGGAGAGTTTTCTGAGGTTTTGTCGGAATCCCAATCATCTGATCTTACAGAGGGCCCACTACCGTAGGCAATACGAAGCCCACAAGGAAGGCGACGATCCACACGATGATTGCTACACCGAGTGACCTCCACCAGCCCATGCTGTAGAGGCCTCCCAGGGCCAGCAGCCAGACGAATCCGGCTATCAATGCCGCTAGGAGCCCTTCGCCGAGTAAGTAGTATACCAAGGCGTAGATGACAGCCCCGACTAGGGCGGTCAGTATGGCCGTCCCCACTCCTTCTTTCTCTCCAAGCAGCTTCGTGACCACGTATATGATTATGGTCGAGACGATCAGCCCGAAGAGAAAGAAGATCAACGCATCCCAAAGAGATACATCCATGTTTCCATCAACTCTCAGGTCTTCATGATCTTCTTGCCGACCTTACGTCCTTTTACAGGACCGCGTCCGCCAGCGGATTTCGCCGCACGACCCTTCGCTGCAGTCATTCTTCCGCCTCTGCTTTTCTTCGCCATTTCGTGTCACCTCCGATTTCTTATCGATTCTATCTGATCCTTATGACTCCCATCAGCACCAGGACTATGATGGCCAATATTACCGCACCAAGAAGGCCAAATATGAGCCAGCCCAGCAAGAATGCGATTATCGAACCTACCCCGATGTGAGACCATTGCACGGTTATTGCCATTTCACACAGCCCCTAAACTCTGACGCTGTCCAATGTGACTGCGCCGTTCCATGTCGCATCGGCTTACTAGCGTTCATAGCCTGGTTATGTGCGAGCGGTCGCTATGCCGTTATTTCAACATCACCGATATTTTATGTCAGGATTTGACGCAAATTCGATTGACAGCCCTCAGAGTATGGTTGTTCTCTCAGCAAGTGATTATCTATCGAAATCGCCACCGCCAGAGGAAATCAAGAAAGCTCGACGCAGGACACAGCCAGGACCCTGTGGGGTGATTCCACACGCATTCTGATGATGTGGGCGATGGACGTACTTCAACCTCATTTCAGGAGAGTTGAGAAAGACTCGAGTTTCAGTCAATGAACCCTCTGCCGGCATTCTGACCACGATGGACGCGGAATCACTTGCAGGTTCCTAATACGGCTGGTTTCCTCTTCGTGAATCACATGGCCACGTCTGTGCGATTATCTTCCTTGTCGTATCCGTTCTTGGGTGGATTCCATTCCCAGGATCTACTCGCAGTCTGCCGTCGTTCTGACATTGGTTGGGATGTTTGCTTCCCTCACTTGGTGTTCTGCATATGCTCCAATGAATGGGAGAGCGATCTCAGACTGGTCTGTAGATGAAAAAGGAAAAAAGAGGGCGGATCAGAGGACTTATGTCCTCTGCTTCCTGACTCTGTGTACCATCGCAACGACAAGCATCATTCCGATCAGGGGGACGAGAATGTACGAGAATTCCGGTATCACAGTGTCCGGCGCATAGACGATATTGGCGTCCAGTGTAACCGCGGTCTGTGCCAACGCCCTGCCCTCCAGCGATGCACCGGTATTCATCGCAATCAACGTTTGACACAATATGATTCCCTTCATGGCGACTGTCGTTCCAATGGTAACTTGGCCGCCGACCTGCCAGAAGATGTTGGAAGCTAGTGCGCCGCCGCTCAGAGTAACCGCAGCACCGCTAGCTAATTCCAAATCTGCCGCAATCTGGAAGATCCAGACGTCGCTTGCGGTGCCCGAGATGGTGACACCAGCGGCAGACACCAGGACCCCTGTACCCCATTTATAGAGGCCGGGGGCGATGGTCAGCCCAGTGATATCTCCGGCACCCAGTTCAGTCTCATCAGGATTTAGCCGTCCAGCTGCGTCGGTGTACGCGAGCTCCATGTCGCTAACAGCCGCAGTCATTTTAGCCGGAGTTGGGTCAGTATAATCAGCAGCATACACATTTCCTGTAATCAAAGCTGATGTCGAAAACGTACCCGAAGCATCCATTATCAGGTCAAATCCAGTTATGGATATTGCAGCCTCTGGACTGATTCCAATATCACCATAGATTTGGGTGGTTCCCGTGTTTGAGATCCCTGTTTTTGCCAGAATCACGAAATCGCCAGCCGATCCAAGGTCTACTGACGCTGGGCCAGCTGCCTGGACGGGGTTCGTCGCATAGAAGCCGAGAACAACAATCATCGGGACGACAATCATTATTGAGATTAGCGTCGCAGACCAGCGTCGAGTACAATCCGCTCTCTTTCCAAGCCTTGGCCCAACGGCAAGTGTCGATCTTCCATAACGTGCAACTGACTTATCTCCAACCATGTCGTCATCCTCAACAAGCACCAATCTGGGGATCACCCGGATGGTTTGCTTGCCTGCGAGAATGTGCATCGGTCATCATAGCGCTGTTTCAAAGTCACCTGCAATTCAGTGCAGGATTACGTGCAAATCCCGTCAGCAGTTCCCGGCGCCGAATTCACGCGCTTGCGCCTTCTCGAGCGCCTTCTGCAGCTCTTTCTCCAGCGCTTTCCTCTTTGAGATATCGCTGACAACCGCCAACATGCGGATGGGTTCTTTGTCGTGGTCCAGCAAGATGTCCCCGGCCTCGCGTATCCAATGGACCGAGGTATCTGGCCATACTATGCGATATTCGATGTCGTATTCCTTCCTGCCGTTCAGGCATGCATCCACCGAATCGGCGACCTTGTGACGGTCATCGATGTGGACCCTCTCGAGAAGCGCACCATGGGTGAGTTCAGTCTCGCCTTGGCCAAAGCCGAAGATCCGCTCCAAGCCGCCAGACCATGTCAGCACACCCGTCTCGAGATTCCAATCCCAGGCGCCGCTCCTTGCAGCGGATAGAGCAGATGAAAGCCGGTCTTCGCTCGCCACCAATAGATCCCCTGCCAACATCTTGACTCTGGCAAGAGCGAGGTCCCTCACGACTTCCTCAAGGAGGCTGAGTTCCTCTCTGTAGATCACATGGCCCGGAGTGAAACAAACGCTGAAGATCCCTATCAGGCCGCCTCGATACTCCATCGGGATTACAACGCTCGAGTGCCCTTCACAATTGAGGGGACATCCCGCACATTCTTCTCTGGCTCCGTTGATGATTATGGTCTTCATCGATCTTGCGGCCGATTTCACGCAGTTGGGGCCTTCCCCACTCCCCTCAGGTGTTACCTTCCAATGTTCGGTTCTATGCATTCCGCAATGCCCGACAAGGACGATACTGTTGCTGTCCGGATCACGTTGCAGGCCAATGGAAACGTCTACGAACAGCTGAGTGTCGTTGATCCGGTCAGCCACCTTCTGCATGAGGTCGTCAATGTCCGGCACTCTGTTTATCAGCTGATTCGCGTCGTTTATGGCTGCGAGGAGCACACTCAAGTATCTCAGACGTTCCTCGTTCCGTTTTCTGACTCCGATGTCCCTCGCCAGGATGGAGTATGCGACTATCTGCCCCTCGTCGTTGGTTATGCCACCGATGCTGATCTCAAGTTCGAGTAGCTTTCCCGAATTGTCCTTCCCTATTACTTCTTGCACCCTCGCCTCGTTCTTCTCAGCTACTTCTTTGAAGGCGCGCGTGAGGAACTCGGGATTGTCGAAGAACGACATTGGGTGTCCAAGGACCTCTTTCTCAGAGTATCCGAGCAGTCTCTCAGCACTCCTGTTCCAGAATATGACCTGCCCGCCTGCGTCGGATATCATGACAGCGTCGTGCGTCTGTTCGATGAAGTTCTGAGACAGCACATAGTGAGACGATTGATTCTTGAGTTTGCCGGCGATGTTTCTGAAAACCTCATAATTCTGCTCCAATTCAGGTGATAAGAAGTAGACCTCTCCGTAACCCGGAGAAGAGGACGGGGTCAGCAAGTCGTTTTCACGTAGGACGTCTATGTGGTGCTTGACCGTCCGATAATTCAGTTGCAGGCATTCCGCCAACTGGTTGACGTTGTACGGACGTTGCTTCAGCAACTCGATTATCAGGATTCTGTTCTCTCCACCTCTCTGTCCTAGTACTAGATGCGAGAGCGTTTGAGCTAGGCTAGGCATCATAAATGAATTTGCGTAACGGTATATATGATTTTCCGGAATTGAACACGAAGTCCATGAATTGGACTCAGACTCGATAGTCGGATCGAATTAGGTGGCTCCGGGAAGAACACGCATACCCTAGTCGATTGACTGACGTGACGTTGAGTGGGGGCAGAGGGATTTGAACCCCCATCGACGGGTTTCCTCCACGCGGAGAGCGACTCCGCGCGTTGTACGGACTATGGGTCATCGCTCCAGTTATTCATCACTGGTCAGCAAACCCAACGGAAATCATTCCCATAACTGGAGCCCGTAAGGATACCAGGCTACCCCATACCCCCAGTGTTTGGACGCGGGTGAGCCTACTTCTTCCTCAGCTTCTGAGCTCTCTTCCGTCTCCTCATCTTCTTCTTGCGCCACTTCCATCTCTGTTTGCCGCGCTTCTTCCAGGCACGTGAGCTCCTCTTCATGAGTCAGACTCCCTATAGCGTCTTTTGGGCGTACAACGCCCCCCTTTTATATGTCTTTTGGAGGCCCAGGCGGGCCGGTCGGGACTTTCGGGCGTTTCGGACGCCTTTCGAACCCGAGACCACTGGCTTGCCTCACCGCCCCGGAGGGGCGGATTAGAAGGCCAGTGCTATATCCTGACTAAGCCACCGGCCCACGCTGGCCGCGGTGTAGATGAGGCGCCACTTTATTAAAGCTTGGCTACTCCCCGAATACCCTTCCGGACACGCGTCGTCCTCACCCTGGCACCGGAGTTAAGTTAAAAGCGATGCACCTCCCTCAAGGGGGCGGATGGCCGAAATCGAGATAGTCGAGCTGAAGAAGACCGACCTCCGGAACGCGGTGGTCATAGACGGGTTCCCGAGCGTTGGCCTCGTGAGCTCGATCGTAGCCAACTACCTGATCGCTCTCCTGAAGATGGAGTATATCGCAGTCATGGACTCAGACCTTTTCCCGACCGTGTCCCTGATTAGGGACTCGGAGCCGCTCGGGCCAGCGCGCGTCTATGCGCGCCCGCGGCTGAAGGATGGGGAGCAGCAGATCGTTGTGTTCTCGACGGAGATACAGCCATCGGCGCAGCTCCTCCGGCCTCTCGGGACGGCCATCATAGATTTCGCAATCGCCCAGAAGTGCAGGCTGGTCATCTCCGCTGGAGGACTCATCGTCGAGAGGAACGAGGACGAGGAGGATGTGCCAGAGGCTACGATCGGCGAGGTCGCCGTGTACGGCATAGGGAGCACGGACACAGCCCAGGAACTCCTGAAGGAGGCGGATGCAGAGCCCTTCCTGGAGGGAGTCATATCCGGGACAGCTGGCGTCCTCCTGAACGAGGGTAAGAGGCGACAGGTCGACGTGATCACCCTGCTCGCGGAGGCGAGGCCAGACGTGGCGGACGCTAGGGCAGCCGCGCTGATCTTAGTGGCCATCGACCAGATGGTCCTGCACATGAATCTCAACGTGGAACCGCTGTGCAAGGAGGCCGAGCGGCTCGAGGCGCAACTCAAGGTGCTACACAAAGATGCGGCTCGGCAGAGCAAGGGACAGTCCCCCAACAACAACAGGGTCGAGGGATACTACTGAGCCCGTCTCCCATCCCTTTGAGGAAGTGTATTATAGGGCACTTGGGATGCTAAAGTCCGCGGAGAGGCGACCAGGTCGCTGCGGATCATGTGCCGCGGCCGTCGCTGGGGAGGACGCACTGGCGGGTGTGACGCTTGATAGATATCTTCTACAACGGCATACTGGGCGGAATCATCCTCCTCTGGGTGTTCACCCTCCGGGCCAAGGGGATGGGGCGCGTCATCGCGTACCTCAAGCGCTTGAGCCCGGCGATAACGCTGTGTCTCTGGGCCATCTTCGTCGTCTTCGCAATCTGGTACGTCCTGAATTTCGACAGCTTCGAGGACATGCACGACATCGACGACGCCGTCGAGGCCGCGGTCGTCAACGCGGACTACGGCATCAACCCCTACGAGGATTACGTCGTGCCCAGGTTCAAGGGCAAGTACTTCGTGGGGGTTGACTGGACGCTCGGTCCATACAACTACATGCCTCTTGACCTGCTCGTCTACATTGGTGTGGAATCCGCCATCGGCTTCCTCGACGCCCCCATTTGGTTCGTGGTCGCAAACATGGTCTTCGCGGGGGTGGCCATGCTTATGTTGAGGGACCTTACCAGCGCGCCATGGCTCCCTTTCATCCCACTGGCTGGCACGGTGATGCTGTTCTACTCGATGGACAACGCGTCTCTCACTCTGTTGTTCATGACTTGCTCCGTTTACGCCCTTCGGAAGGTGAAGGGCTTCGCCGAGGCAATCTCCCTCATCATAATGGGCCTCGCCGTCCTCACCAAGATCTACGCCGCCATCCCGTTCCTTGTCATGCTCCTGTACTTCATCCAGTCTTCCGCCGCCGCCAGGGACTGGCGCAAGCTGGCCGGAGTAGTCCTCGCAGCTGGCGTCTCAGGCGTCTTTGCGCTGCTCGTGATGATGCCTTTCGGGATATCCAGCGTTCTGGATGCAGCTGTGTTCTTCCACACGAGTGAGGCTTCGCGCGTGGGCACGTCCTCAGGGGGCACATTGCTCAGTGAGATCGCGTTGGAGAACCCGTACTTCGCCCTCATAGGTGCGGGCTTGACCGCGGCGGCGGTGGTTGTCGGCTTCTGGTGCCGGAACATGAACGACAGGGTGATGCTTGTCGTCGTGACCTTCCTGCTGATTGCGGTGAAGAGCAGCCTCGCCCCACTCACGGTCGCTGGCCTGTTCCTCGGGCTGAGGATGAGCGAGATGGCCGACGAGCGACGTCCGTCTTCGGATTCCCCGTCCTCCTCCGGAACGGAAGCCGTTTCTGACGTCCTCAATGCGGCTGCAGGCGCAGAGCGGTGAGGCGTACGGACCACGGCGGTGCCGGCCGATAGTCGTCCGGATAGGGTTCTTGAAGCTAACACTAAAGTAATATCTATTGTTTCAACTATCCGCAACAGAAGCGATGTTTAATCGCATGAACTTCGAGGTGTTTCGATGGTTGCGCAAAAAGCTTCAATCAAGACCGAGGTCCCCGGGCCCAAGTCCGTGGAACTCGGCAAGATGAGGGAGAAGTACCTGTCGAGGGGGGTGGGCATTGTCGCCCCAGTGTACATGAGTAAGGCCGAGGGCTCGCTCCTGTACGATGTCGATGGCAATGTGTTCATCGACATGGGGAGCGGGATAGGCGTCAACAACGTGGGCAACAGGCCCCCGGAGGTCGTCGACGCCGTCAAGGCCCAGGCGGACAAGTTCCTCCACCTGTGTTTTCAGGTCACTCCTTATGAGAGCTACCTCCGACTGGCCCAGAAGCTGGCTGAGACGGCCCCTGGCAAGGGCCTGTCCAAGTCGGTCCTGTACAACTCGGGCGCGGAGGCGGTCGAGAACTCGGTCAAGATCTCGAGGCACTACACCAAGAGGCCAGCAGCCTTCTCGTTCGTCCATGCCTTCCATGGCAGGACGATGATGGCCATGGCCCTCACGTCCAAGGAGATGCCGTACAAGGCCGGATTCGGGCCGCTCCCGGAGACATACAAGGTCGAGTTCGCGTACTGCTACCGGTGCCCTCTGAACATGACCTACCCGTCCTGCGGCGTCGCGTGCGCCGACAAGATCGACGAGACATGGTCAAAGCCGCAGTTCCAGGGAAAGGTCGCGTGTCTCATAGGTGAGCCGATCGCGGGCGAGGGTGGCTTCATCGTCCCGCCGAAGGAATTCTATGCGAAGATCACCAAGATATGCAAGAAGCACGGGGCCGTGTACATCGACGACGAGATACAGACCGGCGCCGGCAGGACCGGCAGGATGTGGTGCGTCGAGCACTGGCCAGGAGTCGAGCCTGACATGTTGGTCAGCGGAAAGGGTATTGGCGGTGGGTTCCCGGTATCGGCGACCACCGGCAAGCCGGAGATCATGGACGCGCCTCAGGTCGGAGG
>JBFYNF010000127.1:0-17298 GCA_041304525.1 Thermoplasmata archaeon | reverse complement strand
CGAGACACTGTGCGCAGGCTGCGGTGTCTGCGCCCAGGTCTGTCCGTACAAGGCCATCAAGGAGGCGCCGTGATGGTCGACATATACCTTGTCGGAGTCGGCGGTCAGGGGATAATCACGGCATCCAAGATCATAGGCGACGCCGCGCTGCTGGCGGGCGAGAAGGTCATACTCAGCGAGACTCACGGGATGGCACAGAGGGGCGGCTCCGTCGTGTGCACCGCCCGTATCGGGGACAGGGCCGGACCTCTGATACCCGACATGGCGGCGGATGTCATACTGTCGCTCGAGCTGCTCGAGACGCTCAGGGCGGAGTGCAAAGCATCGAAGGAGACCGTCGTGCTCAGCTCGACGGAGAGAATCGTGCCCCTGAGCGTGTCCACGCAGAAGATGATGTACCCGTCTCAGCAAGCTGTCGTCGACAGGATGTCCCGGGTCGCCAGGAGCGTCGTGATGGTGGATGCTGTGGGCATCGCGGGCCAGGCCGGCGCACGGATGTCCTCGAACATCGTCATGGTCGGTGCTCTCGCTGGTTCCGGGACGACGGGTCTGGACAGGGGCCACTTCGAGGAGGCGGTCAAGGCCAACATACGGCGTAACGTGGACGAGAACCTCAGGGCGTTCGCGCTCGGATTCGACCAGGGGAAGATGTCCAAGGCCTGAGAATGTTTTATGTCGGGGTAGCACGTTCGTCGCACGGCCACATGGGCCCATGGTCTAGCGGTTATGACAACGCCCTTACACGGCGTAGATCACCGGTTCAAATCCGGTTGGGCCCACTCAACGTCCTCTATCTTCACTCGCAGAGCTTCCGCTACTGCACTCGCACCAGTGCCGTCCGCGGCCGACTCTCACCTCATGACTCCGAACCTGTCCATCGAGTCCACCAAGCCTCGGATGAACTCCTCGCACTCGACCTCGACCCCGTACTTCCTGAAGTATTTCCCAACCGCGGACACGCCGCTGTTCAACGCTTCGGTGGCGCGCGTGAGCGTGACCCACGGGGCACCGCCCGTGCGGTCCACGCGCAACGCCTCGGAGAGGTCTATGAACCACGGGTCGCCTGAGTGGACCAGTATGTTGTACGGACTGAGGTCTGTGTGGACCACGCCCGACTTGGCCAATGCGGCGATCCCGGACATGACCATCTTCAGGAACTCCTCGGGATCCTCCAGGCTGACATCGCTGAGCCTTGGGGCCGGGCCCGTCTCGTCCCCGAGATAGCGCATGCTGAACATGTTCTCCACCCTGCGCGCGGGAGCGGGGACCTTCGCCCCGCCCTTCCACGCCTGGAAGGTCATCTCGTACTCCTTGGCCGCCTTCCACCCCATAGAGTCGAGCTTTATCGGCCCTCCTCCCTTGTGGGAGGTCCTGTAGAGCCTGTAGCACTTGACAGCTATCGGGGAGCCATTGTAGCTCGCGAGGTACACGTCGGCTTCCTTGCCCGCACTGATCAGGCCCACCACCTCGGTGGCGAGCCCTGACGAGAGTATTGCGTCTGCTGTCGACCGGTAGCCCGCCTCGTGGAGGTCGAGCGTCCCGGACCTGATGCGCCAGTGCACGCTGGCGTCTAGATATGCATCGTTTGGCATTCTCGGATTCCATTCCTCTGGATGTATGGCGTTCGCAGAACAAGCCCACGACAGCCCGAGAACCCGACACGACGCTACTGGGTTCCCGGCACAACTGCTAGAACTCTGTCGGACATCATAACCGGGAACCTCCTGATCTACTCGACCAGTCAAGGAAAAGCACTGGACATACATCAATCCATCGGACGTCCCAGGCACAAGAACGGAGCACGGGCGAAGGGTTAAATAGTTATGAATTATAATCCGTTATTGTGCCCCGACCGAAGAGGTGCCGGAGGGTCTGCTTCGACCCGAACTACAAGGTCTTCAAGCCGCAGGGCATCCCCATGAGCGAACTGTCCAGCATAGAGATGGAGCTGGACGAGCTCGAGGCCATGAGGCTCTCGGACGTAGAGAACCTCTCGCAGGCGGATGCGGCGAAGAAGATGGATGTTTCGCAACCCACGTTCAACCGTATCCTTTCAGGCGCCAGGTCCAAGGTCGCCAAGGCCCTCACAGAGGGCGTGGCGCTCAAGATAGCTCATCATTCCCCTCACGCCCAAGGACCTTCCGCAGTCGCGGCAGCATGCAAGGCAGGTGGTCCCAAGTGAGGTTCGCATCGCTCCTTGTAAGGATACCTGGGAACTGGATCGGCTGCCTGGCGAGCAGCTGCGACCTGTCTGTCAAGATACTCAAGTGCGTGCCCAAGAACGGCAACGGCGGGCAGAGCCTCCTGCAGATAGACACGGACCCGGGCCTGTCGCAGGAGGAGCTGGTCGACAGGATACGAGAGGTGGAGCCGAACTGCACGGTCCAGCTCACGGCCGCGGGGCCCGGCAGACACATAGGCACGGTCGAGCTGCAGCAGTGCGCTGCCTGCAGGCTCATGGCGGATTCGGGATGCTTCATGGACTCCGCGTCAAACCGTGACGGCGGCATGATGCAATGGAACGTCATCGCCCCGAACGCGGCCTCCCTCAGGAACCTCGTCGAGAAGGTCAAGGAGCTCGGGTGCACGGTCGAGGTGGAGAAGATATCCGTCCTGAGGACCGCCTCAGAACTCACGTTGGCCCAGGAGAAGGTGCTCCAGATGGCTTACGAACTCGGTTACTTCGAGATACCGAGGAAGGTCACGCTTGACAAACTGGCCAAGAGGCTGGAGATATCGAAGGCCACCCTCGACGTCATGTTGAGGAGGGCCCAGAGGAAGTTGGTGGCGAGCCACATAGGCGAGATATGCTGACGCTGCGCCATCAGGGCGACAAGGATATTCGAAGCGATGGTGGAACTCGATGAAGGCGGATTGCGCACACTGTGCGAACAAGGAATGCTATGAGGGCAAGGACTGTTTCGGCCTCGCAGACAGCGCGAGGAAGGCGTACGAAGGGTACGAGCTCAAGTCGATGAGGGTCTCGGGGAAGATCGAGGCCGAGCACTACATGAAGAAGACCAGGCTGGAGGAGCTCATCCTGTACGCGAAGGAGATGGGCATGAAGAGGCTCGGAGTCGCCTTCTGTGTCGGCCTGTCCTCCGAAGCCAGGACCGTGGCGGACATACTCACCAAGCAGGGATTCGAAGTGCATTCCGTGTGCTGCAAGATCTGCGGAATAGACAAGAAGGAGCTGGGGGTCGTCAAACTGCACGGGGACGACGGTGACGAAGCGGTGTGCGATCCGATCGGCCAGGCCATGTGCCTCGCCGAGTGCGAGACCGAGATGAACATCCTGGTCGGCCTGTGCGTAGGCCACGACATGTTGTTCACGAAGCACTCGAAGGCGCCCGTGACGACGTTCATCGTGAAGGATAGGGTGTTGTCGCACAACCCTGCAGGGGCGATTTACAGCGGGTACTATTTGAAGAACCGGTTCGGCCTTCCACCGGAGGGAAAGGCCACGCACGGCTAACGTGTTCGCCGTACCGGACTTCAACCCGGAAGGCCAAGGGAGTGTAGAGAGGTATCAGTATGGTCAAGAAGAAGGATTACTCGAAGAAGTCGTTCCTCGTGATAGGCACACATGGGGACGAAGACTTGGAAAGGGCAACAATGGTATTCGCGTGCGCAGGAGCTTCAACGGCGCTGGGCATCAGGACCAAGGTGTTCCTGACCATGAACGGAGTCAAGCTCGCACAGAAGGGTTACGCTGAGAAACTCAAACCCGTCGTGGGCATGGCGCCCGTGAAGCAGATGATGGATGCGTTCGTCCAGAGCGGTGGCAAGATACAGGTCTGCATACCGTGTCTCGAATCCAGAGGGATCGATAAGAGCCAGTTCATAGACGGCGTCGAGTTCGTCAACCTCATGGACTTCGCGGCGGAGGCCGTGGACGCGGACAGAGTCTTCACCTGCTGATCCGAGGGATGGTGTCAATAGCATGAGTGCATTCACTGGAAAGCAGAACGCGCCCTCCAAGGCGCCGGCCACTACATCGACAGCGGCCGAGAATCTGAAGGACGTCAAGCACAAGGTCATCATCATGAGCGGCAAGGGCGGGGTCGGCAAGTCCACTGTGGCCGTGAACCTCGCCGCGGCCCTCGCCAAGAAGGGGAGGAAGGTCGGGCTCCTGGACGCGGACATGCACGGGCCGAGCGTCCCGAAGCTGTTGGGTATCCCGAACCTCCCGCTGACCGTGAACGACAAGGGCAAGATCGTGCCGTTCTTCGTCCCTCCGTCGATAAAGGTCGTGTCAATAGCGTTCCTGTTGAGTGACCGGGACTCCCCAGTCATCTGGAGAGGGCCGGTCAAGATGGGAGCGATCAAGCAGTTCCTTGAGGAGGTCGAGTGGGGAGAGCTGGACTACCTGTTGGTGGATCTCCCACCGGGCACTGGGGATGAACCACTCAGCACCGCCCAGCTCGTACCATCGCCCGACGGCGCCATCATCGTTACGACGCCACAGGATGTCGCGCTCCTGAGCGTCAGGAAGTCGATCAACTTCGCGAAGGCCGTCGGGCTCAAACCCATAGGCCTCGTGGAGAACATGTACGGGCTCGAGTGCCCGCATTGTGGAAAGATGATCCAGCTGTTCCAGGACGGCGGCGTTGCGAAGGCGACGAAGGACCTCTCGGTCCCGCTCCTCGGGCAATTACCGCTCAGTCCGGAGATAGCCAAGAGCGGGGACGCGGGCAAGCCGTTCGCCTCGGGGTCGGACAAGGCCGCGAAGGCATTCGACGAGATCACGATGAAGATCATCGAGGCGGTCGAGGGCAAAGGCGGTTGATGAGATGATGTCCGGGACGAGGAAGTTCGAGTGCTTCGAGTGCGGGCGGAAATGGGACGAGCCGTTCGGTACTGGACGGCCCACCTCATGCCCGTCCTGTGGCAGCAAGAACATCCGCAGGTCATCGGACGACAGGGGTAGGAGAGGCGCCGGAGCAGGGTGCATGCGGACCCCAGGGAGAGGACAAGGAGGAGGCCGAAATGGCTGAGAAGGAAGTCACCCAGGCAGAGAGCGACCTCGAGTTCGGCTCGAAGAAGTGCGTGTGTCCCAAATGCGGGGCCGAAGTGCCCCATGCGCTCAGAGGTGTGCCGTGCAGCAAGATGAAGTGCCCGAAGTGCGGCTCGCAGATGAAGGGCACACAGTGCGGTGAGTGATCATATGACTACAAATGCAGAGAACACGGAAGGTATGGTAAAGCGCGTGGCAGTAAGTTCGACGGGCGATTCGCTCAGTTCGCCGGTCGACCCCAGGTTTGGCAGGTGCTCGTATTTCGTCATCTTCGAAGGGAGTGAAGGGCACCGAGCGGTCAGGAACGTCGGCCAGGCGCTGGGCAACGGCGCGGGCATCCAGGCGGCGCAACAGATCCTCGACCTACACGTCGACGCCGTCGTCACCGGCGATCTGGGGCCCAACGCGTTCAGGGTCCTGGCAGCTGGAGGCGTCAGGATGTTCGTCGGGTGCACTGGAACGGTCGGTTCCGCCATGGAGGCCTACAAGCACGGCCAGCTGAGGGAGACGGCTTCCTCGACCTCGCCCGGACACCATGGACAAGGACCTCATGGCCAGGGCCCGACGGGAAGGTAGACGGAACGATGAGCGACAAGGACAGCCCCTCGGAGCTCGACAGGCTGGTCGAGAACATCGTGACAGCCATGGAGGCGGAGGACTCGAAGATCTACACCAAGGAGGTGATCTCCGAGTTCCGGGATCCCGCGAACGTCGGCCCGTTGGACGATGCGGACGGCTCCGGGGTCGCAGACGGGCTATGCATGGACACGATGCACATGTGGGTCAAGATCGACGGGGGGAAGGTGACGCAGTGCACGTTCTACACGGACGGCTGCGGAGCCACGATCGCCTGCGGAAGCCGGCTCACGAAGCTCGTGACCGGACAGACGACCGAGGAGGCGATGGCCATCAGCCCTGAGGACCTGATCGCGTCCCTGGGCGGGCTGCCAGAGGAGCACATACACTGTGCGAGCCTATCGGTCATCGCCTTCAGGAATGCCATCAGGGACGCGAAGGGCAGGACCGGGGCGGATGCGGGGGGACAACCTTGAAGCTGCTCAGGTTCAAGTGCGAAGGGTGCGGGCTGGAGATGGCCCTGCCGGAGAAGCCGGACAAGTGCTTCAGCTGCGGTTCCGACAAGATTGTCAGAATCGGCTGGAGGCTGCGGTTCAAGGACAAGGAATGAGAACAGTCAGGATCGAAAGATGAAGGAGTGAAGACAGGATGAAGATCTGTGTACCGACGATGGAGAAGGGAGGGTTCGACGACCTCGTGTGTGAGCACTTCGGCCGCGCGCCGACGTTCACCGTGATCGATATGGACAACAACCAGGTCCAGGTCGTGCCGAACACGAGCGAACACATGGGAGGACGGGGCTTGCCGCCAGAACACATCGCGAAGACCGGGGCGAAGATATTGATATGCTCTGGGCTGGGACCGAAGGCGATAGACATGCTGCAGTCATTCGGCCTCGAGGTGTTCGTTGGCGCCAATGGAACGGTCAAGGATGCAGTGCAGATGTGGCGCGACGGAAAGCTGCTGTCGGCATCGCACGACGTCGCCTGCAAGCAACATCAGCACTGAACCATAACACATGAGGGCGATCGTACGAAGATAGCGATAGCGAGCGGCAAAGGTGGGACAGGCAAGACCCTTGTCGCAACGAACCTGGCCTCGGTCACAAAGGATGCGACCCTGGTCGATCTTGACGTCGAGGAGCCGAACTGCTACATCTTCGCCAAGGCGAAGTCGGAGCGCGCGGAGAAGGTCTTCAGGCTGGTGCCACAGGTGGACGCATCGAAGTGCACCCTGTGCGGCACTTGCAGGAAGGTCTGCGAATTCCACGCGATAGCCGTGCTGCCCAAGGAAGTGATGGTCTTCAAGGAGCTGTGTCACGGTTGTGGCGCGTGTTCGATGCTCTGTCCTGAGGATGCCATCACGGAAGTGAACCACTTCATGGGCGAGGTCATAAGGACCGAAGGAGGATTGCTCAAGTTGATGTATGGCAGGCTGATCGTCGGGGAGGCGGCGGCCACGCCGCTCATAAGGAAGGTGAAGGCAGCCATACCCGACGGCGAAATCACCATCATGGACTGCCCGCCCGGGACAGCTTGCACCGCGGTGGAGAGCATCAAGGGTGCGGATGCCTGCGTGCTTGTCACCGAGCCCACACCTTTCGGGTTACACGACCTCAAGCTCGCCCTGGAAGTCACCAGGAAACTGAAGGTCCCGGCGGCGGTCTTCATCAACAAGCATGGGCTGCCCGGCCCCGACATCCAACAGTTCTGCGACGCCCACAAGATACCTGTCGTCGGGAAACTGCCGATAGACAGGTCAATCGCGGAGGCATACTCCAGAGGAGACTTGATCGCCGAAGACGCGAGGTTCATCACCACGTTCAAGAAGCTCAGGGACTGGGCGCTCTCGGAGGCGGGGAGATGAAAGAGATAGTGATAGTCAGCGGCAAGGGTGGCACGGGCAAGACCACTCTGCTCGGATACCTCGCATCCGTCGTGGAGAATGCCGTCACCGCAGACTGCGACGTCGACGCCCCGAACCTGCACCTGCTCCTGAAGCCCAAGATACTGCATCGGGAGGACTTCGCAGGCATGAAGGTGGCGACTATAATCAGCTCGAAATGCACCAACTGCGGGAAGTGCGTCCCAGTCTGCAGGTTCAACGCGATCAAGAGCGTCGGCAACCCCGGCCTCATGAAGGTCGCGATAGACCAGGGATCGTGTGAAGGGTGCGCGTTGTGCAGCCGCATATGCCCGAGCAAGGCGATCAAGATGGTCGACAAGAAGGTCGGCGAGTGGTTCATATCGAAGACGGTCTTCGGCACGATGGTCCACGCGCTGCTCGAACCCGGGGAGGACAACTCGGGGAAGCTCGTCGCGATGGTCAAGCAGAGGGCCAGGATGGCCGCCAAGGAGGAGGGCGCCGAGACGATATTGGTGGACGGACCGCCAGGGATCGGGTGCCCGGTGATATCATCCCTCTCGGGATGCTCGCTCGCAATAATAGTCACCGAGCCCACGGAGTCCGGCTTCAGCGACGCGAAGAGGATCATGGACCTTGCGAAGGGATTCAACCTTCCCATCGGGCTCGTCACGAACAAGGCCGACCTGAACGAGGAACTCGCGAGGCGCATCGAGGAACATGCCGCCGCGGAAGGGGCGCACATACTGGGCAGCATCCCGTACGACGAGGTGCTGGCCAACACTATGGCGCAGGGCAGGACCGCGGGCAAGAACGTCGCCAGTCCAGCGACCCACGCCATGTCCAGAATACACAAGAAGATGATGGACCTGGTCGGGCAGGCCTGACGGGTTCAGGGGACAGGCTTATTCCCTCGGTCCACCCTCCTGGGAGATGGTGAGACCGTGAGGTGGGATTTCGAGACGTGGCTAGTCCAGAACTATGGCGTCAAGGCGGATGCGCTCACGAAGAAGGCGCTGTCGATTGCCCGGAAGGAGTACGAGGAGGAGTATCCCCCTGTGGGAGAGAGAGATATCAAGCTGAAGACCTACCCCTTCAAGAAATACCTGGATTCCAAGAGGTGAAGAGGCCTTTCCTTGTCGAGTGGCCGACGCCCAGTGGAGGCAAAGTATATAATTTAGGTTAGCCTAACTCCTCTCCGATGGTAACCGAGATCGCCGAGCAGTATCTCAAGATCATATACAACATCACCGAGGAGGGCGGGGTCGCCAAGACCTCCGACATCGCGAAGGCCATGGATGTCGCGCCCGCCTCCGCGACGGAGATGATGCAGAAGCTCGCGAAGCAGGGGTATGTGAACCATGAGAAATACCATGGAGCGACCCTGACCCCCAAAGGGCTCAAAATCGCACGGCAGGTGACCAGGAAGCACCGGCTCCTGGAACGCTTCCTCAACGACCTGTGCGGCATCAGGGGAAAGGCGAGGCACATGCAGGCATGCAAGATGGAGCATGTCCTGACCGACGAGGCAGAGCGACAACTGTGTCGTATGCTGAACCGCCCGTCCGAATGCCCGCACGGGAAGTCCATACCCAAGTGCGACCGCGGCATCGCGTGCGAGAAGTGCACGAACGAGACGGTCCGCCTGGTCGACCTGGGGGAAGGCGATACCGGCACGGTGTCACACCTGGCGTCCAATGACAAGGATGAGCTCTGCCGCATATTGGCGATGGGGTTCGTCCCAGGAAGCGAGGTCAAGGTCGAGAAGAAGGTGCCCATGGGTGGCCCGATCATCGTCTCCCTCAAAGGGACGAAGATCGCGCTCGCGAGGGAGATTGGCGGCGTCCTGCACATGGTGAGGGCCTGAGGGAGGGTTTGCATGGAGATTGCCCTGGCGGGAAATCCGAACGTGGGGAAGAGCGTCGTTTTCAGCAAGCTCACAGGCGTGGGCGTCATCAGCTCCAACTACCCTGGAACAACAGTCGAGTTCTTCGAGGGGAAGGCCAAGTTCATGGGCTCCACCATCACGGTCATCGACATCCCCGGGACATACTCGCTCGCGGGTAACACAGACGATGAGAGGGTCGCGACGAATCTGCTGTTCGAGAGGCGGCCGAACACGGTCATCGCGGTGCTGGACTCGACGAGGCTCGAACGCAATCTCGTCCTCTTGTTCGAGCTGATAGAGTCCGGATACAACGTCGTCGCTGCGCTCAACATGTACGATGCGATGAGGAAGACCGGACGCGACGTGGACGTCGCACGCCTGGAACGGATACTGATGATCCCGGTCATTCCTACCGTGGCCACCAAGGGAGAGGGGATTGACTCGCTCCTGTTCACTTCCGTTCAGCTCAGAGGCAGGAGCAAGTTCAAGGTCAGATACGACTCGCACATCGAGGACATGGTCCGAGAGCTCAGCGGGATGCTCAAGGAGGAGGACTGGCCAATGCCTCTCCGTGCAGTGGCCCTCCGCCTCCTCACGGGCGACCCGAGAGTCGTGGAGCGGGCTACTCCTGACGCTGTCAAGGCATCAGAGGCAATGCGAGAGCGGTTCATGACACAACACGGCGAGGACATCGTCGTGCACATAGAGCGAGACCGGTTCGGCGAGGCTGGACGCATCGCGTCCGAGGTGGTGAAGGAATCCGCTGGTGGGAAGAGAGATGAAGGGTTGCTCTCCGACCTCACCCTCAGGCCATTGACGGGCATCCCCATCCTCGTCGCGGTGCTCGCCACTGTGTTCCTGGTTCTCGTCTTCGTCGGGGGTTGGATAGAAGGGGCACTCGTGGGGGCCTACACGGACGCCCTCCGAGAGCCGTTCGAGGACTTCAAGGACGGCCTGTCGAGCGGGCTCGCCAAAGGCGCGGCCGAAGGGATCTACCTCAGCGTCGAGGCGATGCTTGCGCTCGTCATCCCATACATACTGGTATTCTACCTCATGCTCGCCGTGCTGGAGGACACAGGGTACCTGGTCAGGGTCGTATCGCTCTTGGACGGGGTGATGCACAGACTCGGGCTGCACGGAAGGGCGGTCATCCCCATGGTCGTGGGGTTCGGGTGCAACGTCCCCGCAATCCTGGCGACCAGGGCGATGGGGTCGAAGAGGGAACGGCTCATACTCGCCACGCTCATCACCATAGCGGTGCCGTGCTCCGCCCAGACGGCAATCATAATCGGCACCGTGGGCAACTACGCTGGCGTCACCTGGGCGTTGTCGATATATCTCATACTCGGCGCGACGCTCGTGCTCCTGGGGTTCGTGATGCACAGGACCATCAAGTTCGAGCCTACGGGCCTGTTCGTCGAGATCCCGGACCTTCGGGTGCCATCGGCGTCGGAGACCCTGAGGAAGACATCCATCAGAATCAAGGAGTTCCTCACAATCGCGTTCCCGCTCCTCCTTGTGGGCAGCATCGTGCTCGAGATGCTCATGGCGGAGGGGGTCCTTCAGAGACTGATAGAACCCTCCGAGGGGTTCATGATAGTCGTCCTCGGCCTCCCCGGCGTCACAGTGATCGCACTGGTGTTCGGCATCCTCAGAAAGGAGATGGCGCTCCAGATGCTCATGGTCCTGTTCGGGACGAGCAACCTCGCGCTACACCTCACTCCCGAGCAGATGTTCACCTTCGCGCTCGTCATGGCCGTGTTCATGCCCTGTCTCGCGGCGTGGGCGGTCATGTTGAAGGAGTTCGGGCTGAAGAGCACACTGCTCGTGACTGCGGGCTCCATCTCACTGGCCATCGTCATGGGCGCCGCGGCCCACCTGTTCTTCAGTCTATGAGGTCATCTGACGAAGTAAGACGTGTCCTCATCGGCGTGTATGCGCGACGGCACGTTGACCGATCCTCGGTAGTCCTCACCGGTCCTGTGCATTACGGGTTCCGTACCGTCGCGGAGGAGGACGTATTGAGATCTCGCGCCAGTCACGATAAGCAGTATCTTGACCTTGCCCTGCATGCCGCTCTCAAGGGAGCAGCCCCATATCAGGCGACCGTCGGGTCTGAGCTTGCTCGAGATGATCTCCGCCGCCTTCGCGGCCTCTTCGATGGTCATATCCGGTCCGCCCACGACCCTCACAAGCGCGCCCTTCGCATCCCTGAGGTCTACTCTGCCGAGCAGCGGGGATGTCAATGCCTCATCCACAGCGTCGTCCATCCTCTTCATCGGGGCGCCCTCAGACTCACCGACACCAATGAGGGACACGCCGCCCTCGTCGAGGATCGTCCGGAGGTCAGCGTAGTCCACGTTGACCAGGCCAGCCCGGGTGAGCATCTCGGTGAGCCCACCTATTGTCTGGAGAAGGAGCTCGTCGGCGACCTTGAAGGCTGCCTGAACTGGCAGGTTCGGCACGAGCTCTAGCAGAGTGTCGTTGGGGATCACTATCGTGGTATCGCACACCTTAGCGAGGCGTGACAGGCCCTCCATGGCGTTCTCCATCCGCATCTCCCCTTCGGACTTGAACGGGAGCGTGACAACACCGACAGTGAGTGCCCTCGCCTCTCTGGCAAGGCGGGACACTACGAATGAGCTGCTAGTGCCTGTTCCCCCGCCCATGCCTGCTGTCACGAAGACGATCTGAGAGCCCTTCACGAAGTCCTGCAGGTCGGGTTCGTTCTCCATGGCAGCGCGCTCGCCGATCTCGGGTTTCGCACCCGCGCCCAACCCCCTCGTGAGTGTCTTGCCGATCAGAATCTTCCTGCTGGCCTTCACAGACAGGAGATGCTTCGCATCCGTGTTGATGGCGAGTGTCTGCACGCCGGAGACTCCCTGCTCGAAGAACCTGTTGACCGTGTTGGACCCTGCGCCTCCGCACCCGACGAGCTTGATGCACACGTTGAGGCCCTCGGCTATCTTCTCTATCTCCAACTCCTCAGCGGACTTCTCCGGCTGTCCCTTGTCAATTCTCACATCGTCGACGGGCGCTCTCGAACCCAAGGCGTCTTCTATGATACTCCGCGGCACAGTGCATCCCCTTGAGTATCTACGTGTTGCCCACGACTATATAACACTGTAGATGAGGAACTAGCGCCACGCACGCGCACACGCTCGCACACACGCAAGGGGACGCGCGCCAGCCGCGTTCTCAGACCAGAAGGTTCGAGAACAACGGACCGAGAGCTATGAGAGCGCCCAGTCTGATCATGTCAGAGATGATCCCGACCTTGAACATGCTCCAGATCTTGACATAGCCCGAGCTGTAGACTATAGCCATCGGAGGCGTGGTCGATGGTATCGCACTCGATATGGAGCAGGCCAGCCCGGCGCCCACGATGGGCGCTAGCACCTCCGCACCAGTGAACCCGGCGCCAATCGCGAGCGTCGCCGCGATGGGGCAAGATATCAGGGCCGCGGCGGTGTTGGACGCGGCATATGTCAGGACGAAGCCGAGTACGCAAGAAATAGCGTATATCCCCCACGCGCTCGGGTTGTCACCCATGGCGTCAGCCACCCCGTTCGCGAGCCAAGTGGCGAACCCGCTGTCCGCCAATCCGATCCCGAGTGCGATGCCTCCACCGAACAGGAAGACCACGTTCCAATCGATGCCTCTGGCGATCTCTTCCCATTTCAGGACGGGTTCATCCCTGACCCTTATGAGCCCCGCTAGCAGTATCACGAGAACCGCGGGCATCGCCTCGGGCATGATTACGGACAAATCGCTGGACAGGCCTTGCAGACTTGGGTTATACCCAGCGGCGACCTTGACCATCGAAGGGAATATCCAGAGGCTCACGGCCAGCACGAGAAGGCCGGCCACGACCTTCTCGCCCCTGCTCATCCTGCCAAGTTGCTTGGCGACTGCTATCATCTTGGACTTATCAGCCGCCACGGTCTTCTCCTCGGGCTTCAGGACCTTGAAGACGACTATCCAGGTGACGAACAGGCCGATGATCGCATGGGGCGTGCCTACTATGAGCCAGTCTAGGAACGTGAGGTCCACCGCCGCGAACTCCAATGCTGTGCTCTTAGCGATGAGGTTCGGGGGGGTGCTGATGAGCAACAGCATAGCCCCAGCTGTGGCCGCTTGAGCGAGCACGAGCATGCACGCTTCGCTGTAACGGCCACCGGACTTGACTCCTGCCATCGACAGATAGGCGATAAGGAACGGAAACACCACCGCCGTCGAAGCCGTGATGGAACCCGTCAGAGTCAGGATGAAGACTGGGAGTGCGGCGACGAAGAATGCTGCTATCATGGGGTTGCTCCCCTTGTAGAGCAGCCCGAGCCTGAGGGCTATCCTCCGGTCGAGGTCCCACTTCCTGAACGCGGCTGCGAGGACGAAACCCGCCATGAATATCCATATGATAGGGTCTGTGAATGCCGTGAGTGCGGTCTTCCAGGTGACGATCCTGGACATAGAGAAGATGATCGGGGGGAGCAGGGCGGCGATGCCGAGCGGGACACATTCGGTGACCCACCACACGAGCACCCACAGCAGCGTGCCGAGCGCGATCTGGGGCGCGCGTTCATGGGCGTCTATGTCAGCCGCTACATCCGCCATCGACTGCGGCACTGACATGAGCGCAAGGATGAGGAAGATGAGTGGCCCGACCACCAGGCCGATCCTCCGCTTGTTTATCAGCTTGCCCCATTCGTGGACCTTGGAGTGCTTGCTCTTGGGATCCCCTCTGTGTACTATCCAATGGTCCATCGTCGTTCCGCTCATCCAACGACACCTCGTGTACGGTCGCGTCCTATATTCGGAAACACCAAGTGATACTTGAAAGTTGACGACCGAAACGATTCCTGCGATTCGAGTTCGGGCGATTCACGAGCCCCTCGAAGACGATAAGGCGCTCGTCACTTGGGAGCTATGCCCGCATGGCATCGGCACGAAATCGCATGGGAGTTTCTGCATCTCCTGCCAAATGTTAACACCGAAGAGACTCTATGCCAGTATGTCAGACCCAGATATGGTTAAATACGCTGTATCCCGGTATCATCTTGCTTCATGAGAGCACCGCCCCCGAGGAGCTCTCAGTGGGGAGGAATGTGGAGGAGATGGTTGTGACCAGTGAGTATAGACGCTCGAGTCTGAGCTTCTTGTTGATGGCCCTGATGGTGACGGCTTCGTTCGTCGTTCTGGCGTCTTCGCCAGCGACGGCCGAGGCAGCGGTTGTGAACGATGATGTCGTCGACTACGGCACGGTAGACGGCGTCAAGGTCGCGGATCCGCTCGAGAAACTGGATTCCGAGCTGGCCGAGAAGGTCGCGAAGTCGGACGGACCTTTCCTTGTTACGGTCTTCATCACTGACAGAGGTGTCCTGAACCCAGTCCTCGATGAACTAGGACTTCCTCTGATTGGTGGGCTTGAGACTCCAGGCATTCCCTCCGCAAGGGAGATGACCCTCGAATCAGACCAGATACTGGAACTGGCTGAGAGCCCAGGAACCTACAAGATCTTGACATACTACCCGCCAGAATACGACGTGGCGGCTGATGACCCTGAGCTCGAATTGCCTGAGTTCGATGTCGCGCCCCCTGAGCCGGAGGACTACGATGTGGACATAGTCCACGGAGCCGAGGAGGCGTGGATGATGGGTTATGACGGCACGGATGTGATGATTGCCGTCATCGACACCGGTTTCGACATGGCGCACCCAGACCTGCTCGGACAGCAGGCGAGGTACACGAGCGGACTGTACACCGGCTGGCCCATATCATATGACGACGCTGCCGCATCAGCATGGGGTGGGGGAGAGGTTGGCGGATGGGTTGCCGACACCAGTGAGCTGACCACCGATGACGGATTCGGCTATGCCTACTTCGATGGCATGTATTACTACATCGACGGTTTGACCGACATAGTCGGCAACCCAGTGACGAGCCAGAGCGGCTGGTACCACATCGGCTATCACACAGATGCCAACCTCGCGGCTCTCTGGGGCACCTATGTTGGCGTCCTCGTAGTTGACACACTGGTTTCGGGAGCGTACGATACCGTATACGTCGACGTTGACTGCAATTTCGACTTCACGAATGACAAGCCCTGCACCATGGGCGACGAGACGTCATACTTCGACTTCTATGACACGAACCTCGGCGTCGATGATTGGTCTGCATGGGACGCCGGAGACGGGTACCCTGACCTATCCGGCGGCATGGCCTACTGGATCAGCGACGGCCTGAATGCGCTGCCTGGCAGCATCTACTACGGCGACTGGTGGGTGCCCGGGAGCGGAGAGGCTGTCGCATTCATGGGGGAGTTCTTCGAGGGCGAGAGCCACGGGACAATGACCTCCTCCGCCGCGTTGGGCACGGGGAGTTCGATGTGGGGGATGCTGACGGGGATGGCCCCTGGAGCCAAGCTAATCACCATCCCGATGACCGGCGGATACATCTACCCGTGGCTCTTCGCGGAACTGGGCGCGGATGGGGCTTCCGGTACTGGCGATGAGGCGAACATCGTGTCCAACAGCTACGGTTTCTCCGACACCGCGATATGGGCCGGATACGACATCTACGACATGTATGCCGGCTACATCTCGAGGTTCTACGGTAACGCGCTCTGGATGTGGTCGAGCGGGAACGGCGGGCCTGGTTACGGCACCGTCCATGCGATCACGGACTTCTCGTCGGTGCATGTCGGTGCGGGAACCACGATGCAGTACAGGTACTGGCTGGGATACGAGCAGGACTATGGGAACACGAAGTGGGGCGATGTGGTACCGTTCTCCAATTCCGGCCCTGGCAGGAACGGCAAGCTGAACGCGGAGATCATCGCCTCTGGGGCATACTCGTTGGAGCCGATGCCACTCAACCAGTGGGACAACTTCGGGTCGATAGGCGATGGCTACGTGCACTTCCAAATAGGGAGTGGCACGAGCCACGCGACCCCGACGGTTGCCGGTGGAGCGGCGCTCGGATACAGCGCGTACTACTGGTGGCATGGATCGTGGCCTGACTTCGACTATGCCAAGGCGGTGCTCATGGCCACAGCCGACGACATGCACTTCGACCCGTTCAAGCAGGGCGCAGGCTGGTTGAATGCAGCCACCTTCACGAAGGCGATGGGCGCCATATATGACGGATACGGCGTCACCGAATCGCTCCTGTTCTCTGGCTGGAACGAGCCAGCGATTACCAAAGCCGCCCTCTATCCAGGATACGTGTATGGCGCACGTTACGAGACTTTCCCGAACTTCATGCTGCCGGGCGAGGTGGACGACACGCACATCGTGGAGACGATCAACTACGATTCCGTGAACCCGGTGGATGTCAACGTGACGAGCATGATACTGCTCAAGACCGGTTCCGACCTGATTGAACTCACGACAGTGGATGAGGGAGATGTGTACCTGGACGTGACCGCGTACGTGCCAGCCTCCACGGACCTCCTGAAGGTGACGATGTTCATGCCATTCGACCAGTTCGATCCCGAGATGGATTACGAGTCGAATGTGGAGTATTGGCTCGAGCTGCACGATTGGGTGGACTGGGACATGGACGGTGTGATGAACACCACCTCCGGCAACTGGGAGCTTTCCAGATACACCGTTGACGGCGAGAACTGCAACTACAACCAGGCGATGATAAAGGACCCGATAGACAGGACGAACGACGGGCTCATAGTCAGGGTCCGGCCGTACATCGGAGCAGCCGACATAGACGTGTCCCTACAGCTGGACTATTACGAGTTGCAGACGTTCCCGTGGATAACCTTCATGCCATTTGGCGGCTCGGTATGGACGACTGGGCTCGACTTCAACCTGCCGACTTGGAGCAGCTATGACTGGATAGTCAGGGTGGAAGTGCCATTAGATGCCCCGGTAGGAACCTACGGCGCGGCGATCTATGTGGACGACGGGATCAGGGTGCAGAACATACCAGTCGTGATCAA
>JBFYNF010000126.1:0-15747 GCA_041304525.1 Thermoplasmata archaeon | reverse complement strand
AACCTGGCGCGGTTCCTCGAACGCTACGGGAAACCATACGAGATCGTCATGATCTCGGACATGCTCGGGACGGCGGCCACATCGGAGAAGATGGATGCGATAGTGGTATCTCCGGGGACGCGGGCTAACGCAGACGCAATAAACGCCGAGAGACGTAAGAACGGCCTCAGACTCCTCAAGGTCTTCTGCATACACGAGGTCAAGGCTGACGACTCAGAGCCCATCAGTGCGACCAGGATCGTAAAGGGCGAGATCGATAAGGACGGCAGGCTCTTGCGGCCTCTGAGGATTGCTGTTGGCTCCACGAACCGCGTCAAGGTCGATGCCGCGAGGAACGTGTTCACTCAGGCCTTCGGAATGGTTGAGATTCTGAGCATCGAACCGGAGCACGGGGTGGAGAAGCAGCCCATGGAAGGCAGGATACTCGAAGGTGCCGTGCGCCGGGCCAAGGAGGCGATTGCGAAAGCGGACGCCGATTACGGCGTCGGGGTCGAGGCAGGTCTGGTCCGAGACTCGTTCACGGGACGATACGTTGATGTCCAGTATTGCGCGGTCGTGGATTCCTCAGGGTTTGTCACTGTCGGCCGTGGGCCGGGTTTCGAGTATCCACCGAATGTGACGAGGGCGGTCCTAGAGGGCGGTTCTGTCGGGGAAACCATGTCCGCCATCACGGGCATAGAGAATATCGGGCGCAGGGCGGGGTCGATAGGGTTCCTGTCGGACGGGCTCATAGACAGAACTTCTTTGAGCGAGATAGCCGTGCTGATGGCCATCATACCGAGGATAAGGAAGGAACTCTACGAGCCCGGGGACACGGCCTGATCCTCGGATACGGTGCCGAGGTAGTCTGCTAGGGACTCACAATTGTCCTTGCCGACACATCCGAATCTGGCGTACTTCCTACAGTAGTCACCGGTCGGCTCATGGTACTCGCACTGTTTCGAGTCCTTGACAAGGGAGCACTGACTCTTAATGCAGGCAAATCCTGAGTATTTCCCGGTGCACATGCCATCTTTGGCGAGATACTTACAGTGCATGTTCACTCCTCCTGGAGTCTGCGACCCAAGTACTCCTGATGAGACGTCAGATGCTGCATGTACCGCTCCGGGGTCTCACATCCATCTTTACCTGAGCAGAAGAATCTGCCGTGCTTCTCGCAGTACAGTCCGAGCCACTTGTCTAGCCCGCAGTCCTGAGAATGACCCACTGACCCCGTCTTTTGGAGCATGTTCACCTGGGAGTGCTGGCAGTTCTCCTCCCCGATGCATTCGAGGCTCTCGACGTGTCGATTTGCACACGCGCCGCTACGATAGCTGTATCTGCACATAGGGTCCCATCCCTCGGTCCTCTCGGACGACGGTAAATATGTGCGTGCGCGCACATAAACGTATTGCGGACGTCGCCTTTCGTCGGATGGATACAAGGATTCGCATTCGGTATCGGCCTCCAACAACTCCATGAGAAAGGCTTAGGGGGAGGTGGACCATTTCGGGGGCGAGGGGACACTTGGACATCAGGCGGACATACATGGCGATTGCGCTTTTTTCAGCGCTCGTTGTCGCCGTCGAGTCCGTCGGTGTAGAAGGTGCCCTGAACACATTTCACATCAGTTCGTATGTCGTTGCGGTCGTGCCCTCGATTGTAGGTGGACTCATACTCGCCGGCTCAATGCCGTCTGCAACTCGGACAGTGGTCACTGGCTTGGGCAGGAGGGGGTGGACGTTCATGATTGCAACGTGCACGTTCATGGGTCTTGGGGTCCTCATGTGGTTTGACGCCGTTGGGAGGATCGGTGCGAGCAAGGAGGCGATACTCGGCGGTGGATCATCGGAGGTCCTGTTCATCGTGCTGCTTTCCGCGCTGTTCCTGTCAGAGAGACTGACAAGGGTGGAGGCGACGGGCAGCGCATTCGTCCTGCTTGGAGTCTTCATCGTGCTCGCAAACACCGATACGCTCTCGTTCTCGATAGGTCCGGGGGAGATCGAGGCAGTCGCGAGCTCGTTCTTGTTGGCGGTCTCTGTAGTGATGACCGCGATGCTGCTCAAGTCCCATAAGCTCACCCCGGTGTCTGGCTTGGAGCTACTTGTGTCAGGTTCCATACTCCTGGTAATAGGGGCCCCGCTTGGCCTTATCTCATGGCCTGGGGTTGGTGAGTTCCTCGTGCTCGTCGGACTCGGATGTTTCCCCGCCGTCGGCATGCTCGCGTACTACGCCGGCATCCCGAAGATCGGCGCCAGCCTCACATCCGTCCTTTTCGCTCTTAACGGAATAATGACCGTCGGGGTTCAGTTGTTAGTCGTCGCCATTGTGCCAGATGCAGACATGATACTCCCTCGCAGCCTTCCGCTCGCGCTAGTCGGCGGGCTCGTAGCTTTCGTGGGCGTGTATCTGCTGAACTCTGGTCAGGGGGCGCCTCGGCCAGGATGAACGTGGCTGAACTGCAGTATTGACTGTCCGAGCCTAGAAAAAGAGTTCGCGGGGCGCCGAGGAACGCTTTCGACAGCGTAGCCGGACATCCACCGCAGCTACGGTCTCCCCCGTAGTCTCCTTCGTGTGCAGGTCGTCGGCCACGGCCGCCCGCGCTCAGGTCCGCTCAACCGTAGGCAGAAGACACTCTGAGACTCCACGGGACCCATTTGAACACGGAGGGCCGGTGTTGTAACACTATGGCTCCCCGTTCCTGGCGTCCGCTCCCCCCTATTTCTCCTGTCAGACGGATTATCCGCAGGCCCGTTCGCAAGCCTGAACACAGAACGGAATCTATTCGGTCAGTGCGTAAAGAACGTTTCGATACCCCTTAAAAGGGAGGGGACAGGGCGTATGCGAGTCAGTATCCGGTCCGCCGACTCATCTCCGTCTTGTCTTCTTCCCACGCATCTTGTGGCCCAGGTCTTCCTTCGTCCTGTATTTGCCTCTCGGAACGAGCATCTCGAATCTCGCACCGTCCCCATGCTTGCCCGTTTCCGTCAGCGTGATGCCCGTGATCCCCAGTATCTCCCTCGCGAGGTAGAGTCCGTAACCTCTCCTCCCCTCACGGTCCCCAGCACTCCTGTCGAAGATGGCCTCCTTGTCCTCCTCAGGTATCCCGACGCCGTCATCTTCGTATATCAGTCTCATGCCGCCCGAACCGACTGAGAAACCGAAAGACAGACGGGATGCCTTCTCACCGTGCTTGATCGAGTTGTCGATCAGGTTGTAGAACACCTTCTCCAGCATCGGGTCTGAGAAGACCTCGACACCGCCCATCTCTGCGATGATCTTCACATCCTTGAGTTCCATGTTCGTCGCGGCCCTTCTGCAGGCAGCCTGGATGTCCACCCATTGGGGGCGCTTCGTGCCCATGTTCTGGTAGTCCCTGGCGAACTCGAGGTGTCTCTTGATCGACTCGCTTGCCATGCGGGCCTTGGCGAGCAGTGGCGAGATGTTCTTGTCAGCGACCCGCTCCTCAGCTAGTTCGAGGTAACCGTACAAGACCGCGAGCTGGTTGAGGATGTCATGCCTCGTGATCCTCGCGAGGAGGTCCATCTTCTTGCTCACCTGCTGCATCGCGTCTTCGTAGTATCTCCGTTCCGTCTCGTCGACCAAGGACACAATCGTGCGCGTGGTCCCGGGTACGACAGCAGCGTTCGCGAGCAGGGACTTCTCTGAGCCGAACCTGTCCATCGCGCGGAACTGGTATGTCCTCGGCGCGGTCTCAGGGTCCTTCAGGCGGGCGGCGTGGTACTCCTCGAGCCTCTTGAGGTCGGCCTTCTCCACGAACGAGGTCCACTTCATCTTCCCCTGAATCTCGGCCTTGGAGTACCCCGACAGTCTCTCGAACTCCGAGTTGATGAGTGCGATGGTGGACTGTCCATCGATGATGACCATAGCGCTACCCGTCGTCTCGAAAATGGACCTGTAGTGCGCCTCGCTTGCCCTTAGCGCCTCCTCCATCAGCTTCCTCACCGTGATGTCGATGTGGGACACGACGGCGCTCCCTCTCCGCTTCGGGAGCGGTGAGACTTGCAGGATGAACCATCTCTTCTCGTCTGGGGAGTCACACGGGTACTCCAGAGAGAACGAGGAGCTCGCTCCCTTCATGACTGACCTTATCGCATCTGCCACTTGCGTGGATACGGCGTCCCCCCTTGCTGCGGCGCTGTCGCAGACTGCCAGGTAGTCGGCCCCGACCCCGATCCGAGACAGGTCGGCATCGTTCTGCCCAGCGAACACGAGCCAGCTCTTGTTGACAGCGATGATCTTGCCCGAGCCGTCGAGGACAGCGATGTTCGCATCGAGGGAGTCCAAGACGGCCCTGTTGAACGCCCCGCTCTCCCTGAGGGCATTCTCTGCCGCCTTCCGGGCGGTGACATCCACACCCGCGAAGTTGATAAGGGCGATGGTCTCGCCGTCCTCAGCCCACGAGTTGAATGAGTTCCAGAGGAGAATCTTGAGAGCACCATCCTTGTCCATCATGGTCATCTCGTACCCTGAGACATCTCCCTTTGCGAACTCCTTCGTGAGAGCGTCGACCTGGGCCCTTAGGTGGCCGGGATAGAAGACCTCCCACCAGTTGCGCCCGATCAGCTCCCGTTGGTTGTACCCCGCAATCTCGTGGACATAATCGTTCACAAATGCGATGCTTCCGTCGGGGTTGATTGTGCATATGAGACATGGTGTGGTCATGACGAGCATCCTGTACTCGGCTTCAGACCGTCTCAGTTCCTCCTCCGCCTCGACCCTCTTGGTGATGTCAATTGCCGTGCCCTCGATTGCGACCACCCTTCCCACTTTGTCTCTTATCGGCACAATCCTCTGTTCCGTCCAGATAATCCTGCCATCCTTCGTTCTCCAGCGGACGATTGCTGGACGAGAGAAGTCACTGTCGTTCCGCATCATGGCCATGAGGATGTGCCTGTCCTCCGGAAGCACGAGTTCTATGCCGAGTTCAGGGTTGGCGTAGTGTTCCTCCGGGGTGTACCCAACGATTCTTGTCGCGGACGGGGACACGTACTCGAACCGCCGCTCAGGAATGAGCTCATATCTGTATACAAGGTCCCTTGAGTTCTCGGCCAAGAGCCTGAACAGTTCCTCCTTCCTTGCGAGGTCCCTCTCCGCTCTCCTGGAAGACACAGCGGACCTCAGCATGTTTGCCAGTTCGGCGAATTGAGCGTTAGGTTCCCCCCCCTTCTGGAGGTAGAAATCAGCGCCTGAGTTCAACGCCTCGATTGCGACATCCTCTCGGCCCTTGCCTGTGAAGAGGACGAATGGTATGTCGTTCTTCTGGTTCCTGAGGGCCTTGAGGAATTCGAGGCCGTCCATACTCGGCATCTGGTAGTCGCAGACCACGGCGTCATAAACGCGCTGGTTCATCTTCCGCGAGGCGTCATCAGCTGACTGCGTCGGGTCGACGCTGATGTCGCCGGTCTTCTCTAGAAACAACTTTGTCAGCTCAAGGAGCTGGGGTTCATCGTCTACAAGGAGCACGGAAATCAAAGAGGTGACCCTCCGAAGGTCCCATGCGGCAATGTATCTCACTAACCAAGGTCAACAGTATTTATACTGTTCTCTGGAGCGCTGAGGGGGAGATTTGAACTCCCGAGGTACGTAGTACCACCAGCTCTCAAGGCTGGCGCCGTAATCCGAGCTTGGCTACCTCAGCACACGCGGATTCGTGTTCGTATGAACCCTTGGCCCTCATAAGAGCGTTTCGGCCCGATCGGCCTATCTCGAGCGCAGCCGGAGCAAGGCTTCGATGTCTAGCTCGAAGGCGGCGGCGGGATAGTCTAGTCCGAAGGCCGCCAGAGCGGATGGCGACACCTCTCCGAGAAGGCCGACGCGCGAACCTGAGCTCAGCACCTGGGCGCATCTTCCTGGGATGAACGCTCCGTTCGTCTCGGCTGAGACGTCGGACTGAAGTCCCAATGCCTGCATGACCGACTGAACGTCTGACTTCGCTTCCGTGAAGCTCGCACGAGGATGTATCGACACCCCTGAGAGGAACGTCTTGTTCCTCGTTCCATGAACCACGTCTCCGATTTCGAAGATCCTCTGAGGCAACTCCCGGTGTTTGTTCTTCCTGAGGATGGCCATCAAACTCGGGAGCAACGACGCTCTCAGGACTTCGTGATCCACAGTGACCGGGTTCTTAATCCTGACCGCTGCGGGGTCCCTGACCAGCCCGAACACATCGTATTGCTCGGACTGGCTCGACAGGGATAGCGTGACTACCTCCATATAGCCAAGGCCCATCAGCACCGGTCTGAGCCTGGTGGAGAACGCCGTGACCTTGTCCTCGATTCCGAATGTGGACTGGGATGGGAGCCTGTTCCCGAATCTCTCGAACCCGTGACCGACTGCGACATCCTCGGCCAGGTCCACGTTGTGCAGGACGTCCGCCCTGTATGCAGGGATCAGGACCCGGATGCCGTTGTCCGTAACCGTGGCACCGTGTCCCATCCTCATGAGGCATTTCGACATGTCAGACGCGTCGAGATTGGTACCAATCCATTTGTTCACATAGTCGACATCCAGGTCCATTGTCTTCGGGTCAAGGTCAGGGGCTTTAACGGTCCCCGACGGCCCTGAGACCTTCACGGTCTTCACCTTGCCGCCGCGCTCCGCGAGCGCAGTCGTCACGATGTTCACTGCGCTCCTGACTGCATTCATGTCAGTGCCTGTGCAGTCCACGAAGATGTCGCGGGTGGATTCCGTCACTGCCGTCCTGATGCCGTTGATGATTGGTGGGAAGGACAGTACCTCTCCCGACTTGTCCACGATTATGGGATATCTTTCCTTGCCCTCGAGCACCGATGCGTAGGCCCGTCCCTTCTCGTGCTCTCCCAGAATCTGGGCCAGGTTCAGCACTTTATCCCCCTGCAGGGGCACGAATGACACCTCGTCTGGGCGGACGGCTTTGTATGTGAACGGGGACCTGACCTTGGATGAATCGTGAAGGCCGATCGCGACCTTCCTGCGGTTCCGTCCTAGGGTCAGGTGGAGCTTCTCTTGAAGGTCCATCATCGACCTGATGAGCGGGTCGCCGACTTCGCACCCCTCGATGACGGAGCACCATATGTGCGGCCGAACGGTTTGGACAGACGGGTCGACCCGGAGTTCGACCTCGGATGAACCGACGGCGTACGACCGCAGTCCAGGCTCGTAGTCTAGGAACGACCTAAGGGCCCGGGCGATGCCCTCGACGGAGTACAAATCGGGCCTGTCAGGGAAGAACTCGAACGACATCTCATCGGAGGCGTCGTCAGCAGACTTGAGGTCTGCGCCTATCATCGGCAACCGGTCCCTGAGCACGGCCTTTGGCAGGTCACGACCTATGAGCTCGGACAGGTCCGAGTAGCTGAAGTTGATTACTGGCATCTGACGTCAGCCTTCGCCACAGAAAGGCCGGACGATGTTATAAGCTTATCAGGACGACCTGGTCTGACCACTCGATCAGTTCTTCGCATTCGGTACAGATGTCGCTGAAGTACTGCTGCTGGCCTCAAGGGCTCCCGACTTCTCAGGCGAAGGCGTACTCTCACGCACGAAGACGGCCATTATCAGTGTGGCCAGCGCAAGTGCGGCGGCGCACATCACGATCGGTGCCTCGGGACTGATGGCCTCATACGCCACGCCCAAGGCCGTGAAACCTATGATGTTTCCAATCCCCTGGACGGTCTGATATGCCCCCATGACCCTTCCACGTTCCTCCTTCCGCATCACATCTGCAAGTAGCGCACCCACGGAGGGGTTGGACATCGCTGCCCCAAGGTCCATGACGACCATGAGCAGGTAAACATGTATCAGGTCCTGGGCCATCGCCATGACACCCAGACCGGATGCCATCAGAGCTCCTCCGACCAGTATGAACGGCATCTTGCCGTGCTTATCCGCAAGAGTCCCGAAGTATATCGTCCCAGAGGCCATCACGGCCGTCCCGATCGAGATGGCAATACCGACCTCGGTATAGGTCATCCCTATCCGGTCGTACCAGAAGAGGATAAGCCCCAGGTTCCAGAGCCCCTGGACGACTCCCATCACCAGTCCCCTCGCTGTGAGCGCGACGAGCTTCCTGTTCTCTTCGACGTTCCTCTTCCAGGCCCCGAACATCGTGAGCAAGGACGGGTGTTCCTGGTGAATCTTCACAGGAGGTTCCTTCACCATGTAGACGATGATGCAACACACGAACGCCAAGGCTGCTCCGACGTAGAAGGGGTAATAGAAGTTGATCTCCCCCGCGACGAACCCGCCGACTGCAGGCCCTCCGAGCACTCCGAGTACTTGGGCGGTGCCCTCCACCCCCATCGCGGTGGCCCGTTTCTCCTCCGGCACGAGGTCGATCACCAGTGCGAATGCTGAAGGAGCTGTCATCGCCGCGCCGACACCCTCGAGAGACCTCAGTACGGCGAACTGGAACGCGTCCGTGATGAACGCGAGCATCAGGGTCGTGCAGCCGAAGATTGCTATACCGGAGATGAGCATCGTCTTCCTGCCGAGCCGGTCGGTGAGATATCCTGAGGGCGGCATCGCGAGGACGTAGGCCACCGCAAAGAGAGCGAAAATGCCGCCCATCGCGCCGTCGGTTATGCCGAGCTTCCTCGCGAGGTCGGGTATGATGGGTGCGAGAAGCCCGAAACCGAGGCTGACTACCATGAGCGCTATTACGAGCACTCCGAAGTCCCTCGAGATCAGCAGCGAGCCCTTGAGGCGTGCCACAGGTCCCTTCTTGTCTGCCACGTGTAGGCCTCCGACAATCACTTACAACGCACATTATACTAATAAAACCGTCGTTTTAACCACTTGTCGCATTGTTTTGCAGGATACGGATTCTCAACCCGCGCAATCAGACGGAAAGGTATATGCCCAGGAATGGGCAATCTCTGCTCAGACAGAGATTTGCCATTCCACCCTGCGAGGCACTCAATGATCAAGGAGAAGGTCAAGACAGGGATACCCGGCATCGACAACATGCTCGAGGGCGGCCTGATACCCGGGCGGCCCTATGTCGTGTCCGGCACCTCGGGCACAGGGAAGACGGCCGTTGCGATGAGGTTCCTTCTAGAGGGCGCGTCTGCGGGAGAGCAGGTGCTGTATGTCGCCATGGACGAGCCGCCGAACGAGGTCAAGGCCAACATGGAGTCCTTCGGCTGGGACATCTCGGCAGTGTATGTGTTCGACGCTACGCCAGACATCCTGAGCTACGACAAGACCCCTGTCAGGGATGTATCCACTGAAAGGAAGGTGTGCACCTTCAAGGCGATTGCGCCAAGCATAAGACGGACATCTGAGAAAGGCCCCGCGGACATCACCATAAACACGGTTCAGGAGATTCTCAAGCAGGAGATGAAGGTCAGGAAGTACACGCGCATCGTGATCGATTCCGTGACCTCTCTGAGACGGTTCTACATACGCACGAGTGAAGAGTACCTCGCGCTCCAGTCATTCTTCAGACTGCTGTCCGACCTGGGCATCACGGCTGTGTTGACGGTACAGCTCCCCGAGGTGCCGAAACCGGACGCGGAGTCGTTGATGGCCCGGGGCGAGATCAGGCTGCATAAGTGGTTCGACGGGAAGGGCTTGGTGAGGGGCGTCACCGTGGAGAAGTTCAGAGGGTCCTCACATGACGCCACCATGAGGCCGCTCAAGCTCACAGCTGAAGGCGTCTCCGTCCGACTGACGACACCTAAGAAGCGCGGCGAGGTCAAGAAGGCCGAGCCTGTCGAGCAAGAACCCACTCCCGATGCGGTCCAACAGACCCCTCCTGAGGAAGTGAAGGCTCCAGTCGAGCCAGCACCTGTGGCACCTCCGGCGCAGGATGTCTCCCAACCCGAGCCGCCTCCGCCCGATGACAACGGAACCCCAGGAGGTGGAGAGGCGACATGAGCGACAATGCCCCTCACAGGATGTCTACGGGTATCGAGGGCATGGACCAGATGCTCGACGGCGGGCTCATACCAGGCAGGCCGTACGTTGTGGCCGGTTCGTACGGTAGCGGTAAGACGACCTTCTGCGTGCAGTTCCTTCAGCAGGGCGTGAGACAGGGTGAACGGGCCCTGTTCGTGTCGATTGACGAGCCCCCGGCCGAGCTCAGGGAGAACGTGAGGTTCCTGGGCTGGGACGTGGGCAAGATCAGGATCCTGGATGTCCATCCGGCCGCCAAGGCATACAGCAAACGCGTATCCCTGGTAGAAGTGGCCGCCCAGAGAGCAGTCGGTTCCCTCAGAGACGCACGTGCGGATGCGAAGACGGAGTCCATGAAACAGATGTCACCCGACCTGTCACCGCAGTCCCTGCAACTCATGCTGAAACAAGAACTCCAGGAGGTCAAGTACTCCAGAGTCGTGATAGATTCGCTGACTTCCCTGAAGCGCCTTTCCGGGGAAGGGGAAGACAGCGACACTGGTATCATGTCGCTCCTGAGGTTCCTCTCCGAGGCGAATGTGACGAGTTTGATCGTGACGGACCTGCCCGATCCGACGGTCCTCGAGCCAGAGATGTTCTTGTCGAGAGGCATCATCAAGTTCCACAGGCTCATGGTCGCGTCGAAGACAGAGCGCTGCGTCTCCGTGGAGAAATTCAGAGGCTCCGCGCACGATTCTCTCCCTAGACCCCTGACCATCACGAAGTCAGGGGTAGCAGTGGACGCTAACAAGAAAGTGGGAAAGCCCATCTTGAGGATGTTCCAGGCAGTCCCCGTCGATTTCAGGTAAGCGCATCGCAGGTTATTTAGGGACGACAGCGTTGCGGTCTTCATCATGAAGAAGAAGTGCGGGTTGCCCGTGGTTGAGGTCGGGGGAAAACCCTTCGACATGGGCAAGCAGGCCGGGAGCAAGTGCGCGAAGCAGGGGAAGGTTTACAGGACGTCTATCGCTGAGAGTATCAAGCACTCTACGGGCATGTCCTGGGAGAAGGCGGTCATGAGGGCGAAGTTATACCTGCCCTACGCAGAGGCGTTCTATCCCGATTTCATCGAGGAGATCCGAGGCTATTCCGAAGGCGCGAAGATGCCGTTCGAAGACGCTTTCACGTTCTGCTGTCACGAACTCCTGTCACCCATCGGTTTCCGAGGATGCACGGACGTCGCCGCCAACGGCGATGTGACGCTCGAAGGAGATGTCCTCATAGGCCACAATGAAGATTGGTCGGCGAACGAGCTCGGCACAGTGGTGCTCCTCCACGCGAAACCCGCCAAGAAACCCGAGTTCGTGACGACATCCTACGCGGGGCTGGTGCCTTCGTCTGGGATGAACAGTGCAGGCCTGAGTCTCACGGGTAACGCCCTCAGCCCGAACGATGTCAGGATAGGCATACCAAAGCTCTTCCCTGTGAGGAAGGTCCTTGAATGCAAGCGGATAGGCGAGGCGCTCGAGGTCGCGATGCCAGAAGGGAGGGCGTCGAGCTACAACAACATATGCTCGGACAGCAGCGGAGAGATATACTCCCTCGAAGGGTCTGCCACCGACTGCGCCATCATATACGCTCATGGAGGCTATCTCGTCCACACGAACCATTACACGGAGGACAAGATGCGCAGGTTCGAGCAGAACCCCGCATTGACATCCTGCTCAACATTCAGGTATCACCGCGCCATGAGGCTCCTCGAGGACCAGTTGGGACAGGTCACGGTCGATTCGATCACATCCATATTCAAGGACCATGTGAACCGGCCGGGGTCGATATGCAGGCACGCGGACCCGAAGGATCACCCGCTGGACGTCTCCGAGACGATATTCTCCGTCGTGTTCGACCTCACGCGCCTGCGCGCGCACGTGTGTAGCGGGAAGCCCTGCACGGGCTGCTACGAGACCTTCCAACTAGGCGATTGACCCAGACGAACCATCATGGAAACCATTTTATCCCAATCACCGTATCACGCATGAGCCACATGGGCCCATAGCTTAGGTTGGCTGGAGCACCCGGCTGATAACCGGGAGGTCACCGGTTCAAATCCGGTTGGGCCCACGTCCTGTGTCTCGCCTCATCCCGCAGCCGGCGGGGATAGGGGTATGTGGTAGGGCAGGTGACGCATGTCCTTCCGTCTGCCGCCGGCGGCAGCGGCACGGGGCGGAAGGGCTCATGCGTCCGTGACGCGACTCATTTTCGAGACGCGTCGGTCTTGCCGATGTCCCTGGCCCGCTCGGACGGCGCCGATGCGTCCTTCTTACCGTCCAACAGCCCTTTCGCTACTGCCTGCGCCAGCCAGGTCGACAGCAGTGATGTCGCGCCCTGGTCGCCGCCTGCGGCCGATATCAGGATGTCCGGCGTGATCTTCACCCCGTTCACACCGACCTCGTCCATCAACTTGATCGCGGCCGTCGCCGTCGGTCCGAGCACCTGAGCCTGCGCGTTGTAGGCATCGGCTATGCCCTTCCCTACCTCACGCTGCTCGTACGCCTTTCCGTCCGCTATCGTCTTGATCTGGTACGATGTGCCGTCCCCGATCTGCTTCAGCCTGTACGCATCCGCCTCGGATAGCGCCTGAACCTTGTATTTCTCCCCGTCCGCCGTGATCTTGTTCAGGTCCCTGTCGCCTGCCGCGAGCTTCCTCTTTGCCTCCGCCTTGTGGTCCTCGATCTGTATCGACAGCATGGCTGCGACGACCTCGGGCTGCTTGTCCGCGTTGGCGGCCTTGGACTGGACATCGATCCGCTCCTCTTGCGCGAGCGCTTCCTGCTGGTACTGCGCCTGCTGCTGAAGGGCGATCTCCCTCTTGGTCTGGGTATCGAGCAGTGCCTGGTCGACCTTGATGTAGGCGATCAGAAGGTTCTGGGCCTCGACGTGGTACACCTCGAACTGCTGCTGGGCCTTCTCCAGGGCAGATCGCTGCAGCTCGGTCCTGCTCATGATGAAGTTGATTGCCTTCTCCTCGCCCGCCTTGTTCCTGAACGAAGAGTCGATGAGCGGATGGACGATCTGCTCGATCAGGTTCTTGACGGACCCGAACCTCGCGATTATGAACGCAGCGTTCTGAGGCCGTATGCGTATGATCATCCTGACATCGACCTCCAGCTGGAAACCGTCCATCGATGTCACCCTGAGCTGAGAGAACTTGAAGAACTCCGTGGCTTTGTCGCTCTCAACCTCGTCATGCACCTCGGTGCTCGTCTTGATGTTGCTCATCTGTGCGATCTGCGGGGTGTTATGCTGTGCCCTCTGGTCGACCCCTGACGCCCAGTCGATTGTGACCGCGCTGGTCGGAACCAGGTATGGCGTGAAGGCCAGAGGGTTGAGGTTGTACTTGCCTGGAGCAACGGGCTCCTTCCAGATCCCCCTCATGTTCTTGTCGAGTATCAGGAGCGTCTCAACATCCTCGTGCACTGGCTGCCCGAGTTCGACTAGTTGCTTTGCAGGGGTGGATGCCGAAACGGGTCCTACCGCACCGACATTGGGGATAGGTGAGCCCACCTTCTTCTCCAGCTCCAACCCGACATTGGACCTCAGGACCGCGACGTAGCCCGGCGGCACCTCAGTCACATCGTACAGTTCAACCTTGGACAGGAGGGGGTTGATGTAATATCTCCCTGGCTGGAGGGTGTCCAGCTGAGGGCCTCTGTGTCCTGCGCTCATCAGGAAGGCCTGTCCATCTTGGAAATACTGGCAGGCCTTCGCATTGGGGTACTCCTTCGTCGGCGTCTCGAGCATCCTCGGAGCCACGATGTATCCCGATGGAAGGGGAAGACCGTCGTTCGCAATGACGACGCCGATCTTCTCGGCCGGAACCCCTGTGATCGGAGCCTTAGTCACCTTGAAAGCGTACCTGTTTATCCTGTAAGTGCCGGGCCTCAGGATCGCGACCTGCGGGCCCTTCATGCCCCCGCCGTTCAGGAACATCTTCGCATCCTGGAAGTGGTTGCATTCGATCTCGTCACCCAGGAGTCTTCCCTTCGGGATGGCCCGCCCGTCTATGGACTCCACGATTCCGACCTCGTCAGGGAGTATCTCCGTGACCGGCTCCTTCTGGATCTTCCAGATGATGGGTATCCTCCAGTAGAGTCCAGGCATCAGAATGTCCGCCTGGACACCTATTTGTCCGTTCCGAGCGACAACCTGTCCCTGTGGCATCTTGGCACCAAACATCCTCTTGGTGAGAATCCCCACTTCGTAGTCAGTGATTAGCTTCAGGCCGGGGGCCAAGAGTGCCAGTGCAATAAAGATGCAGATGATCAGGAGTGTTGTGATTAGGTCCATATCAGTCCACACTCCGGACTTCCTCGTCTCCATGGTGTGTTATGGTGTTCGCTCGCTCGGATTCCGAATTCTTCTTGTATCCCGTTGACTCCACTCCAGTCCCTCCACCAGACTGCGCATTGCCACGGGCCGAATATATACTTTCGTCGGGAAGACCGAGGTCGCAAAGGCATTTCCTGGCGCGCGACAACACGGGCATGTCACCCAGCAACAATTAATAATCGGGACGCATCAAGGTCGGCATAAGTGAGCCATATGAAGGACAGGAGCATGAAGTTCTCCCAGGATTGGGACAAGCTCAAGGACCGTGTCTTTGCGACCATCAGAGTCCACAAGGGCGAGTTGAAGTATGCGCCCGACGAGACTATCGAGGTGCAGAGCCCCAAGGTGCGGTTCAGAGCGAAGGTATTGATTGCGACCAGCATGAAACTGAAGCAGGTACCCCTCGCATTCCTCGAGTACGACCTCGAGGCGAAGCCGGGCGAGAAACGTCAGGACCTCATGAACAAACTCGGGAAGTTGTATAAGTTCTCGGAGAGGCCAAACGAGGACGACGTCGCCACAATATACATTCTTCAGAAGATCTGAAACGCCTTATTCATCCGACTCCCTTGGTCGAATGACCAAGGGAGTACATTCTGAGCCTGAACCTCCCCTCGGAGCACCTATTCGAACCGGGTTCAATAGAAAGGTACGAAAATAGGAACGACATATACCACACTCATGGACGACACGGACATCAAGATCCTCAACCTCCTCCGAGGGAACTCGAGGATGAAGAACACAGAGATCGCCCGGCACGTGAACCTGACCGAGAGAGCTGTCAGGGCGAGGATAGAGAAGCTCGTCCGCGAGGGCATCATCAGGAAGTTCACAATCGAGACCACGCCCGTGGGGTTCGAGGGTATAGTGCTGATAGACACGCATGTGGGCAGGACATCTGCGGTCAAGGACAAGGCCACAGAGCTATCCGACAGCGTGTTCGAGTGTTCGGGGGAGTTCGACGTGGCCGTCAGGCTAAGGGCGGACAGTCTTGACGAGCTGAACAAGAGGATAGACGAGCTCAGGTCCTATCCCGGGGTGCTCAGAACAGCGACCCTCATCAAGTTCAATGAGAAATAGCCGAGATGATTGACGAGAAGGCCCGCGAGCAAGAATAAATAGGCGCGAGAGGCAATACACGCCCTGTGTCCCCAATGGACCTTATCGAGGCCATCAAGACACGCCGGAGCATAAGGCGGTACAAGGAGACCCCTGTGCCCGAGGAGCTTCTCAAGATCGTCCTGAACGCCGCCAGGCTGGCTCCCTCGGCGGACAACGCCCAGCCATGGAGGCTCATCGTGGTCACCGATGAGGACGTCAAGCTGAAGTTAGCGGCCGGAGCCAACAGCCAGAAGTTCATCGCCCAGGCCCCGATCGTTCTAGTGGCCTGTGGCGTCCCGGACGAGGCGTTCCAGACAGTTGGGGGCTATATGAGCAGCCATGTCATAGACGTCTCCATCGCCCTCGACCATCTCACGCTCGCTGCACACTCCGTGGGCCTGGGCACGTGTTGGATCGCGTGGTTCAAGGAGGATAAGG
>JBFYNF010000125.1:0-3781 GCA_041304525.1 Thermoplasmata archaeon | reverse complement strand
GGTCAGTCCCCAGGCCGGAACGGCGGAGACGGTCTTTGAGTTCGACGCGTCATCCTCATGGGATCTCGAAGATGATGCCGAGGAACTGCTGGTGCGATGGGACTGGGAGACCGACGGCGTTTGGGACAGCGATTGGACATTGTCCAAGTCCGCGACCCATGCATTCGGAGCGGTCGGGACACATGTGGTGACCCTAGAGGTCAGGGACAGCGGAGGACTCACGGGCAACACGACAAGAGATGTCGTCGTCACGGACTCCTCGGGATATCTGGAGCCGGGCACCTACGAGCTCTCGTTCAACACCACCGACGCGGTCTTCGACCTGGTCAGACAATATGTGTACATAACGGACAAGTACGCCAAGACTCTGCACTTCGTGAACCTGACCACGGGGTATGTGGACAAGACATTCACATTCCCCTACATGACCGAGTCATTAGCGATCACGGCGGACGGGTCTCGGCTGTTCGTAGCGCTCCTGCCGCAGGAACACAGCCCATACTGGTGGGATGCGGACGGGCACTTCGGGTACATCGCGTCGATAGACCTCGCGACGCAGGTGAAGGACAGGGAGTTCATGATCAACGAGGATCCGGGTGACATACTCGCGACCAACAACGGGCACCTCGTGGTCGGGTCAGGCTCCGGCCAGTGGACATACATAAGGGTCTTCGACGCCACCGATGGCACCGAGATCTCGGCCATGAGTGGGTTCAGAGAGAGATCGAGACTCGCACTTCACCCATCTGAGAACATGGTCTATGCTGCAAACGTCGACCTCTATCCTTCCGACATCTGCAGGTACGACCTCACATCCAGTGGGCTAATCTCATACGCGGGAGAATCACCTTATCACGGAGACCACCGGATGGACGGCAATGTCTGGGTGAGCCCGTTCGGGGACGAGCTGGTGACTAGGGGAGGAGATGTCTTCACCGCAGGTCAGCCCATCGGCACCGACATGATATTCATCGCGAGCATGGCTCCCGCCGACTCGCTGATAGAAGGGCTGTGCTACGACACGGCCACTGGCATCATCTTCACAGGGGAGGGGGCCTCCATGCGATACTACGCGATGGACAACCATCTGTATCTAGGGACGGTCTGGACAGATCTCCCAGTCGGCTTTGTGGGCGTTTGCGACGACATAGTCGCGATGTTGCTCCGGGGCCCATGGACGACAGTCATCCAGCTGGTGTACCACCCGCTCCCTGGTGGAGCGGACAACACCTACCCGTTGGCCAGCTTCACGGCGACACCCGCGATCGGGACCACAATGACGGATTTCGTGTTCGACGCGTCGTCCAGCTATGACGAGCAGGACCCCTTGTCAGACCTCGAGTTCAGGTGGGACTTGGACGGGGATGGCGTGTGGGATACTGCGTACTCCTCCGAGCCCGTTACAGGCGCGAGATACGATGTCGCCGGGACATACGGTGTAAGGCTGGAAGTCAGAGACACCCTCGGCTGGACAGACGACATGGTCGTATCCGTGGCCGTGGCCTTCGAGCCTGACCTAGGATCTCCAGGCCCCATCCATGACCCGTTCGTTCTCCCGTACACGGTGACGGACGCGGTCTTCGACCCGGTCAGGCCGTACATGTACGCTTCGAGCAAGTACGCGAACAAGGTGTACTTCGTCAACCTTGAGACAGGACTGACCGAGAAGCAGTTCGACTTCAGCCACATGACGGAGTCACTGGCAGTCACATCTGACGGGTCGAGGCTGTACGCGGCGATACTGATGAGGGAGCACAGCTCGTACTGGTTCGACGGCCATGTCGGGGAGATAGCGTGTTTCGACCTGGCCCTCGGAGTCAAGGACGGCCAGTTCAAGATCAACGAGGACCCCTTCGACATTGTCGTCACCTCGAACGGGTTCGTCGTGGTGTCGTCCGGCTCTGGACAGTGGGACGAGATCAGGGTATACGACGCCCAAGAAGGCACCGAGCTGGGCAGCGCGTTCATAAGACAGCAGAGTAGGCTCTCCTTACACCCGTCCCAGGCTATCGTCTATGCGGCCAACACGGATGTCTCCCCCTCGGACATAGAGAGGTTCGACCTGTCGACGACCGGGACCATAACCGCCGTCGGGAACTCACCCTACCATGGGGAGTACGCGATGGACGGCAACGTCTGGGTGAACCCGCTGGGAGACTCGCTCGTCGTCAGAGGCGGGCACGTGTTCACGGCAGGCATGCCAATACCGGAAGACATGTGTTATCTCACGACCATGACCGCGGCGTCCGTGACATCCGTCGCGTTCGATGTCAGAAACGGAGCGGTGTTCTCGATCGAGGGGTCGTACCTGAAATGGTACGACATCGGATCGTATGCGGCACTTGGGTCTATCTCCACCACGGCAGTCATGGAGTTCCTGGGAGTGAATGGGTCTTGCGTCTACTGCCTCGACGTCCAGACATCGACGACGCTGATATCCGTGTTCGACAGCCCGATCGCGTGAGATGCTCGCAGGAACGACTTTATCCTCGCGTGGTCGTCCATGTCCAACGGAGGATGATGTCATGCCAGTAGTGGTTGTCGAGATGTGGCCAGGAAGGGACGACGGCGCGAAGCGGAGGATAGCCGAGGGGATCACGGAGGTCTTCGTGCGGGAGAAGGTTCCTCGCGAGGTCGTCACGGTGATAATGCACGAGACCCCGAAGAACAACTGGGCGAGCGCGGGGAAGCTTCATTCGGATTAGAGCGCTGAAGAATGCGTTCGGTGAGCCATCAGCTGCCGCTGTGATGCACGCACAGTCCGTCCAGCTCACGCTCATCAGACGTGGTGGAGATGCTCAAGGCGAATCGGGAACATCGTGCCACGGCACTAGCTCTTCAGAGTCGCGAGGAACTCGTCGACCGGGACCGCGGAGAGCGCCATGGTCTCCAGGGTCCCGCGGGAGCCGAGCTCCACCATGATCCTGCTTATGGTGAGGTTGTCCTTCGCCTCGAGAGTCGTCACGAAATCGTACTTGCCCAGCAACGCATACTGGTGCAGGACCTTCGCCCCCATCCTCGTGATCTCGTCAATCACTTCCTTGACACGTTCCGGCTTGGTCTTGATGGTCTTCCTGCCCTCATCCGTCAGTTTCGAGAGCACTACGTATACCGCCATTCCTGTCCACCCGACCTACGCATGCGCGCCGCATCTCTTATCTCTTTCCATGAAGCAGCTGGCCATCCCCTCTCCGACCCATATGAGCGTGCGCTGAACACTGTCCTGGGATAGCCACATCGTCGAGAACAGGATAGTGTAATATGGGCCGTCAATCGTTCCCCATCCGAGACAAGGAGGCATGGATGATGACACTCGTGACTGTGATATACGACTCAAGGACTGGGAACACTGAGAAGATGGCGCTTGCCGTCGCCGATGGGGCAAAGAGGGTAGATGAGACCGAGGTCGTCGTCCTTCAGGTCGACAAGGCGAAGATGAGCGACCTGACCGGCTCGGACGCGATCATCATCGGCTCCCCGACCTACTACGGCAACATGTCCGGGAAGGTCAAGTCATTCATTGACAAGACCAATGCGATCCACGGGAAGCTGAAGGGAAAGGTCGGTGGGGCGTTCACCAGCTCTGGAGACACGGCCTGCGGGGCCGAGACGACCGTTCTGTCGATCCTCGAGGCGATGTTGATCCACGGGATGGTCATTCAGGGCAGGTACGACAACAAGCACTACGGCCCGACCGCCGTCGAAGCGCCGAACAAGAAGGAGATCGATTCCTGCAAGGAGCTCGGGGAACGAGTGGCGAAGCTGGCAGCCGCTCTCGAGA
>JBFYNF010000124.1:0-9171 GCA_041304525.1 Thermoplasmata archaeon | reverse complement strand
TCTCCCTGATGTCATCGCCGTCCGTGTCGACGTATCCAGCTGCGTCCAGGACCGCGGCGGCCTCGACAAGGTCGAAAGAGTATTCCTCTTCTGCAGTCACATTGTAGTGCCACCTCAGGCTCGCGGTCGGGATGAGCACGCTACCCTCCTCGCCGTAGCCGAGGAGCACGTCCTCCACGATCTGCGCCTTATCGACCGCCATTGCGATGGCCTGCCTCACGGACATGTTCAGGAGCTCGTAGTTCTCGCTCGCGCCCTGGACCCTCAGGTCGACTGGACAGACATTCAGCCCTAGCTCGGTAAGGGATATCTCCCTGACCTCCTGGCCCTCGACGTTCGATTTCGTCAGGACGGTCTCCCAGCTGTCCGCGGGGACCGAACATCCGACATCTATCGAGCCCGCCTCGAGGGCTGTCAGCATCGCCTGGGGGCTCAGGAATATCTTGTATATCAGCTCGTCGAAGTAGACAGTGGAGCCCCAGTAATCCTGGTACTTCTCGAACTTGACGAAGTCGGCCGTGACATAGTCTACGAGCTTGAACGGCCCGGACCCTACAGGGCCATCCGGGAAGTAGGTCGAGTCGAACATGTCCGCGGACGTCAGCTTGTTGGATGGGATATTCATCCAGATATGCTTCGGCAGAATCGGGATTACGATGTTGAGCATTGTGGCCTTGGGGACCTCTGTGACCATCTCGAGTGTGTAGTCATCGAGCGCCCTTACGCTGGTCACATTCCTCAGGTAGTCCGCATATAGTGAGCCCGCGGCCTCGTCCGTCATCATCATTGTGTACGTCCAGTTGACGTCCTCGGCGGTCACCGAGACCCCATCGTGCCACGTCATTCCCATGCGAATGTCATAGGTCCAGGTGAGCCCGTCCTCACTCACATCCCACGATTCTGCGATCTGCGGCGTCGGGTTCAGGTCTTCATCGACGCCGACGAGCATCTCGTACATCAAGGAGTACACTTCGTACGCCATGACAAGGTATCCCGTCAGCGGGTTCAGGCTGTCGACGGACTGCGTAACGCCCACGGTCATGATGACTGGCTCCTGCGCAACTGCGCGAGTACTCGCCGGTCCCAGAGCAACGACCACGAACGCCGATGTCACCATCAGGGCACACACTAGAATAGACGCGAGCTTGCACACCTTCCTCAAGGTACTCCCTCCATTTCCCCCCGCTCGCGGCAGGCCGCCAGTTGTGGCACTTGCCGCCGCTCCTCCCAAGCACCATGTAAATCAATAACAATGCTATATCTAGTTGGTGTCCGACGCCGGTCAGTTCCCTCGTGGGGTGTGTTTCCAGTGGAGCAGTCCCTCAGGAGCGCAAATGTATCGCGATGGCGGCCCCGAGGACCGCCGCATATCCCTCGATCTGCCGGATGACCACGGGCTGAGGGAACTCATTGGCGACGGTTCCAGAATACTCTATCCATCCCAGGAGGTTCCTTCCAGGGGCGTATATGAGTGTGTCAATGAAGTCCGCTTCCAGCGTCTCGCTCGAGGACATCCTATTCGTCATGAGTAACGCGGGCCTCTGCACGAGCTTCTTCTCGTCCTCGCTGTAGAGTGGGTTGTCCTCTTGAAGGTACACCCTGGTGAGGTCGGATATCTCACCGAACTTGTAATTGCCACAAGTGGTCTCGAAGTCCTCCACCCTGTATGTCCTCTTCCTCTGTCTCTCCCACACATCGGGCCGCATGCCCGTCATGACTGTGTATCTGAAGAGCCCGTCGTTCTTCCCCTTGATGCCTATCATGACCCACTTGAGCTTGAATTGCCTCTGGATGATGTTGGAGGCATCTTGGATAACGTCGACTATGTTGAATTCTGGCTTGTGCAAGTGTGCTACGATGGATGTGATGCCGTCGACTGCTCGTGATCCAGGCTCGCCCTTGACCCTGACATAGTCGAACCGGAGCCGTCTCTTGGTGGTCTCGGGATCTAGCGTTCCCATCATCGTTAACTGCCCGAAGGTGATAGCCTAGCCAACCATTTGAAACATTGCCTGCCATGCTCGGACAGGTTCATGTGCCAGCCCCATCTGGTCCTCGTGACGGATAAGATATGAGGTGCGAATGCGATGCCCTGTACAGGGCGATGGTCATCATGAAGGGGACCGTAGCATACGACAGTGTGTTCGGCAACACGGGGCAGGTCGCGTCGGCAATCGCGGAGGAGCTGGAGAAAGCAGGTCACGAGGTTGCGCTGGTGAACCTCAGAGCGAGCCGTGATGTCCCGGCGGCCGGGGACTTCCTGTTTGTGGGGTCTCCGACGAGGGTCGCCAAGATGACTGGCAAGTCGAAGAGGTTCGTGAAGAAGCTTGATGTGAAGGTCTGGGGCGCCAGACCTGTCGCGATCTTCGACACCCACATGGCCTATCCCGAGGACCCGAAGGAACGCGCTAAGTCCCTGAAGTGGATAGAACCAGGCGCCGCGGGCAGGCTGAGTGCACTCGCCACTGAGAGGGGCCTAAGCGTCAGAGGCCCTCCGCTGAGATGCGTCGTCAAGGACATGAAGGGCCCGCTGGCTGAGGGCCAGCTCGAGAAGGCCAGGGAGTACGCGCGCCAGTTCGCCGCTTCACTCGGCACGTGATGCGGTCCCTCATCTCCATCAGTTCTTCATGGCCACATAGATGTCCGCTTCGATCATCTCGCCGTCGACGAAGTAGTGATGGACGAAGTAGATGTTGCCGTCGTCGTCTAGAGTAGGCTCCCCGGCGAAGTTGGATATGATCTCCTCTGGTTCCCCCCAAGTACCGTCAATCTGCTTCACGGACCTGAATATCGCAGGACCGGTGTATCCCTCTCCCAGCCGGCTGTCCGCCATGAACCACAGTTCGGACCCGTCCGGGGTCACGTACGGGAAACCCTCGTCGGCGTCGGTGTTGATGCCCGGGACCCGGACGGGCGTGGACCATCCGTCCCCGACCTTGACTGTGCTCCAGATGTCCATGCTGTCGCCGGAGTCCCACTTGCCGCTGTGGAAGTACATCATCGTGCCGTTGGGCATGATGTGGAACTCACCGATGTCGTAGTCCACGTTGAGTTGCTCTCCGACGTTCTCGACATCCGTCCACACGCCCTCCTCGTACTGCGCGGTGAACACGTCGATCTCTCCATAGTTGTCCGCCCTGATGGATGCGAACCAGAGTGTGAGGCCTACGCAGCACTCAGCTCCTTCGAGGGAGACGTCGTCGCTCAGGATGATCCTCTCAGGCGAGGTCCACTCGCCCGCGACCTCCTTGGTCCACCAGATGCCCGTGACGCCGTCGTAGAGCTGTTCCTGGGCGGGCACGGTGACATCGGGCGTGAAGAAGAAGAAGAACCAGTCACCGTCAGCTGTCATGAACGGACTGTCCTCAGCACCAGCCGTGTTGACCGGCCCGGTCATGGGGACTGGCTGCTGCCACTCGGACGAGTGGACGACTGGTATGAACTCGTCGGTCTCAGGTCCCATCTTGACCGCAGAAGATGGTATGGCTGCGAGCCGCTCCTCGTTCGTTATGACATCCTGCTCCTTCGGTTGCGTGATGACGATCACGGCCAGTAGGAACAGGACTACGACTGCCACAACTGCTGCTATCTTGGCCCCTCTGGACATTTGGATTCCTCAGGACCTGAGGGACGTCGCTGCACAAATAGTTCACCTGGACGTCGTGGTCATCCAACTGGCATCATGATCTTGGCGTAGATGATCGTTCGTCCATCATCTCCACCCGGTCCCTTGGAGTAGGCCTCCACGGGCGGCCCGACAGCCTTGCGTCCCTTGTTCCTGATGAACTCCTCCAGCCTAGCGTACGAAGATGCGATGTCTGACCCTGGCCCCTTGTATGATATCCCCGTGCGGGTCCTGGAGTCCTCGCTACTCCTCTCTTCACTGCGTCTGCTCGGGCGCAACGGGCAGTTTGAGCACTATCCTCGCACCCTTTGTGTGGTCCCCCTCGACCCTGTCTGCTATCCGAACGCCGCCCCCGAGGTGCTCCACGATCATGCTCATGAACGCGAAGCTGGTCGCGACACCCCTTACCATGCTCATCTCCTCGGTGAAGGAATCCGCCAGCAGGAGCCTCTTCTGCTCGTCCGGGATGCCTGGTCCATGGTCGGCGATGTCGATGTGCCAGAACCTCCCGCTCTTCTCGACTGACATGGGTTTGATGGTGATGTCGATCATGACCTCACGAGACCCCGAGTGCTTGACGGCGTTCTCGATTATCTCGTTCAGAACATCTCCCACATACCCCTTGCCCTGGACCATGATGGGTCCTTCAGGCAGTGAGTACGCGACAGTGATGTCCTTCCCGCGGTAGCGGTCCCGTATCTCGGTCTCGAGGAGTCCGATCAGGCTTCTGAGGTCCGCTGCCTCGAGTCCGACCTTGGCGGCCGTCTCAGAGCGTGCCAGTTTCCTCACATGGGTCACGAACCGGGAGAGTCTGTTCGTCTGTTCGATCATCCTCTTCGCGTAGGTCTCCGTACTCCCGGGTTGCCCGCCTCCGTGGAGTATCAGTTCGGAGTACGATGTCAAAGGCGTGATGATGTTCATGATGTCGTGGGTCATGAAGTCGAGATAGGTCTGCGCCCTGTTCTTGGCCATCAGAGCTTCCTCGGTCGTCCTCCTGAGGTCCGTCTGGGCCTTGTTGCGCTCGGTCACGTCTATGCCTGTGGCTATGACGTAGGTCACGCTCCCCTCCCTGTCCTTCATGACGGTATTGCTCCAGTCGATGACCCTCTCGGTGCCATCCTTCACGGTCCATGGGTTCACATGCTCGTTCGGAGCGCCTTCCGTGATCAACTGGGCGAACACCCTCTTCACATCGGCTCGTTTGGCCTCGGGTATAAACACGTCCCACACACGCTGGCCATGCACCTCGTCGGATGTCCAGCCCGTGACTGTTTCCGCTTCCTTGTTGAAGCGCACGATCCTCCCCTCGGGGTCGAGTACGACGATGATCGCACCTGCGATGTCAAGCACGGCCTGTGTGAACACCGATTCTCTCTTGAGCGTGGTCTGGGCCCTCCGCCTGGCCTTCTCGCTCCTGATGCTGTCGAGGGCGAACGAGACGTCGGAGGCGATCTCGTCGAGCAGGTCCCTCTCCTGCTTCGTGAAGAAGTACGGCTCCGAAGAACCTATGGTCAGGCTGCCCACGACCTTCCCTCCCTGTCTGATGGGCATCGCGCCCAGAGACCTGACCCCGATGTCCTTGAACATGTCCCGCCATGGTTCTGCGCTGCGGTCAGAATAGATGTCTGTCGAGATGACGATCTTGCCTTCCTTAGCCGCCTTGAGAGTGGGAACCTCCAGCACGCCTGCCTTGACCATGCTCTTCCTGATAACGTTGAGTCTGTCGAGGTCCGCCCCTTTCGACGCGATGGGTATGAGCTCGCCATCCGTGCCGAAGAGACACGCCCAGGCGCTGTTGAACCCACCCTGCTCGACAGCGACTTTGCACACCTGCTCGAGTAGCTCGTTCTGGTCCTTTGCCCTCACGATCGTGGCATTGGTTTGGCTGAGGAAACTGTAGAGTCGGTTCACCCTCCTAAGGTCCTCCCCCATGCGCTTATGCTCCGTGACGTCGACGTACGAAGTCATGACTCCCGTGGGGGAACCGTTCTTGTCGAGGATGCGTGCGTAGTAACCATTGACGTCCAGCATCACGCCGTCCTTCCGAACCCTTCGGATCTCAATCCCTTCGAGCCTTTCGCCGGAGAGAACCCTTGCGAGAAGGTCCCTGAACTGCCCCTCGGACTCAGGCGGCACCAGAGGCGGCATCCTACCCATCGCTTGCTCTTCGGTCCAGCCGAATACTCGCTCGGCTGCTGGGTTCCACATGATGACCTTTCCATCTACGTTGACCGTGACGATAGACACAGGGGATGACTGGACGACTGCTTCGAGCAGCTCGGTTGTCTCGTGCGCATGGAGCTTCGCCCTCCGCTCCTGGACGGTCATCCTAATCATGTTCGAGAGCTCGGCGAACTGGGCTTTCAGGTCCGTGCCCTTCTGGAGGTAGAAGTCCGCGCCGTTGTTGAGCGCCTCGATGGCGACGTCCTCCCTCCCTTTACCAGTGAGCAGGATGAATGGCACGTCGCTGTGCCCTGCCCGTACCTCCTTGAGGAGCTGTATGCCGTCCTTTCCGACCATCAGGTAGTCCGATACGATCGCATCGTGTCCATCCCTCGCGAACTTCTCAATCGCCTCCTCAGGCGAGCTGGCCGTATCGACGCTGTAACCGTTATCGTTCTCCAGGTAGTGCTTGGCGAGTTCGAGCATGCCGGGCTCGTCGTCAACGCACAGGACTCTGATTTGCATCTGAACCACCGCTACTCATCAATGCAGACTCTGTGAGAGGTGGTATAGCGGGGCTGATGCTCATAAATGCGACGCAAATCCCGGGTGTGCCTGCTCTTTCGGTGGACAGCGGTGCACGGTCCTGTCGCCCGATGCTCACTTCGGCTCGCTGCGAGGCCCCAGGTTCATCATGGGCCAGGCCGTCATCGCTATCGACGCCGCCCTCTCCGCAATGTTGAGCACCGTGCCGAGCTAGCTGTCATGCACCCTGCCAGAACCCGTGAGCATGAATATTCTATGCGTTGCATGAATGGTTGAACATGGGTTTGCCCTCTCCGTAAAGTCTAATGCGAGGGCTGGCGTTTCAGCCATTGGAGAGACATCAATCCGGTGGAGGTAGAACGTCATGGACGAAATGTCGAAGGTGCTGGTCCTGACCAAGGAGGACATCGAATCCCTGGTGACCATGGAGGATGCGATAACCGCTGTCGAGGAAGGCTTCAAGGCTTTCAACTCCGACCGGGCGGTCGTGCCCTTCCCAGTGGCGCTCAACGTGCCGGACGGACACGGGGACATACACATAAAGCCGGGGTACATGAAAGGGACTTCATCGTACACGGTCAAGATCGCATCCGGGTTCTACGACAACCCGGCGCGAGGCCTGTCTACGAGCCACGGAATGCTGCTCTTGTTCGATTCAAAGACCGGGCATCCCCTGTGCTTCGAGGTCGACAGATGTTACCTGACGGACCTCAGGACCGCTGCTGCGGGCGCTGTTGCAGCCAAGGTCCTCGCGAAGAAGAGTGTCTCGAAGGTCGCTGTCATCGGCACAGGCACACAGGCCCGGATGCAGATAATGGCCCTGAGCAAGGTCAGGAAGTTCGATGAGCTCAGGGTCTGGGGCAGGGATCAGAGGAAGACGGAGGCATACGCTGTCGAGATGTCGAAAGCCCTGGGCGTCAAGGTCGTGCCTGCGAAGACGGCCGAGGATGCAGTCAGGTGCAGCGAGATCGTCGTGACGGCCACGATGAGCGCGTCACCTGTCGTGAAGGTCGATTGGATCTCAGGTGGGGCGCACATAACCGCGATGGGCTCAGACGAGCCCGGGAAGCAGGAGCTCGACACGAAGATACTCGCGAGAGCGGACAAGGTCGTCGTCGACAGCCTGAGCCAGTGCGCCCGACTCGGGGAGGTGCATCACGCGCTCGAGGACGGCAGCCTCAAGGAGAGCGATATTCACGCGGAACTCGGCGAGGTACTCCTCGGGAAGAAGCCTGGCAGGGAGTCGGACAAGGAGGTCACGGTATGCGACCTCACCGGCATTGCCATACAGGACGTCGCGATATCACAGTTCGTGTACGAGAAGGCGAAGAGGTCCGGGAAGGGCTTCTACATCGAGGTGTGAACTTCATGGACTCTGGTTTCACGGCGGTCGATGTTCTGAGAGCGCGGAAGGCATTGGCCGGCGCAATCGAGAGGACGCCTCTGACGCGTTCGAAGGCGTTGAGTGACCTCTCCGGTGCCGACGTGTACCTGAAGTGGGAGAACCTTCAGAAGACGGGGTCGTACAAGGTCCGCGGAGCCCTCTACAGGATGAGCCTCCTCTCTCCTGAAGAGAGGAGGAACGGCGTGATCACTGCATCCGCGGGCAACTGGGCCCTGGGGGTGGCCCTCGGAGCGCAGAGCCTCGGAATATCCGCGACGATATGCGTCCCCGCGAACACCCCGAAGGTCAAGGTCAGCAAGTGCGAGGCGCTCGGCGCAGAGGTCGTGCTCCACGGGAGCTACTTCGACGAGGCCTTCGCCCACTGCAAGGAGTTGGCCAAGGGCGGTGGGAAGACATTCATGTCCGGGACGGACGACCTTCAGGTGATGGCGGGGCACGGGACGGTGGGACTGGAGATACTCGAGGACCTCCCCGATGTCGAGACGATCGTGTGCCCGGTCGGAGGCGCTGGCCTGCTCTCTGGAATAGCGACATGGGCGAAGACCGTGAACCCTGGCATCAGGATAGTGGGTGCGCAGTCCACGGCTGCCTACACGCTCCACGAGTGCTTCAAGGCCAAGCGTTTGGTCGATGTGCCGGTACCCTCCACGATCTGCGAGGGCCTCGCGGGCGGGATCTCGCAGCTCAACCTGGACCTGGCGCTCAAGTGGATTGACGAGATAGTGCTAGCCGACGAGGGTGGGTTGAGGGACGCCATCATCAAGCTCATGAGGGACGAGCGTCAGATAGTCGAGGGCTCAGCCGTGGTCGGCCCCGCGGCCATCATGCAGGGGAAGATGAGCCTGAGGGAGGGCGAGAAGGTGGCGGTCGTGCTCTCGGGCGGCAACATCGACCTCGACCGGATCGGGATCGGGGAGCCTCACCGGTAACGGTTGCCCGCCAAGTACCAGTGACAGTACTCCATGCACGGGTCTCTGGTTGACGGGGTCGGACCCCGATCACGGGCTCGTCAGTCATCGAGCTTCATGAATGACCGAACGGATGGGCGGGTCACAAGGGCGAGCACCATGAGCGCAAGCGCCGTGATGATGACCTGCAACACTCCCCCTATCCCTGTCAGGAATCCGAGTAACAACAGCTCGACCACGATCCACAGGAGCATTATGATCCCCAGAGCGGCCGATGCTGTCCATGCCCAGTTCTGGCCCGTCCATTTGTTCACCGGATCGGTCCATCGCCATCTCTTCCTGGTCCAGAGGCCGTACGCTGCCATGGTCGGGAGGATCCCGAAGAACGCGACGAAGAACAGTCCCACGAGGGTGTAGTCGCCGACAGGGGCGTCCTCGAGCAGGTCGGGTGAGAGGCCAAGCCCTTCTCCAGACGGAGAGGACAGCAGACCGTAGCCGCTCATGAAACCAACGAACGCGAACAG
>JBFYNF010000123.1:0-12701 GCA_041304525.1 Thermoplasmata archaeon | reverse complement strand
AAACGTTTCGAAGCGGATGCCCCAGGGAGACACGCACGGGGCCGAATAGACCAGCGCAGCTCGGAGAAGCGATTTGGCACCCCGGTCGTCCCAATAGCTTTAACTAGGGAATCCACGATGGAACCACGATGGCGGCCCAGGAATCGACAGACTATGAGGCACTCTTGGCCAGAGCGAAGAAGAAACTCCCGCAGAAGCTGGAGTCGCACGACCGTTTCAAGGTGCCCGACCCAGATGTAATGGTCGAGGGCAAGACAACGGTCATCCGAAACTTCGCCGACATCGTGGACACGCTCAGGCGAGAGCCGGAGCATCTGCTGGGATTCCTCCTCAGGGAACTCGGTACCGCCGGCACCATGGACGGCCCGAGGGTCGTCTTCAAGGGCAAGGTCGCCACAGCCCAGATCGTCGACAGGATCGGCAACTATGTCGAAGAGTACGTGCTCTGCTCCGAGTGCGAGAGCCCAGACACTCACATGGTGAAGGACGGGCGCATCTCTGTCCTGCACTGCGAGACATGTGGTGCCCACAGGCCCGTGCATGTCAGGAAGCCGATCAAGGCCGAGGAGCAGAAGGCCATCGAGGCTGGCAAGACATACGACCTTTTCATCCAGGATGTAGGCAAGAAGGGCGACGGCATCGCCCGCAAGGCCGAGTTCGTGATATACATCCCAGGGACCGCGAAAGGAACCCAGGTAAAGGCCATAATAGAGAAGGTCTCTGGAACGGTCGCGTTCGGCAAGCTCGTGTGAACCCTCAGCTCAAGGCAGCGATATCCTGCCTTTCACAGACTGGCGCACGGACCCACCTACCTCCACCTTGCGGACTGAAGAACCCCGCTTCTCGACACGTACATGGATCTTGGACGGCCGTCCGATGAAGTGGCCCTGCTCGATCACCATGTGCTCCGCCTTCTCCTTCGGGATGAGGTCGTGCTCTACCAGATAGGCTGCCAGCGCACCCGCGGGCACACCAGACGCCGGGTCCTCGTGGAACACCGGAGACGGCAGGAAGCACCTGGCATGCAACGTCGTCGTCTCGTCGAAGCCGCCCCACGCATAGGCGACGGCCGCAGCGACCTCGAGTTCTCTGAACAGCTGCAGCAGTTCCTCCTGTCTAGGCGACACGCGCTCGAGCGCGTCCATGGACCTCATCGGGACGAGGAGAGTCGGAACGCCCGTGGAGACTTTCGAGAGGGGGAACTCCTTGTGGAAGATCGACTCGGCTCCGACACCCATTGCGCTCGCCACCTCTGTGATTTCATCGACACGCGAGTACAATGGCCGCTTCTGGGCCATCCACACCGTTCTTGAGCCGCCCGGGTTCAGCTCCACAGAGAACGGCAGGATGCCAAGCGGTGTCTCCGCCCTGTGCCTACCGCCGAACGACGAGCCGAAGGCGTTCTGCTCCGCCAGCGCCCAGAGCGCGCCTATGGTACAGTGGCCGCTGATCGGTTCTTCGGTGTCCCCGGCGAAGTACCTGAGCCTCACATCCGCCTTCTTGGACTTCAGCACGAAGGCCACCTCGGGCCCTCCGAGCTCGCTGGCAGTCCGCTGCATGAGGATGTCCTCTAGTGTGTCCGCACCGAAGACGACCCATGCAGGGTTCCCGGCGTAGAGATCGTCCGTGAAGACGTCCAGCTTCAGCACGTCCAGCTCGACCACGGCCCTCAAAACGCGCTCCTCGCTATATGGATGTTGCCAAAGACACCTGGCACAAAGTATTTCTAAGCCAGTCCGGAATAGCGGGAGAGATGGACGCGTCGATAAGGGCCGTCGTGGTCATGGCCGTCATTTTCGCTGTCTCGCAGCTGGGAGCCCTCGCGATGGTATCCTCCGCCCTCGGCGAGGAGTATCAGGCGTTCGAGGACCCCAACGACCCGATGATACCCGTGTACTATGTGATTGCCATCGTGCTGTTCACGTTCATCATACTGTATATAATAAAGAAGAAGCGCGAGAACGTGGTCAAATTCGTCTTCCTCGGGGCGGTCGGCTTCACCATATTCTACGTGATACTGATAATTGCGCTCCTGTTCGACACGGGGATTCTGGCGCTCCTTGTCTCCATCGGTCTGGCCGCCGTGCTGACATACTATCTGGTCAAGAAGCCCGAATGGTACGTGATCGACGCGACGGGCATGCTCGTTGCGGTCGGAACCATAGGCATACTCGGCATATCGCTGAACATCCTGCCCGTCCTGATACTCCTAGTCGTGCTGGCGGTGTACGATGCGATATCCGTGTACGGCACGAAACACATGGTCGCGCTTGCGGACGGGGTGACCCAGATGAAGCTCCCGATACTCCTCGTCATACCGAAGAGGAGGGGGTACTCGTACCTCAGCCAGAAACCGCTCAAGCAACAGCTGGATGAGGGCGGCGAACGAGAGGCCATGTTCATGGGCCTCGGGGATGTGATCATACCGGGCATTCTGGTCGCGTCCGCGTTCTACTATCTGTCCGACGAGACGGTCATGGGCGTGTCCGGGAGCCTGCTGGTCGCGCTGGGAGCACTCATCGGTGGGCTCGTGGGCTTCGCGCTGCTGATGCGGTTCGTGCTCAAGGGGAACCCGCAGGCCGGTCTCCCGCTCCTGAACGGAGGGACCGTGCTCGGCTACGTCCTCGCATATCTGCTCGTGTTCCAAGACCTGAGCCTCGGGATATCGGCGCCGTGGTGAGGATAGATGACCGTACTGCTCGTCTGCTCAGACCTTCACGGCTCCGACGAGGCGCTCGACCTACTCCGAAAGGCGGAGAAGACACTCTCCCCGGACGCGGTCGTAGTCTGTGGGGACGTAACGACCTATGGCTCAGCAGATTACATGGGCCGGCTGCTTGACAACTTCGACTCAGACTTGCTGGCCGTACCAGGCAACTGCGATACCGATGAGATGCTCAGGATGCTCGAGGACGCAGGGGCGAGCGTGCACGGAAAGCGCGTCCGTAAGCTCGGGCACGAGGTGTTCGGCTTCGGCGGAGGCATGCCCTCGTCATCGCACATGCCCTTCGAGGTCGAGGAGGAGGACATGGTGGCCAGCTTGAGGGCGGTAGGGGCCCGAGGCGGGCTGATGGTGACTCACACGCCGCCGAAAGGTGCGAACGACACGGACCGATCAGGCAGGCACATCGGGTCCCAGGGCATCATGGGGGTCGTCGAGGAGTTCAAGCCGAGGCTGGTGCTGTCCGGACACGTCCACGAGGCGAGGGGAGAGTGCACCTTGAACGGCACCGTGTTCGTCAATCCAGGCCCCGCCCGTGGGGGGCGCTATGCGCTCGTTAGGCTGGACCAGGAGACGGAAGTACAGCTGTTCTGACCGCGTGGGAACGGCCGCAGGTGCTCAAGAAGGTATTAATACCCCTCCCTCTTTCACATGTCCCGAGAGGTTAGACATGGCCATTTGGCAGGGAAGGCCGAAACGGAAGGTCACAGGCGGCAGGATCCGGCTGGCCCGCAAGAAGAGGAAGTTCGAGGTCGGCAGGGAGAAGCAGTTCACGCACCTGGGCGCCCGGAAGGTCAAGATATACAGGACCAAGGGGGCCAACAGGAAGGCGCGCCTGTTGATGATAGACACGGCCAACGTAGTCGACCCCTCGACCAAGGCGATGAAGAAGGTCAAGATCCTCACGGTCAAATCCAATCCTTCTAACCCGAACTACGTCCAGCGCAACATCATGACCAAGGGAGCGACAGTCATGACGGAGCTCGGAGAGGCAGTGATCACATCCAGGTGCGGCCAGGACGGCGTCGTCAACGCGATGTTGATCAAGAACCAGTGAGCGCCGAAAGGAAGAGAGGAAGGGGACGCGCTCAAGACGAGCGCGTGATGTTCATACTCCGGACTCTCACGGACGGCAGCGTGGACGGTGGGGCGACCTCGTCCCACCAATACACCTCTTCTGTACTCTTCGAGACTGCGTCAATGTTCTTCCAGAGCGAGAGCATGTTATCGCTCACCCTGATGCTCTTGACAGCACCCACGATCCGGCCATCCTCGATCTTGAGTATGGCATCGCGCGGTATCGTGGAGAAATCTCCCCTCGAGTAGCTCTGATACCTCGTATACCAAGTGTTGTTGAGATAGAGACCGTTCTTGGTGTCGGCGATCATCTCTTCGACGCTCAAGTCGCCAGGCTCCAGCACGGGATGTATCGGCAGGGGCGCAGCGGGCGGGTCGAAGCCCAGCGGCACATACGGGCCCGCGTTCCCCGTCGTCTTCGTCTTGAACCGTTTGGCCGTGGAGGTGTCATGGAGGTATGTCTTCAGCACGCCCTTGTCGATCAAGACCGTCCTCCTGGTCGGGACGCCTTCGTGGTCGAAGGCCCTCTGCGACGTCGAAGGGATGGTCGGGTCGTCCACGAGCGTCACCTGTTCCGAGGCGACCTTCTTCCCGACCTTCTTCGCGAACATGGACATGCCGACCTCGACATAGAATGCGCTTATCATGTGGGATGTCGAGTGCATCAGCTCTCCCAGGAACATGGGTTCGAGTATGAGGTCCAACTTGCCGACATCGCCCTGGACCGGGTCCTTTGCCAGGAACGCCATCTGGCCGGCTCTGGAGCCTGTGCCTCTGGCATCCATGCCCGAGAGCTTGTGCGTCAAGCACAGCGCGTGCCCCGAGGCCTCCGGTTGCGAGAACGCCCTGACGGAGAGCTCGAGGGCAGCGGTCTCGTCCTCAGCGAGCGCACCTCCCGAGGATGCGATGGCCGCTCTCATGTGCTTCACGAACAGCGTGCCGCCAACATCGGTCGCTCCCTCACGGGCGGCGGCGGATATGGCGTCATGGACGTGCTTCGTGGGCGAACGCATGGCGACTATCTTGGGGTCCGCTCTCCCCCGCCTGTATTTGAACTTCCCGGATGCGATACCCGTGTACGCCGAGTTCTCCGGAGTGATTCTAGCGCCCTGGACGAGCGCCTCCGTCGAGGCCTTCGCAGAGGCCAGGTCCAGCAGGTCGGTGGACAACGTCCTCTTGCCGACAGCGACGAACACATGGGCGTGCTTCAGGCTCCACCAGTTAGAGGCATCGATGCGGCTGTTCGAGTATCTGATCTGGTGTGTCCTGTGGTCGAACACCTCGGCCACGGCATCGTCTGCGCCCGCATCCCGAGCATACCCGACAATCTCCTGGGCGGCCTCCTTGAGCTCACTCATTTCAGGGCCACCCCCCTCAGCCTCATCATGGGGCCTCCTGTGAAGACCGCCATGCTCTGGGCGGGGTCGCCCTTGCCGCACTCCGCGGCATTGTGCTTGACGTGCTTGGACACTGCGTCGACAGCGCCCCAGAACCCCGGGGTCGTGATCTCGAGGGCGCACCTCTTGACCGGGCCTCCCAGCTCCCCGTCCTCGATGAAATACGCCTCCCTGGACACGTACTTCTGGTTGTACCTCTTGTCGTCGATGTTCCACTCGGTGAACGAATGCATGAGCACGCCCTCCTTGACCGAGCCGAATATCTCATCGTCCTCGAAGTCCCCTGGGGCCACGTGGGTGTTGGCCATCCTTACGATCGGCTCCCTGAGGTAGTTCTCGGACCTCGAGGACGCGTTGCTCTGGCACCCAAGGGTCGCAGCCGTCTCCCTGTTGGTCAGGAACTCGTTCATCAGTCCCTCCTTGTACAGGTACCTTGGCCGCGCCCTGACCCCTTCCTGGTCGTAAGCGTAGTATCCGTAGGACCCGGGTATCGTCGGGTCGTCCACGACCGTCGCATACTCGGACCCCACCCTGAAGTTGATCATCTCTGGCTTCACGAAGGACTTCCCGGCCTGTGACATCTCCCTGCCCAGTATGCGGTCCGCCTCCATCGGGTGTCCGCACGATTCGTGGGCAGCGATGCCAGCCACCTCCGGGCCGCAGACGAGGTCGTAAGTCCCTGGCTTGACCATCTTCCCCTTGTCTATGACGGTCTTGAGCATCCGCACCTCGTCCGCGAGGGCCTTCTCGAGGTCCCAGCTCTCGACGACCTCCCAGCCGCCGACGCCCCCGAACTCCCTCATCGACTGCTCGCTATCGCCCTTGGATGTGACGACTAGGGACGAGTCGACCCTGACCCTCGGCAGGAAGGATGATATCCTCGAGCCGTCCGAGTTCGCGAAGCTGCTGCGGGTCTCCGAGGTCCTGACCTCGAAATATCTGCCCTCCACCTTGACCTTCGTCTTCATGACAGCAGCGTCGATGCCCTTGAGGAAGTCCACCTGACCCTCGATCGTGGTGTCGGCCAAAGGCTTGTCCTGCCGGACCTCCCAGCTCGTCCTCACAGGCTGCTCCTGCGACATCTCGGCCGGGTGCTTCAGCCTCACGTTCTTGGCGAGCATGTACGCCCTCTTGGCGAGTTCCGCGCCGACCGCCTTCGACATCCCGTTCGAGCTGGCGAATCCGATGCCTGTGGGCAAGACAATCCTCACGTTCATGCCGGCGTCCTTGCTAGACACGATGCTGCTGGCGACGCCGGACTTCACAGCGACATTCCTGCTGTCTGTGGCCTCAGCCCTTACCTCGGCCAGGAGCGGTCTGCCCTGGGACATCGCGGCATCGAGCACCGACTCGACAAGGTCCTCATCAATCATGTCCTCGTCCCCTGCCGAGGTAATGCGCCGCTCCTGTTATTAACTGTCGCCTGGGCACACAATCTGGACCGACAATATTAGATAGAGGCGGGGCATTGGCTCCGATGGAGAATCATGACCGTCGACCCGGAGAAGGCGCTTGTGCTCTGGCCGTCGTACTTCGACCTCAGGGTCTCGAGGGAGGCCGGGAGGAGGGTGCCGAAGAGGGATGCGGTCGAGGGGCCGAGCGCGAGCATGCTTTTCGAGGCGGTCAAGTCCCTCGGCCTGGACTGCATCCTGGAGCTCGACAAGTCGTATCCCAGGTTCTGGCACAGGCACGAGGGCAGGGTGCTCGTGGAGCCCAAGCTCGCCAAGAAGGACCTCGTGACCAAGGTCGCCATGAAACTCAAGACTGTCCCGAGACCGGAAGAGTGAGGCTCATCGGTCCTGCGGGGTCTCGACCTCGTCGACCAGCATCTTGCCCGCGGACACGCTGTCCACTGAGTGTATGACGGCTCCGCAATCGGAGATCGTCTCCTCGATGCTCTCGTAGTCTATCGCGTTGCCGACGACGGTTATCTTGACGCTCTCAGTCTCCCGGTCGACCTCTTCAAGGGTGCAGTTGACCCCGGACACGCCGCTGAGGACTGCGATGCGCCTCGAGAGCTCGATGATCGTGGGGTGTTGTGGCTTGAGCACATCTAGAACCAATCGTTTTATTTCGCCCACTTGAGCAATCCCTGCCGATGGTCGGTGCTAAGGGTTCTGCGTATTTATTCCTTTTGAGCGGGGTTACCGCCTGAGGCCAGCCAGACGGTGCCTCGCTCAGCCGTCGCCTCGTCAGGTTTAATACGTTTCGGACCCATGACCCGCACGTGGCTAGAACGGCTATACCCCCGGAGGAAGTGAAGGTGCTGGACATCAACGCCGCATACAACGGCGTGAGGACCATCACACTCATGGAGAGGGCGGGGGAGGCGGTTGCGAAGTACGTCGTCGAGAACTATCCTCCAGGCTCCCGGATAGCCGTCCTATGCGGCAAAGGGAACAACGGGGGCGACGGCTTCGTCGCGGCGAGGCACCTGATGAGGGGCATGAGACCAGATGTGTGCCTCGTGGAACCGGAGGATGAGATAGCCACGGAGCTCGCCAGGGCGAACCTGTATTTGGTCAGGGGCGTCGCGAGGCCGGCCAAGTACGTAGACTTCCGTCAGTACGACCTGTTCATCGACGCGATGCTGGGTGTAGGCCTTAAGGGCAGACCCAGGGAACCCTATGCGGGGATCATCAAGACCCTGAACAGGGTCAAGAAGCCCAAGGTGTCGGTCGACGTGCCCTCCGGCTGGCCTTCCGACCTCGCGGTCCGGCCAGACGTCACAGTCACATTCCACGCGCCCAAGACCGGCATGTCCAAGAAGAACTCCGGGAAGGTGGTCGTGGTTGACATCGGCATACCCCGGGAGGCGGAGACGTTCTGCGGCCCCGGGGATTTCAGCCTCCTCCCGTCAAGGAAGAAGGACGCCCACAAGGGCGACTCCGGGAGGGTCCTGGTCATAGGCGGCGGGCCGTACAGCGGCGCCCCCGCGTTCACAGGCATGGCTGCGATGCGCTCAGGCATAGACCTCGTCTTCGTCGCGACTCCCGAGCCGGCAGCGACCCCGGTGGCGATCTACTCTCCGAACCTCATCGTCAAGGCGCTCACTGGCAGCGTGCTCGGGCCAGAGCATGTCGACGGCCTGCTGACCATGTCGAAGGATTTCGACGCCGTGGCGATTGGACCTGGCCTCGGGGATGCCCGACAGACGGTCCTGGCGGTGCAGAGGTTCGTCTCGAAGTGCAGGAAACCGATGGTGATAGACGCCGATGCGATAAGCGCGTGCGGGGCGAAGCTCAACGTGCTCAAGGGGAGGACTGCCGTGCTCACGCCTCACGCAGGCGAATTTAAGAGGCTCACGGGGAAGACCGTGCCCGGTGACGACATGGACAGGCGCACCGGAATGGTACTCGATGCGGCGGCGAAGCTGAAGGCGACCATCGTGCTCAAGGGACCTGTGGACGTCGTCAGCGACGGCAGATATGTCAAGCTCAACGGGACCGGGAACGACGCGATGACCGTCGGGGGCACAGGTGACGTGCTCACGGGCATCATAGCCGGGTTCGTCGCCCAGAAGGCGACCCCATATGCTGCGGCCAGGATGGGTGTCTTCACTGCCGGACTCGCGGGGGACCTCGCATTCGAGGAGAGGAGCTACGGGCTCTTGGCGACGGATGTCATAGACAAGGTCCCAATCGTCCTGAGGAGATACCTCCTGGCCGTCGGTGGGTGAGCGGCCGCATGCGACTGGCCGTCATCGCGGACGTGCACTCGAACATCCACGCGCTCGAGGCCGCGTCGATGCTGATATCGGAGAGGTCGCCGGACATCGTCGCATGCGCTGGCGACGTCGTAGGGTACGGCGCGTTCCCGAACGAATGCTGTTCCAGGGTGCAGGAGCTTTGCTCGCGGTCCGTCGCGGGGAACCATGACCGCGCAGCCATCTCGAAGGATGTGTCCCGGATGAACCCATATGCCGCAGCCGCGGCGATCTGGACATCGGACCGGCTGGAAGAGAGCTCGAGGAGGTTCCTGTCCTCCCTGGAACCGTCCGTGAGGTTCGCTGCGGGCGGCAGGTCGGCCGCCATGTTCCACGGGTCCCCAGCTGACCCCGATGAGTACGTCCAGGAAGACGCAGTCGACCGCGACCTGTTGGACGGAACGGGGTGCGACATCCTGATCCTCGGGCATACCCACGTCCCGTACGTGAAGAGCTTCGACGAACGGTTGGTGCTCAACCCCGGGTCCGTGGGACAGCCCAGGGATGGCGACCCCAGAGGCAGTTTCGCCATCGTGGACACTGATAAGATGGACTGCGAGACCGTCAGGTTCGAATACCCTGTGAAGGAGGCGGCTGACGCAATCGTGTCCGCAGGCCTTCCACGAATCCTGGCCGAGCGGCTGTCCATCGGCCGGTAGGGCAAGGATTTTTATCGTTTGGCGGACGCTATGAGCGTTCGTGGACCTGGAACCAGTGCCGGACGTGCCCGCGCTCAGGATGAAGGGCGAGGGGGGCTGGATCGTCGTCGCGGACCTCCATGTCGGCATCGAGGTGCAGCTGAGGAGGTCCGGGTTCAGCATCCCATCCCAGATGCCAAAGATGATGACCACACTGGAGTCGCTCGCGGGAATGGCCGAGAACCTCATGATACTGGGCGATCTCAAGCACAGGATCCCCAGCGTGGGCCACCGGGAGGACAAGGAGATCAGGGAGCTGCTCGGCAGGATGCTCGAGGTGTACCGGAGAGTCGTGCTCGTCGCCGGGAACCACGACGGTGGGATATCATCCGCCCTGCCAGAAGGATGCGAGGCGCTGAGCAGCAGGGGCACGAGGATCGGCAAGGTAGGCTTGTTCCACGGACACGTCTGGCCTTCCGAACAGGTGATGGAGGCTCAGCAGGCCGTGATGGCCCATGTGCATCCGGCGGTTCTCATGGTCGACTCGCTGGGCACGAGGAGCACCGAGAAGTGCTGGGTGAGGGCGAGGCTCGCGAAGGAGCTGGTGAAGGAGAGGTACAGCTCATGCCCAGGACAGCTGGTGATCGTCCCTGCATTCAACCCACTGTTGACAGGGACGCCCGTGAACGCGGACAAGGGGCCCATGCTCGGCCCCTTCTTCAACAACGGCTTCGTCGAGATGGGGAGCATGAAAGTCCACCTCCTGGACGGGACGTACCTGGACCGACCCGCTAAGCTCTCCAAGCCCAGGCGAGCATGAGCCTCACTTCTTCTGCCTGTCGAAGAAGATGTTCTTGCCGGTCGCTGACAACGGGATCCCGTGGACCGCGTTCGCCTTCGACAGCCCCAGGCGGAGCGCGGACACACCTATCCTATACATGACCCTGTTGTCCACGTTGTGATCCGATGCGGTCTTTACCGCCGAGCCAAGGGCTATGCCAAGGTCCAGCACCCGCAGGAAGCAGTTGGGCCCCTTGAAGTCCCCATCACACGACTCGGCGTTGAACTTCTCGCAGCTCGAGAAGCCACAGGCGCCGCAGTCCAGTCCCGCGCCCTTGTGAGAGAGCAGGCCCAAGAGCACGACCGCGTCCGAGTCGAGCACGTTCTGTCCGTCGCGTTCGAACCCCTGGATGCCGCGCTGCTTCCCCACCTGCACCATGTCGTTCCCGAGCGCGACGCGCTCCGATTCGGACAGAACGCGCACCTCGATGAAGTCCTGTCCCACGGCCTTTGGCGCGGTCCTCGCCGAGAGCGCCATGAGCTCTCCGACGAACCTAACGGTCTCCTTCACGGACATGTGAGGTGAATCACCCGGCCGGAATTTATATGCGATGCAGACAATCAGCCCACCCTGGAGTGAGTGGGGTTGAACATCACATCCATCATCTGCGTCGCGATGGTCCAGGGGCGGAAGGGGCGCAAGGATGGTCCCAGGCTCATCAAGGTCGCGAAGGGGCAGATAAGGCGCGCGGCGTCGAGGAGGATGAGGGTCCATACGCACCCTCAGGTCAAGGCCGTCAGGATCAAGGGCCAGACGAAGTGCGATGTCTGCCTCGGGGTCATAAAGATGGACCTACCGAGCGTCCTGTGCGGCTGCGGCAAACAGTACCACAACTCATGTGCGGTCAGGGTAGTGAACTGCCCAGTGTGCGGCCGTGAGCTGGGGTTCTCGAGGCAGAAGCCTCACGTGGTCGATTCCGACATGCCCATGGTCAGGCCGATGCCGCTCTCCAGGGATGACAAATTGCTGCTCCTGGAGGAGCGGTTCCTCCTAGGCGAGATCACCGAACGGACCTACCTATCCATCAAGGAGCAGGTCTCGTCCGCGCCGGACGAAGCCAGGTTCTGCAGTGTGTGTGGCCGCAGGCTCATCGACGGGGAGACCTGCGACTGCACCATGTACGACCGCAGGCTCCAGTGCCCCGAGTGCGGGAACATCCTCCTGGAGGAGGACCAGTTCTGCAACAGGTGTGGCGTGGTCTTCTCCACGGATTTCAGGCTCGGCCTCTATCAGTGCCCCGAGTGCGGGCGGGTCGTGTCCGAGGGACAGAACTCGTGCGTGTGCGGGGTGCTCCTGGTCGGCGAGGGGAACATGATCTGCCCGGGCTGCAGGAAGGAGATCCCGGAGTCATCCAGCACCTGCCCGGTGTGCGGCAAGTCCCTTGTGGAGAACGTCACCGAGTGCCCAGCGTGCGGGAGACGCGTCGACAAGGACGCGTTCGCGTGCTTATGCGGGGTCGTCTTCTCGGACAGGGTGAGCGGCGCCGAGTGCTCCCTGTGCGGCTCCGGGGTCGAGATCCATGACAGGTTCTGCCCCAAGTGCGGCGCGAGGTTCGCGGACGAGCCGAGGCTGGAAGGAAAGCTCGAAAGGAAAATCAAGGTTTGAGGTGTGCCCGGCCCCCGGGCACACGCTCATTGGAACGGTTTGTGTCGGGCAGAGCTCATCTGATGAAGTCTATGCCAGACTCGTCTCCGGATCCGTAGGACCTCTGCGACTGGCCTCTAGGGGCGCTGCGCGCCGGAGCCGAATCGCCGCCGTGGTTCTTGCTCATGAGCATGGACGACTTCGCGCCCGTGACTATCAGCAGAACCTTGACCTCGCCCTCAATCGACGGGTCGACGCTGCAACCCCAGATGAGCCTGGCGTGCTTGTTGATCCTCTCACCGACGACCTCGGCCGCCTTCTGAGCCTCCGACACGGTCATGTCCGGACCGCCCACGACCCTGATCAGGGCGCCCTTCGCCTCGCCGAGGTCGATCTCGCCCAGCAAGGGGGAGTTCAACGCCTCGTCGATGGCACCCTGGATGCGCTCCTCCGGGTCGGATTCCTCGGATTCGCCCATGCCCACGAAGGCGACCCCGCCCTCGTTCATCACAGTCATGATGTCGCTGTAGTCCAGGTTGACCAGTCCGGGCTTCGTGATGATCTCGGTGAGACCTCTAATCGTCTGCATGAGGATCTCGTCCGCCACCTTGAACGCCGCGTCGACGGGCAGCTTCGGCACGAGTTCCAGCAGCTTGTCGTTGGGTATTACGATGGTCGTGTCGCAGAGCCTCCTGAGCCTCTCCAGGCCGTCGAGCGCGTTGTCCATCCTGACCTC
>JBFYNF010000122.1:0-8564 GCA_041304525.1 Thermoplasmata archaeon | reverse complement strand
TTAGGGTCCGTAGAGCCAGGCAAGAAGGCGGACATCGTGGTGGTGGACTGCGGCATCCCCGGGATGACCCCGACGACCAGGGAGAACGCGGTCTCCAACCTCGTCTACGCATCCCCCAGCCAGGCCGTGAGGGACACCATGGTCGACGGCAGGTTCGTGCTCCGCGACCGGAAGTTCGTGACGGTCGACGAGGGCAGGGTCCTCGCCGACGCCAGGGACAAGGCCGCCGCTCTGCTCGCGAGATGCTGATGAAAAGCGCGTAAGTGGTTTGAGGGGTTTCCGAGACGGCCTAGGACTTGTCCAGCCTCGATGTCATCTTGTCCTTCTTGGCCAGCTCGGCGATCTGTTCCGCCTCGATCTTCTCCTTGGCCATGAGGTCCTCGACGGCCTTCATCTCCCTCCGGAGCTCCTCCGGCTTCGGGATCGGCCCCAGGACATCGTCCGCCTTGCCGACGGACCGCTCTATTTCCGCGATGTTCGAGACCTCCCTCTGAGGAGTCTGCCTGCCGATGCCCAGGTACTCGGATGCGCCCTCGACGAGCCTCGTCAGCTCGAACGGGAATATGATCTTGGTCGCCTGGCCGTTGCCCACGGCCTTGAGCGTGTCCAGGGACAGGACCGTGAGTGCCTTCGAGTCGAGCGGCGCCGCGCCCACGGAGATTACGCGCAGCTTCTGCGCCTCACCCTGGGCCTCGAGTATGATGGCGAGCCTCAGGCCCTCGGCCTCCAATATCTTGGCCTGCCTCAAGCCCTCAGCCTGCAATATGCGGGACTGCTTGTCGCCCTCGGCGTTCAGGATCGAGGCCCTCTTCTGACCGTCCGCCTTGAGGATTGCGGCCCTCCTCAGCCTCTCGGCCGAGGTCTGCTCCTCCATGGCGTCCTTGACCTTGCCCGCGGGGTCGACCTCCCTGATCTCGACCGCCTCGACCTTCACGCCCCACTTGTCCGTCGCCTCGTCGAGCACGTCCCTCAGGTGCAGGTTGATCTTCTCCCTGTTGGACAGTATCTCGTCGAGCTCCATGTCGCCGATGATGGACCTCAGGGTGGTCTGCGCGAGGTATATCGTGGCGGTGCGGTAGTTCGTGACCTCGAAGAACGCCTTCTTCGGGTCTATGACCTTGATGTATATGATGGCGTCCACATTCGTGGGGGAGTTGTCCTTCGTGATGACCTCCTGCCTCGGGACGTCCATGACCTGGGTACGCAGGTCGATCTTGATGACCTCGTTTATGAGCGGCCGGCACATGTTGAAGCCTGGGTCCAGCAGCTTCATGAACCGGCCCAGGCTCATGTATATGCCCTGCTCGTAGGGGCGGACAATCTTGATACCCGTCGTCATTATCGCGATCGCCGCGATTATCACGAGTATCATCAGCGCGACTATTCCTGCATCAGCCATTCCACTCCTCCTCCTCCAATATTCTCATCTGTTCACTTCGGGCCGCCCTCAGGCAGCTCCTCGACGACGACATGCACGCCTTCGCTCGACTTGACGACGACCTTCTTACCAGCGGGAATCGGGACAGTCGAGGTCGCGCTCCACGTGTCGTTGGATATCCTGACCTTGCCCTTCATGCTGTTGGGCAGCACCTCTCTCTCGACAATACCCTTCATTCCCACCAGGGAGCTACCAACCGTAGTCTCAGGAGGGACGGGCGGGGCGAGCTTCTGGTACATCTTGATAGTCACGACGAGCATCGGCACGAGCACTACCACAGCGGTGACGGGCGCGTACCATGTCAGCAGCCAGTCTGGATAGACCAGGCCGATGCCACCAAGGACCAGCAGGACCGTAGCGGGAACGATGATGAATGACCCCGGGGACGCCGCCTCCGCAAGTAGCATGAGAATGCCTATGATGACGAAGGCCAACGCCAAATCCAGACCCAGAGCCATATTTGACGCAACAAGCTTGTTCGTATATTAGGTTTATGTCGGAAGGCCCGGACCTGGTACATCCTGGAACGATAGGCGATGCGTGGTCCATTTCCCCCGACCGCGACTCACCTGAGCCTCATCCTAGCGATGTGGTAGCACCAGAGCCCGTGTCTCGCGAGGGCATCGTTCGTGTTCTGGACCGTGACGCGCTGCGGCTCGGTCCTGTACCTCAGCACTTCCTCGATGGGGTACCCCACGTAGTCGGAGAGCTTCAGAAGTCGCTCGTATGGGAACGGCTGTTCGCCGACGAGTATCTGCCGGACGCTCCACCCCGGGTGGATCCGAGACCGATACCCCATCTCCCGTGCGAGCCTGTTTATGCTCCCCGCCTTCTCTATGCCCGTCTTGATGAACTGCACCCGGAACGCAGACGCTATCCAAATCCGGGTGTCAGCGTTATGAGCCCTGTTCCCGTACCTGCTACCGTACCCTTCTCCGGAGCTCATATGAGGGGGTCTATTGTAAGCATTCGTTATATATTCCTTGCTAGGAAGTGTCACATTCTTAGAGGTATGTACCAGTCACATGACACGGATGATTGGTACAACCTCCGAACAGTTGGATTCTTTATCAATAATGATACGATTACCCTTGACGGTGTGGACATGACTGTTTTCACAGGCAGCGTGGGACTCATGACATCCGCCAAGGACGACATCATCGATGTGACGGATAGGGTCCAGAAGGTCGTCTCCGACTCGGGCGTGATCGCCGGGCTCGCATGCGTGTTCGTCGTCGGCTCCACCGCAGCCGTCACGACGGTGGAACACGAGCCCGGGCTCGTCGCTGACATGAGGGGCGCCATGGACCGGCTGTACCCGAAGGACCTGGACTACGAACACCATAGGCGATGGGGGGACGGGAACGGGCACTCGCACGTGAGGGCCTCGTTCATAGGACCTTCGCTCACGGTCCCGGTCGTTGACGGGGAGCTCGTGCTCGGGACCTGGCAGCAGATCGTGTTCCTGGAGCTGGACGTGAGGCCTCGGTCCAGGGAACTCACGGTCCAGGTCGTCGGGGAGCCCTGAACCAGCACCGCGGGTCATGGGACAAGCATATTATACGAGAGGTCGTTGGCCTGCCAATGCCAATCGATTGCGAATTCCTGGGAGGAGGGCACGAGGTCGGAAGGCTCGCCATACTCGTGAAGACCGGCAAGGCCAAGGTGCTCTTCGACTACGGTATGTCCGCCACGGACCCGCCGAAGTATCCGGCGCCAGCGCCTCCGATAGATATGATGTTCCTCACGCACTCACACCTGGACCACTGCGGCATGATCCCTTGGGTGACCGCGAGGCACGATATAGACGTCATAGCTACGACCACAAGCAAGAAGGTCGGCTCAATCCTGATGGAGGACAGCATCAAGGTCGCCGCATCCGAGGGCTATCCCGAGATGTACGGGAAGACGGATGTCAAGCAGGCCCTGGGCAGGTTCCGGGACATCGAGTTCGGGGACACGGTCCCGGTCCAGGACATGCAGGTCCGGACGCACTCCGCGGGACACATCCCGGGGGCGACCATGTACGAGCTCGTGGGCAAGAGGACCACGCTCGTCACGGGGGACCTGCACACGCTCGACACTCGCCTGGTGGCAGGTGCCAAGCCCGTGAAGTGCGACAACCTGATCATGGAATCCACCTACTCCGGCAGGAACCATCCTGACCGGCTCAAGACGGAGTACGAGTTCCTGAAGAAGGTCCACGAGGTCGTGGACCGGGGCGGGAAGGCCATCGTGCCCGCCTTCGCGGTCGGGAGGACCCAGGAGATACTCCTTCTGCTCAAGGACAGCAAGCTCGACTACTGGCACGACGGCATGGGCAAGTCGGTGAACAAGATATACCTCGAAGAGCCGCAGCATCTGCGCTCCGCGAAGAGGCTCCGACAGGCCGTCTCGAGGGGCAGGGAGGTCAAGAACTTCCAGGCGCGCCAGAGGGCCCATGACGGTGAGGTCATCGTGACGACCAGCGGAATGCTGGACGGCGGCCCGGTCGTGAGCTACATCGAGGCGGCCAGAGAAGACCCCAAGAACGCCATCCTCATGACAGGGTACCAAGTCGAGGGAAGCAACGGCCGGAAGCTCCTGGACACGGGCACGATGGAGTTCCACGGGGTCGTGGAGAAGGTCGAGTGCGAGGTCCTGAAGTTCGACTTCTCGGCCCACGCTGGCCATGACGACCTCGTCGCGTTCGCCAAGGGGTGCTCTCCCCAGAAGATCGTGCTCTGCCACGGGGACCACAGAGAGCCGCTGGCCGAGGAACTCCGCAAAGAGGGTTTCGAAGTGCTCCTCCCCATGAACGGGGAGAAGTTCGTGCTCTGACGCGGGATATCATTATTAGGGCAAACGCGCTCTTTCCAAGCGCATGCGCTCGAAGATACACGAATACCTCAGAGAGGACATCGGCTCAGGTGACATCACATCGGAGCTCCTCGTATCCCCCGACCAGAAGGCCAGGGGCAGGATCATAGCGAAGGAGCGGTGCGTCCTTGCAGGGGCCGCTGAGGCGTCCGAGGTGTTCAAGGAGCTCGGGGCGAGGGCGGTCATGAGGCGCAAGGACGGCGCGTCCGTGAAGAAGGGGGACTTCATCCTGGGGGTCTCCGGGCCCGCGAGATCCCTCCTGGCGGGCGAGAGGCTCGCGCTGAACTTCCTGATGAGGATGAGCGGCATCGCGACGGTCACGAGCGACATGGTCGACAAGTGCAGGGAGGTCAACCCCCATGTCAGGGTCGCGGCCACGAGGAAGACCGTCCCCGGGTTCAGGGAGTTCGAGAAGAAGGCCGTGGTGCTCGGTGGAGGCGACCCGCACAGGTTCGGGCTGGACGACGCGATCCTCATCAAGGACAACCACATCAATGTCGCGGGGAGCGTGCACGAAGCCCTCAAGAGGGCCAAGAGGTCCAGCTTCACGAAGAAGATAGAGATAGAGGTCGAGTGCGAGAAGGACGCGTTCGCCGCGCTCGAGGCTGGCGCGGACATCATCATGCTCGACAACTTCGGTCCTGGAGAGGCGAGGGAGCTCTACTCGAAGCTCAAGGAGAGGTGCCCGGACATCTTGGTCGAGGTGTCAGGAGGCATCACGCCGGAGAACATCGCCAGATACGCGGACGCGGCGGACATCATATCGGTCGGGTGGATCACGCACTCGGTGCGCTCAGTGGACTTCTCGATGTCCATCGAGAGGGCGTGACGGCCCCACAGATATTTCTACGGGCCGGCCGCTCCATATGTCGAAAGGATGAGGGCAGAACAGGCATGGGGCGCGTTCACGCTCGTGTTCGTGCTCGGCACCATCGCGGTCGCCGCGACACTCGTCAGCCTGGGCCACGATTCTTACCAGATAGGTGCGTTCGCCGTCATCGCCATCATGGTCTACCTGTACGTCATGTACAAGAGGTATCACATCGAGCTCGTGACCGAGGGGGACATCGCGCTTTTCACAGACCCCGACGACCTGAGGATACTGTGCGAGATCTATGGCCTCGGCGGCTCGGGCAGGGCGTACATAGACAGGCAGAGGCTGAAGGACTTCGTGCGGGCTCATCCCGAACGGTCGTTCGTCTGGGTGGCCCCGAAGTCCGTGCGGTCGGTCGGGTCCGCGCTGGCGATCCCGGCGCCAGGGCAACAGGAGGAACTGACCGTGCCTGGCCTTGTCAAGAGGCTCCTCTCCGACACGCCCTCGGAGAGCTCCATGAGAGGCCCGCTCATAGGAGGAGCGAAGAGGTCCTCTGAGCGGCTCGCGTCGATCGGGGAGTGCCCGGTCTGTGAATCCGCCCTGGAGAAACCTCATAGTGTGTGCCCAGAGTGCGGGGCAGACCTGGAATTCTACGTGGTCCTGGCAGACTCGCGGCTCGGCCGGCGCCTCATATCAGAGAAGACGGTGGAGAGGAAGAGGAAGCTCAGATATACCGTCGAGTAGATGCCGGGACAAGAGTGATTCCCTTGATAGAAGGCCAGAAGTGCGAGATATGCGGCAAGCCCGCCAAGAGGTTCCTGTTCGCGGCCTTCGTGTGCGACGACGAGGCGTGTATCGAGAAGGCCAGGGAGCGCAGGGGAGGCCCAGGCGGGCACAAGAAGCTGAAGATCCTCGACGAGATGTAGCCGCGGGACACGCCTGGGCAGCTCCCGGCAAGGTTTAATCCCGGCATCGTTTTTCCCCGCCATATGTCTAGGAAGGCGTTCGCGGGCCTGTTCATCATCGAGACGATGCTCGCGTTCGGCAACACTTTCGCTGCCTCCTTCAACATGATCTACCTGTACAATGAGCTCCACATGCCCATCTGGGCAGGGCCGACGTACCTCGTGATAGGGTTCGGGATCGCCATCATCGTCAGCCTCTGGATGTCCTGGAAGCCGCACATCGACCCGAGGAACGCCATGGTGTTCGGGCTCGCGTGCCTGGTGGTCGAGTACTCGATGTTCCTGCTGGTGGACGATGGCTGGATCATCGGGATCGGCGTGGGGATAGCGTTCGGCCTATGGTACCCGTTCTTCTGGACGCCATTCAACGTGCTCATGGCGCAGATGACGCAGAAGACGGACAGGGGAGTGAAGTACGGGGCGTTCTTCTTCGTCTGGCCACTCGCGGCGTTCTTCGCGCCCTTCCTGGGAGGGCTCGTGATCGGGTTCATGAACTACATGATCCTGTTCGCGATAGGTATCGTGATCATAGTCGCGACGGCGCTCATGGTGGTCGCGTACAGGAACTACATACCCAAGGACCAGGTCATGCGCATCACGCTAGACGTCATAGGGAAGAGGAACGTGATAGCGTTGCTCGGCGAGGGAGGGTTCGAGGGGGTGTTCTGGGTCGACGTGACGCTCGTGGCGTACATGTTCTCCCAGGACGAGGTATCCCTCGGCGTGCTCTTCTCCCTGTTCGGCCTGAGCGCGGGGCTCATGGGCATCATACTGGGGAAGGTCTCGGACAGGATACAGAACCGCAGCCTCTTCCTGAAAATCAGCGCGATCGGCTCGATACCGTGCATCATTCTGATCTGGATGTCGGGCACGATGGAAGAATACGCGCTGTCGAACGGGCTGCTGGAGTTCGCGTCGTTCGTCCTACCCGTGTTCCTGTTCGCGATCCTCACCGACACCATGGAGGAGAAGAAGAACGACTCGGTCCTGACGAGGGAGTACGTGCTGGACATCGGGAGGACCTCAGGCATCGCTGCCCTCATGGTCATGCTGTACCTGGGCGCGACGCCTCAGGAGTGCTTCCTATTGGCCATCCCGTTCCTTCTCATGGTGGTCGCCGCCTCCGAGAGGGGCAAGGCGGCTCTCGTGACCGTCGCGCGCGACACGCTCGCGCTCACAAAGAGGTCCTCAGCAGCTCCATCAGGTCCGTCATCCTCAACTTCGAACCCTTCGCGTCGATCGTCGCCTTGAGGCTCTGGTAGCAGAACGGGCACGAGGTCGTCAGGATGCCCGCGCCCGTCCGCTCCGCGTCCTCGACCCTCAGCGTGGATATCTTGCCCGCGAGGTCGGGGAAGGCCGTCTTGACGCCCCCGCCTGCGCCGCAGCACCGGGCGTCCTCCCTGTTCCTCTCCATCTCGACGACCTTGAGTCCGGGTATCGATTCCAATATCCGCCTCGGCTCATCGTAGAGGCCGTTGTGCCGTCCCAGGTGGCATGGGTCGTGGAACGTGACAGTGCCCTCGACCCTCTTGGTCGGCACGAGTCTCCCTGACCTCAGCAGCTCATCCACAAGGGTCGTGATGTGCACGACCTTCGCGGGGAGCTTGCCGAACCTCGGATAGTCCTGCCTGAGGGTCTTGTAGCAGCCAGCGCAGCTAGTCAATATCATCGATGGCGCGGCCCGCTCGAACCGTGCGATGTTACCTTCCGCCATCTTCCTCACCTGCTCGCGCAGGCCGGTCCTGAGCATCGTGGAACCGCAACAACCCTCCTCGTTGCCCAGAGTGCCGAAGTCGATCCCCGCCTTGGACAGCACGGTGGCCGTGTCGAGGGCCATGTTCCGGATGTTGGGGTCGTACGCGGCCGTGCACCCGACGAAGTAGAGCACATCGCTGCGCTCCTTGAGCGCATCTTTGACCCTGATATCCTTATCGAGCTTCCTGACCCACCTGGACCGTTGGGTCCGAGGCTGCATCCAGGGATTGTCGTAGTTCTCGACGCTCTTGACTATCTGCTGGTGCTCCGGCATCGGACCGAGGCCGTTCGATACGAGGAACTCGCGCATGTTCTCCCACATCTCAATCGTGTCGAGGTGGGCAGGGCATACCGCCTTGCACTGGCCGCATATCGTGCACTCGTACGCGCGCTTCGCCAACTCCGTGAGGTCCGCATCAGACGGATGCTTCGGGCCCAGCAGCCGCGCCCTCAGGCCATATTGACCCTTGTAGAACTCCCTGAGCCGGATTATCTTCCCCCTCGGGGTGACGAGCTCGACATCCTGGGCCTCGCCACCCGTGGGGCACGTGACGGTACACTCCCCGCACCGCGTGCACGCGTCGAACCGCACGAGTGCGAGGACATCGAGCTTGGAGATGTCCAGCGTCTTCATCCGCGCACCTCCTTGGATATCATTTCCTCGAGCTCGATCGCGATCGGCGTCGCGACCATGTGGAACAGTTTGCTGAACGGGATGTACGCGATGAGCAGG
>JBFYNF010000121.1:0-12644 GCA_041304525.1 Thermoplasmata archaeon | reverse complement strand
TCGCCCATTGACTCCTCGCTCCTGTCGAAGAGCACCTGCATGCCGAGACATATGCCTAAGACCGGCGTACCCGACTCGGCCGCCCTCCGCAGGCCGGGTATGGCGGGTCTGAGCTTATTTGCGGCAGCCCCGAAGGCCCCGACACCAGGGAAGACGATGCATTCGGCCGATTCGAGTGACGACATGTCTCCGACGACCTCGATGGACGCACCTGCGCGCTCAAGACCTTTCGATATGCTGTGAAGGTTCCCAACGCCGTAGTCCACAACGCTGACCTTCACTGTCCCACATCCTCAACGACCGTTTCCACCTCGTCCAAGAACCTATCCATCATCGTCCTCGGACCGATGGTCACCCTGATGTGGTCATCCATCATCAGGAACGAACTGCAGTCACGGACCGCAACACCCCTGCCCCTCAACGCAGTCACCATAGCGGGGCCGTTCACTGGGCACTTGGCCACCAGGAAGTTGCATTCGGATGCGTATGTGTGGAACCCGAGCGCTCTGAGCCGCCCGTCCAGATACGCCCTCTCGACCTTCATCCGCGAGACCGTCTCCCGGACCCAAGGCGTGTGATCCAGCGCTCTCGCCGCTACGGCCTCTGTGAACGAGTTCAGGCCGAAGGGTGTCCTGACCCGACGGAGCTCATCGATGACATCCCTCCTGGCGATAGCGAACCCGACCCTCAGGCCCGCAAGACCGTAAGCCTTCGAGAACGTGCGGGTGTCGATAGTGAGGGGGGCTGCCATGGCATCAGCGAGCATGTTCGATTCGCAGAAATCCGCATAGGCCTCATCCAGGATTACGACCCCTGACGATTCTGATAGCACCCGGACGACGTCGCGTCTGTCGAACAAGTTGGCGGTCGGGTTGTTCGGCTGACAAAGCGCTGTGAGCTTCGCTCGCTCAGCGAGTATCGCATCCGCGTCCATCGAGAAGTCCGGTCTGAGTGGCGTTTCGCATATCGTTGCGAGATTCACTCTAGCGTAGAATCTGTACATCCCGAACGTGGGGCTTGGGGAGCAGAACTTGTCCCCTGGATCGACGAAGCATTTCGACGCCATATCAAGGAGCTCGTCCGAGCCATTCCCTACAATGACCTCCTCTGGCGACACGCCGAACTGCGACCCGATCCTGGACCTCAGGGCATCCGAGTTCTCGCTCGGATATGCCCACAGCCGAGAGAAATCGAACTTGTCAGCGACCTCGGCTACAGCGGGATTCACACCGAACAGGTTCGCGTTATCGTTGAGGAGTACCATGTCGCGGCTCGATATCGAATAGGATGGTCGCGTGACGGTCTCGAGCGTTCTCCGCCTGAGCTCTCCAGCGGATGTCATGTCCTCACCTTCTTTCTCATGGCCGCGGCCTGCGCGTGCCCAGGAAGTCCTTCGGCGCACGACATGAGCTCGGTGGTCCTCACCAGTTTCGAGGCACCCGGGCGGGTCAACGCCTGGTATGGCACGGTCTTGAGGAAATCGTATGTGGACAGTGACGACCGCATGGAGGCCACACCCTTGGTTGGAATGATGTGGTTCGGCCCGGCACAGTAATCTCCGAACGCAACGGATGAGTACCGTCCAACGAAGACCGAGCCCGCGTTCGTGACGGCTTTGAGGACCGTCTTTGGCGAGGCCACATCAAGGACCAGGTGTTCCGGAGCATACTCGTTTGCGAACCTCATGGCCTCAGAGACGCTGTCCGCTCTGATGAAGACCGCGCCTTCCTTCGAGGACTGGTCGATGATGTCCCGCCTAGGAGCAGAGGAGGTCAGTTCGCGCAACTCGCTCTTGGCATCCACCAGTACGCGCTTCGACGTCGACACCAGTATCGCACGCGCGAGCGGGTCGTGTTCCAGCTGGGCGAGCATCTCCGCCGCCAGTATTCGGGCATCGGCCCGGTCATCAGCCACGAGAAGTACCTCCGACGGGCCGGCGAGGAAGTCTATCTCGCAGTCGTTCCTTACAAGCAGTTTCGCGGCGGTGACGAAAGCCCCTCCGGGACCGACTATCTTCTTCACTGGACGGATTGTCTCAGTGCCATAGGCCATGGCCGCAATGGACTGAGCCCCTCCGACAGAATACACCTCATCGACACCGCATAGGTCAGCCGCTGCGAGGACCGCGTCCCCAATCACACCGTCCCTTGCAGGAGTGCACATCACGATCTCATCCACGCCCGCTGCGCGCGCGGGCACGCAAGCCATGAGCACGGATGACGCATAGCTCGCGGTCCCACCTGGCACATAGATGCCGACCCTATCCAGTGGGACCACCTTCTGCCCGAATACCCCGATATCGTCCCTGAACTCGAACGGTTCGAGCCTTTGGAAGGAGTGGAACCGCTCTATGCGTTCCTTGCAGACAGCCATGGCACGCATGAGTCCTTTGGGCACGCGTGTCCTGGCGGCCTTGATGTCAATCGACGGTACGCGAAGGCTCTCTCCGACGAAGGAATCGTACTCCTGAGCGCAGGCAAGGAGCGCCTGGTCGCCACCCTCTCTAACCCTATTGACAATCGTGCGCGCGACAATCAGTGGCCCGGAGAGGTCCATGTCACCCCTGGAAAGGAGCCGCGACCGGTCACCTTTGGACAGGCTCTTCAAATCGCAGGTCAACATGTCACAGAACCATCCTGTCGATTGGCATCACGAGTATCCCCGTGGCCCCGATGCTCTTGAGCATCGCGATGACGCCGTTCACTTCGTCTTCGTTCGTGACAGCGTGGATGGCCACTAGGTCTTCCCTGCCCATGATGGTCATGACCGTAGGACCAGACACGCCAGGAACGAGAGTGTTGAGATTCTGGAGCCTGTCCTTGGGGACATTCGCCATGATGTATCGCTTCTTCGAGGCGTTCATGACACTCTCGAACGCGCTCGTGACCTCGTCGATCCTGAGGCGTTTGTCTTCCATCGACTTCGGGTTGGCAATCAGGACCGCCACCGATTCGAGCACCGATCCGACCTCCCTGAGGTGGTTCAGCTTGAGGGTCGAGCCCGTCTCAGTCAGGTCCACAATCACGTCCGCGAGGCCGATCCTAGGGGCAATCTCCGTGGCCCCCGACACCTCCGCAGGCGTGACCTTCTTCCCGAGCTTTCCGAAGAACTCCGTCGTGAGGTTCGGAAATGAGGTCGCGACCGCACAGCCGTCGGGAACCTCAGAGGCGTTCCTTACGCTCGACTCCTCTGGTACTGCCACAACCAGCCGGCACCTGCCGAAATCCAGGTCCATCAGCCGTTCGACATTCCTTCTGGTCTCCAGGACGAGGTCGAGGCCAGTCATACCCAGGTCAGCGGCGCCCATCTCGACGAACTCTGGTATGTCCTGAGCTCTAGCCATCAGGACCTGGTACCTGCCCTTGCCGAACTCAGCCAGCAGCGTCCGGCTGTTGGAGTCCGGGACGGGGAACCCGATCCGGTTCATGAGCTTCGCGGCACTGCTGTTCAATCTTCCCTTGTTCGGTAGCGCTATCCTGAGCGTGCTCACTGTATCATCTCCCTGCACGACGCCATCCTGGATACCCTAGCCATCGGGCTGGGATAACCGGAGATGACGAAGAAAGGCCCGGCGCACTGGCTGGTCCATGTGTGTTCACACGTGAAGACAACCAAACACGACTTGATTGACAGCCATGTACTTGCGCCTCGAGCAGGCCAGCAAAAACCACCACGGTATATAGTTGTTGTGTCCCGGGGGCGACTCCCAGAAACCACAAATGTACACCCCAGAAGAGTGCCCGAACCGTCGTAGAACAAATGCCCAGACCCTGCGGAGGATGTCCACCAGGTGGATTACAGCGGCCCGTCAGGTCGGATATAGCGCGCCCAGAACCATCACCACGACAGAAGCGGTGATACACATGGCGACGACGAACCACGGGTTGATCTTGAGGGCCTTCTCGTCCTCTGAGTCGAAGTACCGGATGAGACCGGCCGCGGAGTGGAAACCCTCGCCCTTCTTGTTCTTCGCCATAGGCTTCGGGGAAGCCTATTGAAGGTCTACGTATATAAGCCTTTACGGCTCTGGCGAGGCGGGATTCCTGTGATTCTCAAGCATCATCCCATAAGGAAAAGCATTATATAACCTGCAAGATAATTGACAGAATCCCATCTGGCTGGACGCGGTCGCAGCGTGACTACTTCTAGGTGGGTGCATCCGGGAGCCCATGTTTGAGAGGAAGGATTCGGAGGTTGTACGATAGCTACAGTGTTCCTTGTCGATGATGAGAAATTCATCGTCGACCTCTACAGAGACATCCTCGAAGCGAACGGCCACACTGTTGTGGATGTCGCTTCGGACGGCGAGGAGGCCGTGAGGAAGTACAGGGACATGAAAGAGAAGCCAGTCGTCATCATCATGGACCAAAGGATGCCGATCAAGGACGGCGTGAGCGCCACGCAGGAGATCCTCCAGATGGACCCAGAGGCGTTGATATTCTTCGGCAGCGCGGACCTTCACATAGAGAAGGAGGCGTTGGCAGCGGGCGCAAGGGGATTTCTGCTGAAGCCCTTCAGGATAGAAGAGCTTCTCGCGGCCATCGCTGAGGCCGAGGGAGAGAAGAGTTAGCAGGTCCTGCGGCATCGGCCGCAAGTCCTGACCGAGAGTGGTTCTGCATGAGCTTGAGAGGGAGCGAGAGAGAGGATTTGGCCCGGTCCGGGGCCCGCTTACGTTTAAGTAGGCCCTTCGGATATGAGAACGCACCCAATGAGGGGGATGCCTGATGGCAGAGCAGGAGAGCGACCTGAGGGCCCTGATGAGGAGCAAGTTGGAGGCCCTGAAGAAGAGAGGACTCGACCCTTATCAGAAGTATGACTACAAGCGCACGCACGACACATCGTCGATAAAGAGCGAGTTCGCGGACATAGGGTCCGAGAAGAGCCAGAAGGAAATATCCACCGCAGGCAGGGTCATGGCCGTGCGCGTCCACGGCAAGGCGGGTTTCGCCGACCTCGTGGACAGGAACGGCAAAGTGCAGATCTACGTGAAACTCGACGAGGTGGGCCAGGAGACCTGGGCCACATTCTCATCGCTCGACCGGGGCGACATAATCGGTGTACAAGGCACCGTCTTCAGGACGAAGATGGGTGAGATCACTGTCGCGGTCAAGAAGATGGATGTCCTATCCAAGGCCCTGATACCGTTCCCCGAGAAGTTCCACGGGCTACAGGACGTGCAGACGAGATATCGGCAGAGGTATCTAGACCTCGCCATGAACGACGACGTGAGGAAGAGGTTCGTGGACAGGAGCAGGATGGTCGCGTTCATGAGGGACTGGCTGAACAGGCGCGACTTTCTGGAGGTGGAGACACCGATACTCCAGCCGCTGTACGGCGGCGCCCTGGCCAGGCCGTTCGTCACGCACCACAACTATCTCGACATGGACCTGTACCTCAGGATAGCCCCGGAACTGTACCACAAGAGGTGCATCGTCGGAAACCTGGAGAAGGTGTACGAGATCGGGAAGAACTTCAGGAACGAGGACATCGACGCGCAGCACTATCCCGAATACACTTCACTGGAGCTGTACGAAGCCTACGTGGACTACGAGGTCATCATGGACCTCACTGAGAGCCTACTGTACGACACCGCGATGCACATCGTCGGGTCTGACAAGATCAAGTACGGTACCAAGACCCTTGACTTCTCGAGACCGTGGAGAAGGGTCTCGATGCACGACGCCATCAAGGAGTACACCGGCCTGGACATATCATCCCTCAAGACCGTCGAGGAGGCGAAGGCCGCAGCTACGAGGCTGGGCGTCCGGGACATCGAGGACTGCAGTGGGATGGGGAAGGTCGTGTCCGAGATCTTCGACCAGAAGGCGCAACCCAACCTCATCAATCCGACGTTCGTGATAGACCATCCGGTCGAGGTATCACCTCTGGCCAAGAGGAAGCGCGGCAACCCTGACCTGGTCGAAAGGTTCGAACTGTTCATCAACGGCTGGGAGTTCGCGAACGCGTTCTCCGAGCTGAACGATCCTGAGGAGCAGGAGCAGAGGTTCCGGGAGCAGGACAGGCTCCGCTCGGAAGGAGACGACGAGGCCCACCCGATAGACCTGGACTACATCAGGGCGCTGGAGTGTGGGCTGCCACCGACCGGCGGCCTGGGCATCGGCATCGACAGGTTCGCGATGATACTCACGGATGCGCCCTCGATCAAGGAAGTGCTGCTGTTCCCGCACATGAAGCCCGAGACCGTGTAGAGGGCGACTCGATGGCAGTGAACGACATCGAGCTGCGACACATCGAGAAGGGGCAGCTGGACGGCCTTGTGGACGCGCAGAACGAGATATTCTCGGACTACATAGTCCCGATGAAATCCAGCAGAGCATTCTTCATCGATTTCGTCCAGTCAGTTGGCGGCAACATCGCGAACGTAATCGTAGCCATGGATGGCGGCAGAATCGTGGGATACGCTAATCCAGTCGTGGACGGTGGAGAGGCCTGGATCGGTGGCGTCGGTGTCGTGCCCGGGCACCGGGGCAGAGGGATTGGAGAGAGACTCATGCTAGCCGCCGAGGATTTCTCAAGAAGGCAGGGCGCAGAGACATCCATACTCGAGGTCATCCAAGGGAACATCAGGGCACACGAGCTCTACAGGCGGTTGGGCTACGAGGATGTGAGGACCTACGTCTGCGCCGAGGGGAAGCCGATGCAGTTCGCCGGATACGGGGTGAGACCCAGGAAAACCACCTCGGTCGATGAACTCGTCAAGACCCATGAAGAAGCGTACGCTGGCACTTGCTGGCAGCGGAGGAAGGTACATGGGCTCATAGCCTCGGCGAAGAGCTCCGAGTGCTACATTGTGGAAGGGGGATTCGTCCTCGTCAGGAAGGTCGATGCGACGGGATACATCCCGTATCTCGGTGTCGCGCCCTCGCGGAGGGGCGATGGGATAGGGACCTCGCTCGCAAAGTTCGCCCTCAACAGACTCTACGAACTCGGCGCATTCAAGATAGCGATCTACAACCTCAACGAGGAGCCCTCTGTGCTGAGAATGCTCGACAAGTTCGATTTCGCAGTCACGATGAAACAAATCGAGATGAGGAAGAACCTCAAGTGACTGCAATCCTAGACGCACATCTCTGAGCGCGAAGAAGGCTGCCAAGGGGTTTCGAGAAAGCGTTTGCGGCCGGTCACGCCCTGCACTGAGCGTACTTCTCGTCCGCTTCCCACTTCTTGGTGACCCAGTCCTGGAGCGTCTTGATATCCTCTTCGGTCATGTGCCTGAACCGTCCCTGGGGTTTCAGGTACTCCGCGACAGGCGTCATCTTCGGCTTCCTGTTGATAGTGACCTTGCCATTCTCGCACTCGTACAATGTCCACATGCCAGTATCCACCGCGAGCTTGCATATCTCGATGGTCTTCGCAGTGTCGTGCCTCCATCCTGTGGGGCATGGGCTGAAGATCTGGATGTACCGGAAGCCTTTGATCTTCTTGGCCTTCTCGAATTTATTGATGAAGTCCTGGATGTGTCCGACTGAAGCGGTGGCGACATAGGGCACGTTGTGGGCCATCATGATCTGCGGCATGTCCTTCTTGAAGTTGGCCTTGCCCGACTTGACCTTCCCGACCGGAGTGGTGGTTGTCCAGGCGCCGAACGGCGTGGAACCAGACCTCTGTATGCCCGTGTTCATGTACGCTTCGTTGTCATACATGACATAAAGGATGTCCTCGTTCCTCTCAGCAGCGCCGGACAGTGCCTGGAGTCCTATGTCCGCAGTGCCGCCGTCCCCCGCGATGCCCATGACGAGCGTGTCCTGCTTGCCCCGTGCCTTGAGAGCTCTGGACATGCCAGTGGCGCATGCGGCCGTGTTCTCGAACGCCACGTGGTGGAAAGGCACCTTCCACGCTATGTTCGGGTAAGTAGCACCGAATATGAGCATGCAGCAGGCAGGGTTGACGACTACCGTGTTCTTCCCCAGTATCTTCATCAGGTTCCTCACTGCAATCGCGCCCCCGCAGCCAGCACAGGCCGTGTGGCCTCGGGTGAACATCTCCTCGTCCGGCATCTCCTTGAGCTTCACTGCTCCACCCCCCTGGTGTTCAGCCATGTCACTTCGCGCCTGGGCTTCCCGGTCCTTGCGGCCTCGAGCAGGCGCTCGTATATCAAACGGATATCCGCCAGAGTGACGTCGTTACCTCCCAGGCCTCCGATGAAGTCCATGGTCGGGACATCGAGCCCGTACGCCGCGTTCCTGAACTCTATGAAGGACGGCCCGGCCACTCCATACGACACGGCCCTGTCGAACACGCCGACAGCCTTGACCTTCTCGGCAATGGCGCGGAGTTGCTTGGCCGGATAGGGCCGCCAGAACCTCTGCTTCACAAGACCGACCTTCTTGCCCTCTGCGCGCATGTCATCAACGACCTCGTGGGCGGTCGAGCTGACCGTTCCCAGTGTTATGAGCACGACATCCGCATCATCACACATGTACGGGTCGATCATGCCGCCATAGTCCCTACCGAACTGCCTGGCGAACTGTTTGTTGACCTCTTCGATGACAGGCGGGGCGTCCCGGAGGGCCTTGTCGAGCTGCCATCTGCACTCCATCATGTACTCGGGAGGCACGAACACGCCGACCGACTTGACGTCGTTCGTGTCGAGGATGGGGCTCGGCGGGCTGTACTTGGGCAGGAACTTGTCGGCGTCCTCCGCGCACATCAGATCGACTGGCTCGACCGTGTGCGATAGGATGAACGCATCCAGGCCCACGCTCATGGGGAGCGCGACGCGCTTGTCCTCTGCGATCTTGAATGCCTGCAGCACCATGTCCTGGACCTCCTGGTTGTGGTCGCAGAAGACCTGCAACCATCCTGAGTCCCTTTCAGGCATGATGTCGCTGTGCTCGACCCATATGTTGATCGGAGCCGCGATGGCCCTGTTGACGACCGCCATCACGACCGGCAGCCTGAGGCCGCTCGCGATAGGGAGTATCTCATGCATGAGGGCGAGTCCCTGCGAAGATGTGGCCGTGAACGTGCGGACGCCCGAGGCGCTCGCGGACACGCACGCGCTCATGGCGGAGTGTTCGCTCTCAACCTCGATGTACTCGCAATCGAGTTCACCATTGTTGACGAACTCTGACAAGTGCTCGACTATGAATGTCTGAGGCGTGATAGGGTATGCTGCAATCGTCTTGACCCTGCTCCTCATCGCCCCATATGCCGCCGCGTAGTTGCCGGTGACGACTTTCTGGACCATCTTCTCACCTCACCATCTTGATGGCGTCGACGGGGCACTCGTTGGCGCATATCCCGCAACCCTTGCAGTACTCCATGTCGAACTCCATGTGGTCACCCTTTCTGTAGATGCAACCCTCTGGGCAGTAGAACCAGCAGAAGTTGCACATCGTGCACTTCTCCTTGTCGTACTCCGGTCTGAACACTTTCCAGGTGCCTGTCTTGTTCACTATGAACGACCCTGGACCGACCATGCCAGCTGCCGTCTCCTTCGTGACCCCCGCGGCACCCATAGGAAGCTCGTTGACATCGGGGAGCCACTTCTTCGGCTTTGTCAGAGGGCGCTTGCCGCGCGAGTTGCCCACGACAGTCTTATCGTAAGCCGCTTTGGCGGCCAGCGCGTTCTTCTCGCCGATCTTAGGGCCCAGCCTGTCGCCGAAGATCTGCATGATGCCCTTCTCGATGGACTCGATCTTGACCATGCCAGTGGCCTTGGCCAGGGCACCAAGTATGGACGAGTTCGTCGCGGGCTGCTTGAGTATCTCGAGGGCGACAGATGTCGCGTCGACGGTAGCCACCTTGACATCCTTGCCGACGTCGACCTCGTCCGGCCTCTTCGAGGTGTTGACGATGACGATGCCGCCCTCCTTCAGGCCGTCCACGACGTTGACGACGTCGATGAGCGACTCGTCAAGGACCACGACCACGTCGGGTTCGTAGACCTGAGTCTTGCGGTAAATCCTCTTGCTGTCGATCCTCGTGAACGCCAGCACAGGGGCGCCTCGCCTCTCGGCCCCGAAGAACGGGAAGGCGGTCGCGTAACCACCCTCCTGGTGTGCAGCGCTCGCAAGTGCTTGTGCAGCCATGACCGCGCCTTGTCCACCGCGGCCGTGGAAACGTATCTCGTGCATCCTGAAGCCTCGCGGCGTTTTGTATGGGTGGGTCTTTTTTAAGGCTTTCTGAGCAACCCCCTGTCTTTCCGGTCATTTGAGCATCCAGAAAGCCCCTTCGAATGAGGGCCTACCTCCCGATGAACAGTCTCGAACATCGTTTCCTGCGGTGTCCGTGCCGTCGAATGTCAACTGCAGCCCGTCAAGTCATCCCAAACGTTTTTCCGCAGGGTGAGTGATTTGGCGGTCGGATGGTCAAGAAACAAGCGGATGGGATCACTCTCAGAGTGGCGCGGGCACACCACCAGTCCGAGGTCGGCCTAGGGAGGGCGAGAATCGACTCCTTCACGAGGAAGGAGTTGGGCGCCGACGTGGGCGAGATAATCGAGATTGCTGGTAGCAAGAAGACCGCGGCGAAGGTCTTCAGGGCAGCCCACGAGGACGAGGGTAAGGGAATCATCAGGATAGATGGAATGATAAGAGGGAACGCGGGGGTGTCCATCGGCGAGAACATCGTCGTCCGGAAAGCGGAGGCGCAGGTGGCCCAGAAGGTCATCGTAGCCCCCAAGATACCCGCAGGGAAGAGGGTCCGGTTCGGCCAGGGTGTCGAGGGACTCTTCAAGAAAGGGCTCCTGAACAGGGCGCTCGTCAAGGGTGACGAGATCATCATCCCGAACATAGCCCTCATGGGGGGATTCCTCCCATTTGTAGTGGCCTCGACGACCCCAAATGGCATCGTCCAGGTATCAGAACTCACTGAACTGACTGTGAAGACCGAGCCTATCGAGGTCACCGAACTCGCCAGACCCTCGGTCACGTACGAGGACATCGGAGGGCTCGAGGGCGAGCTGCAGAGGATCAGGGAGATGATCGAGCTGCCGCTGAAGCATCCCGAGATATTCACACGCCTGGGTATAGACCCGCCAAAGGGCGTCCTGCTGTACGGTCCTCCCGGAACTGGCAAGACGCTCATAGCCAGGGCGGTCGCCAACGAGGCAGGTGCCAACTTCTTCTCGATCCAGGGTCCTGAGATCATGTCCAAGTTCTACGGCCAGAGCGAGGAGCGGCTCAGGGAGATCTTCACCGAGGCGGAGAAGAACGCCCCTTCGGCCATCTTCATCGACGAGATAGACTCCATCGCGCCCCGCCGTGACGAGGTCCATGGGGAGGTGGAGCGGAGGGTGGTCGCCCAGCTGTTGACCCTGATGGACGGACTGACGAGCAGGGGCAACGTGATAGTCATCGCGGCCACAAACAGGGAGGACGCCATCGACCCCGCCCTCAGAAGGCCAGGGAGGTTCGACCGCGAGATCGAGATAGGCGTTCCGACAGCCGAGGGCAGGAACGAGATACTCGAGATCCACACGAGGGGCATGCCCCTTGACGAGACGGTCAACCTCAAGCAGATGGGCGACATCACGCACGGTTTCGTCGGCGCAGACCTCGCAGCGCTCGCCAGGGAGGCTGCGATGAGGGTCCTCCGGCGCTACCTGCCGGACATCGACCTCGACAAGGCCATACCTCCAGAGATACTCGAGAAGATGCGCGTCTCGCAACTGGACTTCTTCGATGCACTCAAGGACATCGAACCGAGCGCCATGAGGGAGGTGCTCGTCGAGGTGCCGAACGTCCGTTGGTCCGACGTGGGGGGCCTCGAGAACGTCAAGAGGGACCTGCATGAGGCGGTAGAACTCCCGATGGAGGACCCCGCGTCCTTCGTGAGACTCGGGATAAAGCCGCCGAAGGGCGTGCTCCTGTTCGGACCGCCAGGCACGGGGAAGACGATGATCGCGCGCGCGCTCGCGAACGAGTCGCGCGCGAACTTCATCTCCATCAAGGGCCCGGAGATCATGTCGAAGTGGGTGGGCGAGAGCGAGAAGGCCGTGAGGCAGATATTCAAGAAGGCGAAGCAGGTCTCGCCGTCGATAGTGTTCCTTGACGAGATAGACGCCATCGCACCCAGGCGCGGGTCCCAGTACGATTCAGGGGTGACGGAGCGCATAGTCAACCAGCTCCTGACGTCCATGGACGGGCTCGAGGGGCTCGAGCACGTCTTCGTGATCGGCGCGACCAACAGACCGGACATGGTGGACCCGGCGCTGCTCCGGCCAGGCAGGTTCGACAAACTGCTGCTGATCCCGATCCCGGACGAGGCCGCGAGGCTCAAGATCCTGCAGGTCCACAGCAAGAACATGCCGCTCGACAATGTGGATCTCACCAAGTACGCGAAGAAGCTCGAGGGCTATGTCGGCGCCGACATCGAGAACCTGTGCCGCGAGGCCGGGCTCACCGCCCTGCGGGAGGACCGACAGGCAAGCAAGGTCACGGAGGCGCACTTCGACAAGGCGATGGCGACGGTGCATCCCTCGACCGACCCAGACACGATGAAGTACTACGAGGCGCAGTCCCGAGTGATGAAGACCGCAATGTCTAAGAAGGGCAAAGAGGATAATACCCTGGGCTACTACAGATAGTAGCTGGAGATGGGATTAGCATGCGCAAGTTTATCACCGAGCTGAAGGGCAAGACCGTGATGACCAATGATGGCCAGATACTCGGAATGAT
>JBFYNF010000120.1:0-8224 GCA_041304525.1 Thermoplasmata archaeon | reverse complement strand
GTTCCTTCTCCATGTCTCTGAGGCCCAGCTCGAGCCTGAGAGGCACGCCCTTGAGCTCCCAGTCGTAGTACTTCGCCCCTGGCCTCAGGTCCCGCTCGTCCAGATGCGCCCTGAACCCTGCGTCCTTGAGCTCCTTCTGGAGCTGCCTGGCGTCCTCGGTGACCTGGTCGACCGCGCCCTTGGCGAGGATGGGTATGATGACGACCTGCGTGGTCGCGATGTCTGGCGGGAGTACGAGCCCCTTGTCGTCCCCGTGGAGGGCGACGACCGCCCCGACGAGCCTCTCGCTCATGCCATAGGTCGTCTGGTGGACGTACTTGTGCTCGCCCTTCTCGTCCTCGTACTTGATATCGTAAGGCTTAGAGAAGTTCTCCTTGTACTGATGTATCGAGCCGAGCTGCAGGCTCCTGCCAGAAGGCAGGAGCGTGTCTATCCCGACCGTGTAGAACGCACCTGGGAACTTGTCCCAGTCCGTGCGCTTGAGGAGCTTGTAGGGTATGCACAGTCTCTTGGACAGGCGGGCCATGATATCGTAGTCCTCCCTCACCTGCCTCTCCGCGCCCTCGAGGTCTGCGTGACAAGTGTGTGACTCGAAGAAATGTATCTCCCTGACCCTGATGAACGCCCGCGTCTGCTTCGTCTCGTACCTGAAGGTATTCACTATCTGGTACGTCTTGAGGGGCAGGTCTGCATGCGATCTCACCCACACAGCGAACATCGGGTACATGGCCGTCTCGCTCGTCGGCCTGAGCAGGAGCTTGACGTCGAGCGGGTTGAGTCCAGCGTGCGTGACCCAGAACACCTCCGCGTCGAAGCCCTTGATGTGCTCCTTCTCCTTCGCGAACTGGTCCTCGGGGATCAGGAGTGGGAAGCAGACTTCGTTGTGGTTCGTAGAATCGAACTCGTGCCTTATGTGGGCGTCTATGGCCTGCATGATCTTCCAGCCATAGGGCGTCCAGACGTTCATGCCCTTGATGGGGTACCTCTTGTCCGTCAGGTTCGCCTTCTCGACGATCTCGTTGTACCACTCGCTGAAGTCCTCTGCCTTCTTCATGATGCCAGCTCCAAGAACCCTGGGGGGGAATATGTAGCTTTTGGTGCTCTCACTCCATGGCCGCCCTGGCTATCTGGGGAGCGACCGAGATGGCCGTCGTGGGGTTCTCTATCGTGTCAGTAGAATAAATATCGTCGCAGCAGGCCTTCAACCTCGTGACAGCATCCTTGGCGAACACACCGTGAGTGCACGCGGCGACGATGCTCGCCGCGCCGTGCTTCCTCAGCTGTTCGGCCGCCTTCACGATTGTGCCGCCCGTGGAGATGATGTCGTCCACGATTGCGACCTTCTTTCCCTTCACATCTAGGGACTTCGGCGTCATCGTGACGGTTTCTCCGTCAATCCGCTCCTTGACAAGGAAGTCAGCCTCGCAGTTCATCACATCGGCGATTCTCCTCGCGTTGTCCCACCTGCCCTCGTCGGGTGATAGGACCATCTGCACGCCCTTCTTCTTCAGGAACTTCCCTATCTCAGGGTATGCGTGCGCGTTCTTGGCGGATACTCCCTCGAACCAGTCTATCACTGATGGAGCGTGTATGTCTACTGTAATGAATGCGTCAGTCTGTTCCTGTATCAAGCGCGCGATGGCGCGTGCGCTTATCGGCTCCCCGGGCTTGAACTGCTTGTCCTGCCTCGCGTAGCCGAAATACGGCACCACGGTCGTGAGAGATGAGACCTCGAACTCCCTGATCGCATCCTGCAACAGGAACAGCTCGATGATGTTCTTGTCGGGCCAAGCCGTCTGCACGAGGAATACCTCCTCGCTGTCGAGATCCTCGTCCACGCGCACATAGCACTCATCGTCCGGGAATCGCTTCATCTCGACTTTCGCGAGCTTCGCCTTGAGAACGCTGGCCAGTTCGCTGGCCAACCTCTGTGATGCGGACCCACCGACTACATACATGGTATCGCGGCCGGAGTATACCGTTCCCCGTCTAATACCTTGACGGTTGCTGCCTGGACGCCGTCGCGAAAACATTAATAGAAGAGATTGTCATATTAGGGAACTGAGATGGGATGCACGTGAACGAAGGCACTGACCAGCTTGTCGTATCCCCGCAGGAAGTCACACCCAGCTACGATGAGACCGCTCCCGCTCCCCCGGCCGAGCAACCCGTGAAGCAGGCTCGCCCGAGGAAGAAGCATGGATCGGACGCAGACCCTGTCGGGATGATATACGGCAACGTAGGCACTCTCAAGTTCAACATGGTTCTGACCGGCCCGCTCGAGAAGATGGAGTTCGTCAAGGTGAGCCACCACCTCCACGGCTTCGTGCTCGGACAGGTATCTGAGGTGGAACGACGGACGAACCTCACCGTGGATGGTGTCGAATCAATGAAGAAGGGTACCCCGGTGCCCATCGACGAGAAGGAGCTGGGAATAGTATCGATCATCGGTTTCAGAGACGACAGGAACCTGCTCCAGGTCCCCAGGACCCCCTTGAATGCGGGCGAGGTCGTCTACAGGGCGGACGAGGAGCTCATCAAGGATGTAGTCGGCATAAGCGAGCACTCGGACACAGGCGCGTACATCGGCCTCCTGTCCGGACATGACGTAAGGGTAGAGCTGGACATCAACATGCTTGTCCAGAAGCACGTGTGCATATTGAGCAAGACCGGCGGCGGCAAGTCGTACTGCTCGGGGGCCATCGTAGAGGAGCTGATGAAGCACAAGGTCACGGTCTGTATCATAGATCCCCACGGCGAATACTCGTCGATGAAGCACAAGGGCGTCGTCAAGAAGACCACGCGCGACTTCGGCATCACTCCGAAGGGCTATGAGGACAAGATCATGGAGTTCGCACCGGACACGAATGCGAACAAGGGCGCAAGGCCACTCAAGTTCACCCTGAACAACCTCGATGCTAGAGAGATACTCAGTCTCACGAACATCAAGAATGTGAGGTCGTACCTCACGATGCTGAGGAAGGCCATCGACGCTCTGAGGGAGACCAAGGGGAGCTACTCCCTCAAGGACATAGTCACGGTCATCGAGGCGAACGCCGAGCCATCCAGCGCCGGGCTCATCACCGAGTTGGAGTACCTGAACGAGATCGATGTGTTCGCCGAGCAGGGGACCAAGATCGACGAGCTCATACAGAAGGGCAAGACCACGATCATAAACCTGAGGGGCACGCCCCAGGACATCCAGGAGCTCATCGTCAACAGGATCGGCACTGCGTTGTTCGAGCTGCGCAAGATAGACAAGATACCTCCCATGATGCTGGTGGTCGAGGAGGCCCACAACTTCTGCCCGCAGCAGGGCCTTGCCATCTGCTCGAAGGTGTTCAGGACCATCGCGTCGGAGGGCAGGAAGTTCGGCCTGGGCCTGATGGTCATCACGCAGAGGGCTGCCAAGGTCGACAAGAACGTCCTGAGCCAGTGCAACACACAGGTCATACTCAAGGTCACCAACCCCAACGACCTCAAGGCCATCGCCTCGTCCATCGAGGGCCTGACGGATGGCATGGAGGAGGAGATACAGCGGCTGCCTATCGGCACCGCGATCATCACGGGCGGCGGCGTCTCGATGCCGTTGTTCGTCGAGATCAGGCCGAGGGAGTCGAAGCACGGCGGTGAGAGCATCGAGATCGTCCCTTCGAGAAGGATGTGAGATGTGCGCTGAGGCCGTCCTGAGCGAGGAACGGGTCGAAAAGTACATACGTATCACATCTGAGGCGCTCTCGAAGGTGCGCGTATCCGCGCCTGAGCGCTCGTTCAACAGACGGATGGCTGATGACTTCCTCGGGATGGCCAGGGCGTACTTCGATGACGCGCGCGACTTCGCGAGGAAGGGCGACCTGGTGAATGCGTTCGCATGCATCAACTACGCCCACGGATGGCTCGACTGCGGCGTGCGGATAGGGCTGTTCGATGTCGGCGCGGACGACAGGTTATTCACTCTGTACGAGTGAGCTGTCTGGGACGGCCCAGACTATCCTCGGGCCCACGGTGTCGACCTTGCACACGACCACCTCGGCCAATCCCGACAGGGCTTCTCTCAGCTTCTGGGTGTCGCCGACAGCGAACACGGAGCTGCCAAGCATGGACATGCTGGCCTGACCGTACATCGACGCTTTGTCGATGGCCCTCCGGATCTTCTTGGTCGCCAGGCCAGTCTCTAGCGCGAATATCCTCGAGTTAGTCATGAGCTTCTCCAGCGTCGGCTGCTTCACGAGGCTGTCGACGAGGTAGCTGCCCTTGTCGTTTATCTCGCGCTTCTTCTGCTCGTCCTTCAGTATCTCCGTTGTCAGGAGCCTCCTGCCGACGATAGCGAGGACGACCTCGGGCTCGCCCTTGATCCTGATGACCTCGCCTGCAGGTGGCAGGCCCGGCCTCCTGCGCAAGGTTATGCCTCCTCTGTGTATCGCTGCGACGTCGCCCAGGCCGCACCCCGATTCTATTTCCGCCTTGTGCGCGGCCTCGTATGCCTCCTGCCTCTCCTTGCCGAGCAGGATGGCTGCTCCCAAGGCGGCCGACAGCGAGCCTGCAGCGCTCATGCCGAACCCCTGGCTGACAGGCAGCTCGAGCTCTGTGATGACCTCGACCCTGTAGCCCTTCTCGCCGATGAGGTGCCTTATGGCGCGCTTGGTTACCTCGGCCTTGCTGCTCTTTCCGTTGATCGTGACCTTGATGGACTGCTTGGTCGCGGGCACGAGGACCACCTCTGAAGTCGCTCCCAGCGACAGGCACATACCTGCGCCTCTGGAGCCCGACGACAGCAGGTCGTCGTCCATGCATATTTCGAAGAAGCCCGTCACGTGGCCAGGGCTGAACGCCTTTGCCTTCATCACGATATCACAACATCCTGACAACGACGTCTATTACCCTGTCCGCGACCTGTGCCTTCGTGCCCTCGAAGTTGTGGAGGTCCCCGCTGCCCGTGACGAGAACGACCTTCGTCCTGCCCCTGTGGACATCCTCGATCTTGTTCGCGACGACGAGTGAGCACTTGGACCTGTCGAGGAGGCGCTTCGCCTCCGATATGAGGGCGTCGTCATCCATCTTGGCCTGAGCCTTGAACCCCACGACCACCTTAGCCTTGATGCCGTCTATGAGCTTGGGGTTCCGCTTGAGCACGATGGTGACGGAGTCCCGGTCCGAGGGCATCTTGCCATCCGTCTTGATCGGGGAATAGTCGGATACCGCTGCCGGGAAGAGGACCACATCGTGGTCCGGACCCTTCACGAGGGTCGCGAGTTCGTTGAAGGTCGAGTATCTGGTCGTCTTGAGGAAGCTGGGTATGTCGACATCGCACCTACCCATCCAGAGGTCCACCGACGCGCCCCTCTCATAGGCGGCTCTGGCCATCTCGACGCCCGTCTCGCCCGAGCTCCTGTTCGTGACGACCCTGATGTCGTCGATGGGCTCCTCGGTGGCGCCAGCTATGACGAGGACGCGCCTGCCTTGGAGGTCGTTCTTGCCTACGACCAGGATGGCGCACGAGACGATGTGGTCGGTGTCTGGCATCTTGGCCTTCGCCTCCTCCATCCTCGGCTCGATGACATGGACCCCTAGGGCCTTGAGCCGCTCGATGTTGTCCTTGACCGCCTTGTGCTTGATCATCGTGCCGTGCATCGCGGGCACGATTATGACCGGAATGCCTGTCCCCAGCGCGGTCGTGGCGAAGGTCGTGACGGGCGTGTCGTCTATGCCGCACGCGACCTTGGAGATCGTGTTCGCCGTTGCGGGCGCGATCAGGAGCAGGTCCGCCTTGTCAGGGACCTCTCCACAGAATGAGACGTGCTGCACGCGCCCGTCGATCTCGGTCGTCACCGGTCTCCCGGAAGCGAACTCGAGGGCGTAGGGGTGTATTATGGTCTGCGCGTCCTTGGACATCACGACGTGGACCTCTGCGCCGTGCCTTATGAGCTCCCGGCACAGTTTCACGCACTCGACGGCAGCTATGCTGCCCGTGACTCCGAGGACGACCTTGCGTCCCTTGAGCTTGTCGCTCTTGGTTCCCCTTATGTGGTCCGCTGGGTGCATTGCATCACTTCCGAGCCTGCGCACGGTATTAAAGGTTCCTCTCCTTAACGGCGGCTAGTACTTGCTCGACCACTCGTCCCACTGGCTGGGTGGCGTCGAGCCGGATCATCCCCTTGTCGTGGGCTGCGAGCCTCTCATAGTTCTGGGCGACCTCCTTCAGGAAGTCGAGCTTCTCGAACCGCGACCTCTCCGCCCTGTCGGATATCCGTTCTGGCATCCTCTCGGGAGGGAGCACGAGCAGGAATGTCACGTCGGGCTTGAGGGATATGCGCGTGTTGGCATCCAGGAGCCATGCGAAGTTGTCCGCCAGCCCCTTGCGCCTGAGAGAAGCCGTCTGGTACGCCACGGTCGAGTGGTAGTACCTGTCGCAGACTACGAGCTTCCCGCACCTGACCATCTCGGCCATCTCGAGCGTGTGCTGCGCCCTGTCGACCATGAACAGGAGGGCGTCGGTGTACGGGCTGATCTCCTTCCCGTCCCCCTCCTTGACCGCCCTGCCAATCCAGGAGTCGGTCGGCTCGCGCGTGAGCACCGCCCTGTCTCCGAGCCTTCCGGCCACGGCCTCGGCGACCGTGGACTTGCCACAGCCGTCTATGCCTTCTAGTACTACCAGGCCTGCCATTGTGAACGTCCTTCAATCGTCAGCCGGAGTATATAAGGTTCATAGCAGGGGCCACGGAAACGGGCGCTCCAGTGAGCCTCTTCTCGCCCATGCCCGGCCGCGCCTTCCCATTGCACACAACTGTCCAGGAAAGCGCATCGGTGGACATTCCCGATAGGTTATAAGTACGCATTCGACCATTAGACACCTATCAGGTGGCAGCTCTGGCAATCGGATATGTGCTGATAACGACCGCGACGGGGAATGAGTCCAAAGTGCTCGAGCAGATGCGCAAGCTCCCCGAGGTCGGCGAGGTCCACCAGCTCTTCGGCCAATATGATATGATCGCGAGGGTCGAGACGGCCGACTACGACCGCTTGTGCGACATCGTGCTGGGCAGGATCAGGACAATCAAGGGGATCACGGGTACGCGCACGCTCATATGCGCCCGGTTCAAGCGCGATTAGACTCTCCCCGTCTGGTCCTTGGCCGCCTTCTTCTCGTAAGCCCTCCAGCTGAATATCATTTCACGCGCGGCCCTCGCCTCGTCCAACCGTCTCACGGCCGTGTTGTGTGGCGCCGACTTGAGCAACTCCGGGTCCTCCGCAAGTATCTTCCTGCAGACCTCCACAAACGTGTCGAGGGTATCACGCGACTCGGTCTCCGTCGGCTCTATCATGATGGCCTCTTCCACTATCAGGGGGAAGTATATGGTCGGCGCGTGGAAACCGTAGTCCAGGAGGCGCTTCGCGAAGTCGAGTGTCCTGAGCCCTTTTGCCTTCAGGGGCCTTCCGCTGAGGACGAACTCGTGCTTCCTCAGCTGACCGTACGGCAGCTCGAGGTCCTTGCTGAGGTGGTGCCTCAGGTAGTTCGAGTTGAGCACTGCGTTCTCGGAGGCGGCCGTGAGGCCGTTCCCGCCCTGCATCTTGATATAAGTGTACGCCCGGGCGAGGACGCCGAAGTTGCCGAAATGCGCCCTGACCTTCCCGATGCTCTTCGGCCTGTCGTAATCGAGCGCGAACCTGTCGCCTTCCTTGACTATCCTGGGGACGGGCAGGAACTCCTCCAGCCGGCGGTTCACGCCCACGGGTCCTGCTCCCGGCCCCCCGCCCCCGTGGGGCGTGGCGAAAGTCTTGTGGAGGTTGAAGTGTACGATGTCGAAATCCATCTTGCCAGGCGAGGTCTTGCCCATGATCGCGTTCAGGTTCGCCCCGTCGTAGTACAGGAGCGCGCCCGCGTCGTGGAGCACTCCCGCGACCTCCCTGACGTCCTTTTCGAACAGTCCGAGCGTGTTCGGGTTGGTGAGCATGAACGCGGCCGTGTCCTTTGATATCGCGGCCTTGAGGGCCTCGATGTCCACGCACCCTTCCTTCGAGGGTATCTCGAGGACGTCGTACCCGACCATCGCAGCGCTCGCGGGGTTGGTGCCGTGAGCGGTGTCGGGGAGGATGACCTCGTTCCTGGTCTCCCCACGCGATTCGTGGTACGCGCGCACGAGATGCACTCCCGTGTACTCGCCGTGCGCCCCGGCCGCTGGTTGGAGCGTCACCGCGTCCACCCCGCCGATCTCGCAAAGCATCC
>JBFYNF010000119.1:0-18480 GCA_041304525.1 Thermoplasmata archaeon | reverse complement strand
CCTTCGCGAGCAGGGTCCTCATCTGCACGTTCGATTTGTCCTTCAAAGACCGAGTCTGCGCACTGAGTGACAACCGCCTCATCGAATCCGTCATCGGGCTGCGCTCGATCTCCCTCCTCGTGAGCGGCTGCCTGTGCAGGAGCGCGTATACGGCCGCGCGCGAGACATTGTTCGTGAGGAATTCTCCAATCTCTATTGCCTTCTGCTTCTGAACAGGCAGAACTTGCGGTGACATCCCATCCACCTCTATTGCCCTTTTTAGTTCAAAACGAGTTATGGGTATTTAGTATTATGCTCAGAATAGTATGAATATAGTCTGGGGTGCGGCCGTCACTGCCCAGCTGTAACGGTGCGAGCACCACCGCTTCTGGTGGACCCTGAAGAAGTCGTACTCATCATTGCTGGCGGACGGCTGACAGTAATCCCACGGCGTGTCTTAGAGCTCTCTGAGCCTCGAGGCGACTGCATCGCCCATGGCCGATGTCGAGGTCCTTCCTCCGGCGTCGGCGGTCATGTGTTTCCCGGAAGCCAGGATTTCCCTCACGGCCCGTTCGACCTCCTCGGCGGCCTTCCTGTGGCCCAATGTCTGGAGCATGAGCGCCGCCGAGAGTATCGCCCCGACGGGGTTCGCCAGTCCCTTCCCCGCGATGTCAGGCGCAGACCCATGGACCGGCTCGAACATGCTCAGTCCGTCAGGGTTTATGTTACCCGACGGAGCGAAACCCAGGCCACCCTGCAGGGCGGCCCCGAGGTCCGTCAGGATGTCACCGAAGAGGTTGGGCGTCACGAGTGCTCTGAAACGTTCAGGATTCCTGACCATGTGCAGCGCGACCGCATCCACGTAGAGGAACTCCTTCGCGATCCCGTGCTTCTTGGACGCGCGCTCGACCGCCTCCCTCCACAGTCCGTAGACCTCAGTCAGCACGTTGGCTTTGTCCACCGAGGTCACGAGGTCGAACCCCTTCTCCTTAGCGAGCTCGAATGCGAAATCGACCACGCGGTCGGCCCCGCCCTTGGTGATCACGCCAATCTGGAACGCGAGCTCGTCATCGCCTTTGAGGTCAATCCCGACATCGAACTTCGCCTCGTACGCCTTCCTCACTAGGTCCAGCTCGGCACGGGACTTCCCTCTGCCGACCCTGCCGCCGAGACCCACATAGAAGTCCTCCGTGTTCTCTCTCACGAAGAACATGTCGACCTTCCGGTCATTCCCGGCGAGGGGGGACGGGACCCCGTCGAACAGTTGGACTGGCCTTAGGTTGACGTATTGATCGAAGTGGAACCTGAGCCTGAGGAGAACGCCCTTCTCGAGCACGCCAGGTTTCACGCGCGGGTCGCCCATCGCGCCCAGCAGTATGGCCTCCTTCTCCCCGAGCCTGGATACGGTCTCGTCGGAGAGCACCTCGCCTGTCTTGAGGTAATGCGTCGCCCCGAGAGGGAACTCCTCGAAGTCCAGGGACAGGTCGTTCCTATCGCACGCAACATCCAAGACCTTGCGCGCCTCCCTGATGACTTCGGGTCCGATGCCGTCCCCTTGAATGACACCTACTTTCTGCAACCCAACATCTCCCTGGTGTAGGGCACGAGGCCCCCTTTCTCGATGAGCATCATGATGAACGGCGGATAGCTGGCGAACTTGGCCTCTTGGCCCGTGGACTCGTTCCTCACGGTCCCATTCTCAAGGTCGACCGTGACCAGTTGGCCGTTCTTCGCGTCCAGTTTAGCCTCCACGAGCGGCAGGCCGATGTTGATCGAGTTCCTGAAGAAGATGCGCGCGAACGACTCGGCGACTACGCACGACACCCCCGCACCCATGAGTGCTCTGGGGGCATGCTCCCGGCTGGATCCGCAGCCGAAGTTCCTTCCGGCCACGATAATGTCCCCGGCCTTGACCTTCTTCGGGAATTCTGGCGAGACCTTGGAGAATGCGTATTTTGCCAGCTCCTTGCTGTCCATGGTCACCAGGTACTCAGCTGGTATGACCTGGTCGGTGTCGACGTTGTCCCCGAAAGTCCACGCGTTTCCTTTGAATGCGGTTCTCATCCGACCACCTCGGAGGGATCGACGATCCTGCCAGCGACCGCGCTGGCCGCGACAACCGCGGGGCTCGCGAGATAGACCTCGGAGTCTTTGTGTCCCATCCTGCCTACGAAGTTCCTGTTGGTCGTGCTCACGCACTTCTCGCCGGGCGCAAGGACTCCCATGTAACCACCGAGGCACGCACCGCACGTGGGGCCGGATATGAACGCTCCAGCGTCCGAGAATATCTTGAACAGTCCCTCTGAGGAGGCTTGGTCGAACACGTGCTTGCTCGCCGGGACGACCAGGAGTCTGACGCCGTCCTTGACCTTCCTCCCTTTTAGTATCGCGGCGGCGACCCTCAGGTCCTCGATCCTGCCATTGGTGCACGAGCCGAGGTACGCCTGGTCTATCGCGACCCCGACCTCGCTCGCTGGTGCCACGTTGCTAGGGAGGTACGGTCTTGCGACAACTGGGACTAAATCCTCGGCCACGTACTCCCTGACATCAACATAGCTGGCGTCTGGGTCAGCGAGGACATTCGAGTACTCCCCCATCACGCGCCCCTTCAGGTACTCATCCACCTTTGCGTCGGGCGGGATGATGCACGCCTTGGCTCCCGCCTCGATGCCCATGTTCGAGATCGTGATGCGGTCCGAGACCGATAAGCTGGATATGGCCGTCCCCTGGACTTCCATGGACTTGTAGAGCGCGCCCTCTACGCCTATGTCCCCGATGATCGTGAGTATGATGTCCTTGCCCATGACGTGCCTTCCGAGCTGGCCGTCCACAACGAACTTCATCGACTCTGGCACCTTGAACCACAGCAGTCCCCTGGCGAAGACCGTGGCGGCCTCCGTGCTGCCGATGCCCGTGGCGAACGCGCCGAGCGCGCCATAGGAGCATGTGTGCGAGTCCGCACCCACGATGAGCCTGCCAGGTGCGACGAACCCCTTCTCTATCATGATCTGGTGGCACACGCCTCCCGAACCCACTTCGAAGTAGTTGCGTATCTTGTACTTCTTCGCGAAGTCCCGCATCTTCTTCGCCTGGATGGCGGATGCGACATCCTTGTTCGGCACATAGTGGTCGGGTACGAGCACGACCTTCTTCTCGAGCACCGGGGTGCACATGGCCTCGAACTCGTCGAAGGCCGCGGGCGCCGTGATGTCGTTCACCATCACATAGTCGACCTCGGCCTCGACTATCTCTCCTGGTGAGACGTCCTTCTGGGCCTTAGTGGAAAGAATCTTCTCGGCTATCGTCCTGGCCATGCGATGACACCTCTTGATGAGCGGCCCCTGATTCAGTAAGCCTTCCTCTTAGTCTTATCGCCATTAGAGTGGAGCTTGTGCACCCAGAGCCTGTTCAGGCCCTCGATCGTCGCGTCGACGCTGGTCGTGACTATGTCCGAGCCGACGCTCTTCCCGAGCGCGAGGAGCTGCTCGTCCTCGCAGTCGCCCAGCTTCACCGTGACTTCGCAGAGCGCGTTCGATCCGCCCGTGATGGCCTCGAGCCTGAACTGCTTGAGCACGATGTTCTTCGACACCGCGGTCCTTATGGCGCTCAGGCTGGCATCTATCGGTCCCACACCAGTTTCCGAGGCCCGTCTCACATCACCGTCGATGTTCAGGACAACGGTCGCGGTCGGCGTGAAGTTCAGGCCCGTGAACACGGTGAACTCTTCGAGCCTGATGACCGGCTCGACCTCCTGGCCCATGATGTCATATGCCACGGCGAGCAACTCGGCGTCATCCAGCTTCTTGCCAGACTCCGCGTATTTCTTGATCCTCGTGACGACCTCCTTCATCTGGTCGGGTGTGAGGTCTAGACCGTACTCCTTCAGTTTGTTCTGTACCGCGTGCACCCCTGAGTGCTTCCCGACGACAAGGGTCCTCTCCTTGCCTACTATCTCGGGTCGCATCGGCTCATACGTCGATGACTCGCTCAGCACTCCGTGGACGTGGATGCCCGCCTCGTGCGAGAAGGCGTTCTCGCCGACGATAGCCTTGTTCGGCTGGACCGCGATGCCGGTGAGCTGTGATACCAGCCTCGACACGAAGGCCATCTTGCGGGTGTTGATCCTGGTCTTGAGGTTGTAGAACGCCTGGAGCCCCATGACGACCTCCTCGAGCGCGGCGTTCCCCGCTCTCTCCCCGAGGCCGTTGACCGTGACATGGACCTCCTCTGCGCCTCCGAGCACCCCGGCGAGGGAGTTCGCCACCGACAGTCCGAAGTCGTCGTGGCAGTGGACTGCAAGGGGCACCTTGGTGTTCTTCCTAATCTGGGCTACGAACTGCATCATCGCCTGGGGTGTCATGACACCCACGGTGTCAGGGATGTCTATCCTGTCCACGCCGGCGTCCTCGACCGCCTTGTGCACGATGTTCAGGAACGGCAGTTCCGTCCTTGTGGCATCCTCGCAGCTGAACTCGGCGACGAGGCCGTGCTGCTTTGCGTACTGCACGGACGCGACGGCCTTCTCGACCGCTTCCTGCTGCGTGATCTTGAGTTTCTTCTCGAGGTGGACCTTGGACGTGGCTAGGAAGATGTGGACTGAGTCCACGTCGCAAGCAAGGGCCGCATCGATGTCTTGAGCGGACGCTCGGCACAGGCTGCAGATCTCACTCTTGAGCCCTGCGCCCGCGATCCTCTTGACGGCCTCGGCCTCCCCCTCAGAGTTGACGGCGAAGCCGGCCTCGATGATGTCCACACCGAGCTCGTCGAGCGCCTGCGCGATCTTCAGCTTGTCGTCGACTGATAGGGCCACGTTGGGGGTCTGTTCGCCGTCTCTAAGGGTCGTGTCCAGTATCTTGACCCTCTCAGGCATCCTGGTCGCCTGGAAGATCTGCTTGTTGTACTCGCTCACGAACACGCCTGCCTCGGGTACCCTGAACCCGGCCTCTTCGGTTGGTTTAGCATTCTCACTCGGAGCTTGTGTTGGCATCAAAACACTCTCCAAAAATCCACACTGCAGCACTTAGGCTAGGAGAAGCAGCCCCAAGGGCAGAATAAGCAGCGCGTTGCTCGTTGTTGCCATTCCTAGCCTCCATGATTAGTGGGTCCGCGCCTTATAGGCGTGGCAAAGCTCCTCATGGTCTCGCCCGATATAAATGTTTGTGGCTCTATCCAACAGCCAGACGCCTCATTCCAGTGGACAATTCTGTGCAGTGTGCAGCGCTGGCTGGGCGCCAGTATCCTTGGAAGAGTAGAAATAGGCTGATTCTTGTACAGCGTTCGATGGTCAGAGCGATGCGTTTGGTGGCTTTCCAGGGAGAACGGGGCGCGTACTCGGAGGACGCATGCGTCAAGCAGTTCGGCTCAGACGTCGAGACGCGGCCCTATCCTGACTTTCACTCGGTCTTCAGCGCAGTCGAGAGGGACGAAGTGACGCACGCCGTCGTCCCTGTCGAGAACTCGATCGAAGGAAGCGTGACGCAGGTCAACGACCTGCTGCTGGACCACGACCTGACCATTGTTGGAGAGGTCATCGTACCAGTGAAACACTGCCTCATGGTTGCCGAGGGTGCGACCATGGAATCGATCAGGGAGGTCATGAGCCATCCGCAGGCCCTCGGGCAGTGCAGGAAGTTCCTCCAGAACCATCCGGACTGGAAGACGATAGCATCGTACGATACGGCCGGCAGCGCGAGGATAGTCGCGGAGTCGAAGCGGACGGATGTCGCCGCCATTGCGAGCAGGAGGGCCGCCAGCGTCTATAGGCTCAGGATACTGAAGGAGGACATCCAGAGCGAGGACGCAAACTTCACGAGGTTCTTCGTGCTCGAGAAGAACCCTGGCCCGGTCCAGGATGCGAACAAGACCTCCATTGTCTTCGCGACCAAGAACGCGCCGGGGGCGTTGCACATGTGCCTGGGGGAGTTCGCCTCCAGGGGCGTCAATCTGTCGAAGCTGGAGTCCAGGCCCAGGAAGAACAAGCCGTGGGTCTACGTGTTCTACGCCGACATCGAGGGCAGCATGGACGACCCTGCCTGTCACGCTGCCGTGGGCGGCCTGCTCAAGACAGGCGCGTTCGTCAAGATACTCGGTTCGTACAGGAAGGCCTGAGTGGGGTCGCGCGAACCGGAGTCGGAAGACGAGAATGGGATTTGGGGCAAGTTCCTGACAAGGGACGAAGCGGCCATGGTGCGGCGCTGACCGCGGGTGGAGGTTTGTCCGCCCGACTCCCCGGCCAGCGAACGAGACTAGAACCAACGATTGGATTAAAAGAGAAGAGAAGAAAGAAAGTGATTTGGAAGAGGCGCGAGGGCCTCTTCACATAGAGGTTTACTTATCAAGGCACATGACCGTGCTGGGCGCTCACTTGGATACGCCCCACGTGCGCCCTTCGAAGTTCGAGAAGGCGTACGCGAACTCGTACCAGCTCGTCTCCGTAGCGAACGGGACATTGACATAGTCATCCTTGATGAAGTGCATGCCCTCGTTCGTCGACGGTATGTAGATGGCCATGCCGTACGAGCCCTCACTGTTGGGCCCGTTCAGGGATATGAGCACGCCGCTCTCCACCGCGTCTACCACGTCCTTGGCCGTCGACTTGATTCCGGCGTCATCGATCTGGTTGTCGGCAATCAGGTTCAGCGCGAAGCCCTTGAGGTCTACGTTGTATGGGTAGTAGTACTTCTCAGCGCCGTACACGTCCATCTGGTAGTACTGCATGTACTCGCGCAGGCTGCTCAGCAGCTCGACGCCGAGCACATCCACGGATTCCGTTATCTCGTCCATGTACTGCATGTCGAAGGCGCTCATGGTCCATGTCGTGTATCCTCCCATGCCCGTGTAGTACGCAGCGTAATCCTCGACGATGACCGTGCACAGCTCTATCGCGTCCATGTCCGGAGCGTCGACCATGTGCTGGGCTATGGCATCGTACGGGAAACCTGCCCCCGGGACGGTCTCCTCGCTGAAGACGATGTAGTCAGCATAGTCCCTTACCTGGTATGCCACCTCTGGCATCGCCATCAGGCACAGGTCGAAACCGATGACATCCAGGACTTCTCCTGTGTCCTCGTAAGCTCCCGCAAGCGCGTCCCGCATCTCCACCATGGTGATGTATTCGTTGAGGCCGGTCAACTCAGAGGTTGTGTCGTCCCAGCAGAGGCCGCGCCATCCGCCGCCGTGGTCCCAGAGTATGAGCGCATAATTCTGGGCAGGATAGTCGTGAATGCATGTCTCGATGAACTCCTCGAGGACCAGCGGGCTGGACATGTCAACCTCCTTCGGATACCCGTAGTCAGCCCCGACCTGGACCGATTCGCCTAGCTCAACATACAGCAGGTCGGCGACTCCGCTGTACGTGTCCATGAGCACGACGAAGTTGACGTCATCGCTCGAGCCGACGGTTTCCATCCAATCCAAGTTCAAGACGCCAAAAGTCTCCAGGTTGTTGTCCGCGTCCAGATACACCATGACGGTCCACAGGGCACCATCATCTTCGGCCGAGAGCGACGCCGGTGCCATTAGGATGACAAGCATCGCGGTCGCGGCCACTGCTCCGTATCTATAGGATTCCCTCACTTCGTTACCCCCCGATTTCGGGCTGAGCGAACCTCTATGCCTGCGAACCCGCGGGCATCAGTCGCTCAGCTGCGGTGCTGTAACCTCACTTATGCTATTAATCACTTACCGATGAGAACCGTACTGACTACCCCCACAGAATCCCCTATGCAGGCCCGCCGGAGGCGACCTTGAACCGCTTCCTGAGCTGCTCGATGCCCTCCTCCCCTCTCACGACCTTCCTGTCGCGCTCGAGGAGAGCGAGCTCCTTGTCGTCGTAAGCCTTCGGGGTTATCGCGATCAGGAGCCTCGTCTTGGTGATCCATGTGGTCTCGTTGAGCGAGTCCAGGTACCTGAGCACCTTCCTGAACTCGTTGAAGGTGATCAAGTACTCGATGCCCTCCAGCAGGACTATGCTGTTGGGGTTGCTCTCCATGAACCTGATGACCGTGTCCGTCAGGACCGCCAGGCTCGTGGGCGCGACCCTGCGCTCCCCGGGCATCTCGGTGAGCCATATGATGGGTGTGACCTGGATGTTGTAGTTCTCCCTGATGTTCTCCGGGTACTCCCTGGTGACCATGAGGCCCCTGGGTATGAGGAACTCCAGCGTGGCCGATGCGGACTCCTCCGACACTGGGAGGTCGGCGTCCGGTCTCAGTGGAAGGGAGATCAGCTCCGAGAACAGTCTGACCGCGCTCTCGGACTTCTCGTCCTCCATCAGGTATGGACCCCTGGGTATGTCGTAGGCCCTGAAGCCAGACCGCTTGGCGCTCTCCACCTCGGGATCGACTATCAGTGCCGTGAACCTCGTGTCCGTCACCGTGCCCAGTATAGCCGCGAACAGGCCCACCATGATCCAGGAGTAGGGGTTCGGGCCATCGTAACCGATCACGTATTCGAGCACGACGTCGAACAGGAACTCGATCACTGGTATCCCTATCAGCGCCAGGGCCATGCCCTTCATGCCCCCGAACACCTCGAACTCCGTCCTGTGCCCAAGGCCGGACCCCCTGCTCGTGAACGGCAGGACGAAGTCGATCACGACCGAGGTCGCCAGGTAACCGATCACCATCCCGAGCAGGACGGTCTCGTCCACGACCTCTTCCCCCTGCGGGTTCACGGCCCACGAGTACACGATCACGAACAGACCGATGATCCCCCAGACGGTGATGATGTTCACCGGATGCCTCTTCATCCAGTTGGCGAAGTGGTCCATGGTGCTGAATGTCCTGTAACGGGTGTTAAGGGCCACGAGGCAGACCGAGAGCCATATCGCGACGACTACGAACGTGACGTCTATGGCGATGTGAGCCTGCTCCGGCCACGAGCCCAGATAGTCCTTGGCTATCTCGAAGACCCACAGCATGACGATTGACGCCAGGAACAGGGTGAATATCCAACCTCTTATGACCGTGAAGAAATCCGCCCTCATGCGCCGTATGTGCACGACGGAGTAGCCTACGAGGAACAGCCCCAGGATGCTGGGGACTATGTCAAAGATGATCCTCTCAGCGTCCACCATCTGAATCACTCCTGCCTGGGCTCAGGCCACATTAGGGCGATGGAGGCTAATGATTCTTGCCATCAAGGTGACGGTCCCGTGCCCGCGGGAGACATGACCGCGCCCATGCTGGCCGAGCTGACTCCGTCCCTGTACCTGGCGAGGTAGCCTGATACAGTGCTCTTCGGCGCCTTCCTGTCCTTGAGCCTCGACCTGACCTCCTTCTGGGATATCAGGACCTCTATCTCCCTCGAGTCCAGGTTGATTCTGATGATGTCCTTGTTCCTCACAGCGGCGATCGTCCCTCCGACGAACGCCTCGGGGGAGACGTGGCCCACGGAGAGTCCCTTCGTGCCCCCTGAGAACCTTCCGTCCGTGACGAGCGCGACCGACTCGCCGAGCCCGAGCCCTGCCAGGATGGATGTCGGTCCGAGCATCTCTGGCATTCCGGGGGCGCCCTTCGGCCCCTGGTACCTGATGATGACCGCGTCCCCAGGCGCTATCTTGCCCTTCAGCATCGCGTCTGTCGCGGCCTTCTCGGAATCGAAGACCTTGGCCGGCCCCTCGAACCTCCTCATGGAGTCGGTGACTGCGGACTGCTTGATGACGGACCCTTCCTCCGCGAGGTTCCCGAACAGGACGGCTATGCCTCCTTCCTCGTGATATGCGTTGTCCAGTGCGCGGATGACATCGGCATCCTCGACCTTCGCTTTCTTGGCAACGCTCAGGATGGACGCGCCGGTCACTGTCCCTGCGTCCATGAGCTCTCCGGAGAGCCTCGACATGACCGCCGGTATGCCTCCTGCGCGGTCGAGGTCGTCCATGAAGTGTTTTCCACCCGGCTTCAACGCGACTATGTGCTTCGTCTCCCTGGACAGCCTGTCGAACGCGGACAACTCAAGCTCCACGTCGAACTCCTTCGCGATCGCGATCAGGTGCAGGGTCGTGTTCGTGGACCCGCCGATGGCATTCTCGACCCTGATGGCGTTCTCGAAGCTCTCCCTCGTGACGAAGTCCCTGGGACGTCGGTTCTTCCTGGCCAGCTCGACAGCCAAGGCACCGGTGACGCGCGCGGTGGCCCTCTTCTCCTTCGAGACGGCGTGCTGGGTCGCGCAACCGGGGAGGCTGAGGCCGAGCGCCTCCGTGAGGCAGGCCATAGTGTTCGCCGTGAACAGCCCGGAGCACGAACCCGCCCCCGGGCATGCCCTGCGCTCGATCTCCAGGAAGTCCTCCTCGGAGATCCTGCCGGCCGTCAGCTCGCCGACGGCTTCGAATATTGATATCACGTCCAGTTTTCGGTCCTTGTACACGCCGGGCAGCATCGGCCCACCCGTGAGTATGACTGATGGGACATTGAGCCGCCCGCAGGCCATGAGCATCCCTGGGGTGATCTTGTCGCAGTTCGTGACACCTACCCAGCTATCTGCCACATGCGCCTCGACCATCGACTCCACGGTGTCTGCGACGATCTCCCTGGACGGAAGGGAGTACCTCATCCCATCCAGGCCCATGGCGATGCCGTCGCATATGCCGAGTACGCCGAACTCGAAGCATGCTCCCCCGGCCTCCTCGATGCCCTTCTTGACTTCGGCTACGAGTTCGTTCAGGTGTATATGCCCTGGCACAATCGTGTTGTAGGAGTTCGCAATCGCCACCAGGGGCTTGTCGAAATCCTCGTCCTTCATGCCGGTCGCGCGCATCAGCCCTCTCGCGGGCGCCCTGGACATCCCCTTCTTGACCGAATCGCTCCTGAGAGTCTCTGCCTTGTCCGCCATCTTTCATCCACCCAGTTTGAAGTCGTCATGGAGCGCCTGGACGGCCCTCTCGGTGTCCTTCTTCTTGATTATGAATGAGATGTTGAGCTCGGATGACCCCTGCGCGATCGCACGGATGTTGATCCCCTCCCTCGCCATGGTCGTGAAGACCCTCGCAGCCACACCAGGGGTGCCCTTCATGCCGGCTCCGACGACTGCGACTATGCTCAGGCCAGCCTCTATCGAGACCTCTCGGACCTGTTTCGATCCCAGGAGCGAGAGCTCGAGCGCGTTCTGCGCCCTCGAACCGTCCTCCTTGGGTATCGCGAGTGTGATGCTCTCCTCTGATGAACTCTGGGATATCATCAACACGTTGACTTCCTCCTCCGTGAGTATCTGGAGCACCTTGGCAGGCAGTTTCGGGGTGCCGAACATGCTCGCCCCGCTCACGGTGATAAGGTCCACGTCGCTGATGTTGGTGATCGCCTTGACGACATCCCCGTCCTTGACCTTCGTCTCACTGGTTATAGATGAGCCAGGTCTCTCCGAATCCGTCAAGCTCTTGACCCTGAATGGAAGCTGATACTTGGCTGCGCATTCCAGCGCCTTGGGGTGTATTATCTCCGCTCCGAAGTGCGCGAGCTCCATGGCCTCGGCGAAGGATATCGCCTCGATCATCTTGGCGTCCTTGACCATCTTGGGGTTGGCCGTCATGAGCCCGTCCACGTCCTTCCAGACCCAGACTTCGTCCGCCCTCACAGCCGCTCCGATTATGGACGCCGTGAAGTCTGAGCCACCCCTGCCTATGGTCGTCTGGATGCCTTCCTGGGTCTGCGCGATGAAACCGCTTATGACTGGTGTGACGCCCTCTTCTAGCAGGGGCTCCAGGTTCTGCCTCACCTGCAGCACCGTCACGTTCATGAGTGGCTGGGCAGCGCCGAAGTTGTCATCAGTGACTATGCCCGCCTCCCCCCCAGTGAATGCCTTTGACTTGAGACCGAGGTCCTCGAGCACTCCGGCCAGAAGCGGTGCGGAGAGCCGTTCACCGAAACCGACCACATAGTCTCTCGACCTCGGGGTCAGCTCCCCTATGTGCGCGATGCCCAGGAGCACGTTCCTGAGGTCTTCGCATGTGGTGTTCAGTGAGGCGAGGGTCTTCGCCAGGACCTCCTTGTCGTTGATGGCCTCCTCGGCCGCCTTCCTGTGCCTTTCGGCAAGGTCGTCCGCGGCCTTGCGCACATGGTCCTTCTTCTTCCTGCCAGCTTGATTCGCGGCCTCAACAAGGGTGTTGGTGACGCTGTGCATGGCCGAGGTCACGACCGCGACCTGGTCTCCTCTGGACACGAACGTCTGCACTATCGCGCCGACCTTCCTGAACTTCGCGCCGTCCGCGACACTTATGCCACCGAACTTCATGATGAGTCTCATGGCTGATTCATCCCCCTCGCTATCTCGCGAAAGACCTCCTGATCTCGATCAGGTCCCTGACCACGGATGTAGCCGTCTCCGGCCCTCCAGCGCCCTTCCCGACCAGAGTGACCTCTCCTGATGGGTGGGTGTCGAAACATATCGCGTTGAAGGTCCCTGAGACATTGAGCGGATGCGTGAGCTTGATGCTCTCTGGCGACACCTTCGCCTTGCTCCCGACGCTGCCTATGAGCTTGATCGCCTCGCCTCTGGACGCCGCGTCAGCGATGTCCGCGCTGGACACTTTGGTGATTCCCCGGATGTCCAGGTCCTTGATGGAGAGACTCGTGCCGAGCACATAGTTGGACGTGATGACGAGCTTGCACGCGGTGTCGAACCCTTCGATGTCGTATGTCGGGTCCGCTTCGGCGTAGCCAAGGCGCTGGGCGTCGGTGAGCGCGTCTTTCATGGTCGCGCCCTCGGATGCCATCCTCGTCAGGATGTAGTTGGATGTACCGTTGAGGATGCCTCGAATCGACCTTATCTCGCTCCCCTCGAGGCACTTCTTGGCGAAGTCGAGCACGGGTGTCCCGCCGCCCACAGTCCCGCTGAACTTGAACAGTATGTCGTTATGATGTGCTAGCTCCATCAGGGCCGGCATGGCAAGAGCCAACGGTCCCTTGTTCGTGCACACGACATGCCTGCCGCTGATCATGGCTGCCTTCACGTGGCTCAGGCCCGGTTCCCCCTTCTTCAGCTCCGTGGGGGTCGTCTCGACCACGACCTCGCACTCAATCTCCTTGACTGCTTGGACGCCGCTCATACCATCGTGATACAAGCCTCCGAACCCTGCCAGCATCCCATTGTCCTTCTTCGATTTGAGGGCCTTCGCGAGGTCCAGGCCGTTCTTGTCAAAGACAGCGCCTCTGCTATCGACGATCCCTACGATCTTCGGTTTTAGGCCGTGGGCCTTGGCGAGCTTCGTCCCTTCGGACATGACGACCTCTGCGAAGCTCCGTCCGACCACGCCAAAGCCCAGGAGTATGATCCTCATCTCACAGGCCCTCCACGACCTTTCGGAGCGCTTCGACGGATGCGTCGATCATCACGGGTTTCTCGGACTGTCCCACGGCCACGTCGGGGTCCTTTAGGCCGTGTCCAGTGGATACGCATACGATCCTGGATGACCGGTCCACCGCTCCGGACTCGACGTCCTTTACGAGCCCGGCCAAAGCGGCTGCGCCCGCTGGCTCGGCGAATATGCCCTCCATCCTGGCCATGAGTCTCTGGGCCCTGAGTATCTCATCGTCCGTGACTGCCGAGCACGAACCACCAGAGGCCTTGATGGCCCTGACGGTCTTCTTCCAGTTAGCCGGGTTCCCTATCCTGATGGCTGTGGCGACCGTGTCGGGTTTGGCAACTGGCACGAGAGTGTCCGAGCCGCGGGAGAACATGTCGGCGACAGGGGCTGAGCCAGCTGCCTGCACGCCCATGACCCTGGGGTGCGAGTCGACGATGCCCAGTCCTTCGTACTCGTTGAAACCCTTCCAGTATGCCGCGGAGTTCCCGCCGTTGCCCACGGGTATGTAGAGTGAATCAGGTGCCGAACCGCCGAGCTGGTCGCAGACCTCATACGCAGCGGTCTTCTGCCCTTCGACCCTGAATGGATTGACCGAGTTGAGGACGTACATCCCGAGCGAATCAGATGCCTTCATGACCATGTCCAGGGCCTGGTCGAAGTTCCCTTTCACAGACACGACCTTCGCCCCGTGCATCATCGCCTGGGCTAGCTTCCCGAGCGCGACCTTCCCTTCAGGGATGAGGACCACACACTTCAGGCCAGCTAGGCCGGCGTAAGCCGCGAGGGATGCCGACGTGTTGCCTGTGGATGCGCATGTGACGATGCCCATGCCGAGGTCCTTCGCCTTCGTGATCCCGGCGGTCATGCCCCTGTCCTTGAACGAGCCAGTCGGGTTCATGCCATCGAACTTGATCCACAAGCTCTTCAAGCCGAGGTGCTCAGCGAGGTTGCGGCACGCTATGAGTGGTGTACCGCCTTCGTTCCTCGAGTATATCGTCGTCTCAGGGCCGAATGGCAGCAACTCCCGGTACTTCCATACGGAGAGCGGACGGGCTCTCCATTCGTTTCCAGAGAGCCTGCGCTGGGCCGATGGGATGTCCACCGCGATCTCCAGCAGATTGCCGCACGAGGAGCATGCATAGATGGGCTTGGTCATCTCGTGGACCTTGCCACACTCGATGCATCTCATGTCGAAAGGAGCCAATTCAACTTCCCCACTGGGTGCGCCTGCTATGTGTAGAGAAAATATAAGCCCTTCGCACAGCTGGATGACCTGTGCACGGCGTCCTTCCCACTTGCTGGCACCGGCGGACTGCACATTTGTGTCCATACGCCGCGGCCGCATCCGACCTCAGTGGGTTTATTATCCATGCGTCTGATGCCCTGCCAGGAGCTTGAGATGAGATACGCTAGAGCGGTGGTTTCGTCGCCTGCTACAATCGCCAACTTCGGGCCGGGCTTCGATTCGTTCGGCCTGTGCCTGGACTCGCCCAGGGACCAGGTCACTATGAGGAAGGCGAAGTCAGGATCATTCGAGGTCAAGGTCAAGGGGAAGAAGACGGTCCCAACTGATCCGATGGAGAACACGGCCTCCTACGCCGCGATCAAGCTGGCAGAATCGTGCGGGTGCAACGACATCGGGTTCTCGATGACGATTGCGAAGGGCATGAAGCCTGGCAGCGGCATAGGCAGCAGCGCCGCATCCTCTGTGGGCGGCGCGCTCGCCATGGCGGCCATGCTGGGCATCAAGGACAAGGGTTTGATCCTCGAGGCCGCCGCCATGGGTGAGGAGCTGATATCGGGCGCGAGGCACTTCGATAACGTTGCCGCTGCGTTGTTCGGAGGGTTCACTGTCGTGTCCGATGTGCGCAAGCGGACCATACTCCAGATCAGACCGCCGAGGTTCCAGGTCGTCGTGGTCATACCTGATGTGACCATCGAGACCCGCAGGGCCCGAGCCGTGCTGCCGAAGAAGGTCGACATGGGCGACGCTGTGCGCAACCTCTCCATGGCGTCTGGCATGGTCCATGCGATGATGAAGAGGAACGTCCGCGCGATAGCCTCGCATCTAGGCGATTCACTGTCGGTGCCCTACCGGAAGTCCCTCGTGCCGGGTTACGACGCTGTCCGGGAGAGCGCGATGGCAGCGGGCGCCCTCGGCGTGTCGATAGGCGGGTCCGGCCCGGCCGTGTTCGCGATCGCACAGGGCAGTGCTTCGAGGATAAGGCTGGCGATGGCGAAGGCGTTCAAGGAATCCGCTGGCCTGGCCTCTGAATCGTTCGTGACGGTCCCTGGCACTGGGGCCAAGGTGGAGTCCCTGTCCTGATCGCCGCTAGAACGCGATCCTCTCGCCCGGGACCCTGGGGAACAACGCGACGTCCCTGACGTGTGTCTGGCCAGTGAGGAACCGCACCATCCTCTCGATGCCAAGGCCACCGCCGACGGTCTGAGGTATCAGGCCCGTGCTCGCAACCTCGAGGTACCTCCTGTATGAGCCCACGTCGGTCTTCCTCTCCGCCATCCTGCGGAGTATCTCCTGGTGCTCCCACTCCCGTTCGCCTCCCGACAAGGCCTCACCGTATCCCTCGGGCCAGAAGACGTCGTAGTTGTGATAGTAACCGCTGCGTTCCTTGTCCTCTCTGTCGTAGAACTCGCGCTTGAAGTTCAGCATCCAGAAGGGGTCCTTCTCCCGCTCGGAAACGATCCTCTCGAAATCGTCCCCGTACTGGGTCTTGAGGTCCTCGGACTCGTACACTCTGAGCGGTAGCTCGGGTATGCGCAGCCTCCTGCCGAGGGCCTTGAGGTCGTCCGCGCATTCGCTCTTGACGAAGGAGAACACGCTGGCGATCATGCCGTCCACGAACGCCATGAAGTCCGTCTTGTCGGCGTCCTTGAGCTCTATGTCCACCTGTGTGAACTCGAACAGGTGCCTTCCGGTCTCCCCCAGGCTCCCCTGCTCCAGGCGCACGTTCGGAGACATGATGTATATCTTGTCGAACCCCTCGTTCAGCAGCGCGAGCTGCTTGTGGAGTATCATGCTCTTGGTGAGGTGCAACTTCTGGCCGTAGTATTCGATGGATGCGTCGAAGTGTGGGTGGTTGAGCGGGTCCGTCTCCGGAGAGAGTATCACGGGCATGGACTGGACGACCCCGTTCTCGTACATGTAGTCGTGAACGGCCTTGAGCGCGGCGCTCTGGACCCTGAGTATGTGGGCCATCTTCGTCTCTTTCAGGTGTAGGACGGTTTCCTGCATGTGCATCATCGACGGATAGACGACAATACACTCATCTATTTGGCTATATCTTCCAAAATGACGGATATTATCCGAAAAAGGGCAACTATAATATATGGTTTCCGTCATATTGTCGGAGCATGTTGGATGAGAAGGACTCCTCGATACTCGGACAGCTCATCGAGGACTCTCGCAGGACCACGAAGGCCATCGCGAAGGACCTGGACATTCCCAGGGCGACGGTCCACGACAGAATCGTGAAGATGGAGCAGAAAGGCGTCATAAGGAGATACACAGCGGTGCCAGACTACGTTCAGCTCGGTCTTGGCGTCTCCGCTTTCATTCTTGTCCAGTTCGAGCCAGAATCGGGGATGTCCCAGAGGGATACCGCGGACGAGATCGCCACGATATCCGGCATCTTCGAGGTGCACATGATCTCAGGCGAGTATGACATGCTCCTCAAGGTCCGCGGCGCCAGCATGGAGGAGATCGGCAGGCTCGTGATCGACAAGCTGAGGGAAGTGAAAGGGGTGGCCCGCACGCTCACGTGCGCGGTGTTCACCACCGTCAAGGACTAGGCACTCACTTGGTCCTCTTCTTCAGGAGCCTCGTCGCGGTCTCCCCGACCTCGCTCCTGACCGGCTCGACCGTGTGCTCCTTGAATATCCTTCTGACCTCTTCGCCAGCGCGGTCGAGGATGGTCTTCGAACCCTTCTGGACCCATGCGTCCCAGGACGACCTGTCCGCCACTGTCGGGATGAAGTGCTCGGTCCTGAACTTCTCCATCGTGTGCCTCTGGCCCAAGAAGTCCTTGCCGATGCCGACCCTCTTGATGACATCCAACGCGATCGAATCCTCGTTGACTTCCATGCCCCTCGCCATGCGTCCGATCATCTGGGACATCTCGGAGTCGATGACGAGCTGCTCGAGCCACACGGTCCTGCAGTCCTCCAGCAGGCCTATCCCAGCTATCATGTCAGCGCCCGCGAGTATCGGCGGGACGGCGCTGGCGTACTTCTCGAAGGCTGCCTGCTGGTCCGGCTCCTTGGATGTGGTCACGAAGCCGCCCACAAGGGCTGAGAACCCGAGGCTGTGGGCCATCTGCGCGTATGCGGCCGATGTGAGGCCATGTTCAGGGCAGCCGCCGGCCCTTGTCGAGGCCTTCATGTCCAGGACCGCCATGCCGGCGGAGAACACGAACGATGTCCCAGGCCTGTTCAGCTGGAACAGCGTGTTGCCAGCGAGGGCCTCTGCGACGGCGACCGTCACGGCCCCTGCCAGTGTAGCCGGCCCGGTCGCTCCCGGGCCCGGCATGACATAGAAGCATATCGGGATCCCCGCCTCGGCGGCGACGAACCCCGCCTCCAGCCCCTCGCCGTCGATCTGGAGCGGTGACGAGCTCGTGTGTATGGACGATATCAGGGGCCTCTTCCTCAGCTCCTCCCTGCCCCCCGCGGCCGCTGCGGCCAGTTCGATGACGTCCTCGACCTCCCAGGTCGTGGTGTCGGTTGCGATCGTGATGTGCTTCTCGGTGTTCTCGAGGGATGCCTGCAGGTCGTGTATGTGCCTTGTACCCTGTGGCACGTCCTGCGATGTCACATTAGGCCAGTTGACGCCATGCCCCTTGAGAGCGTCTGCGACGAATGCGCTCTTGGCCACATCGGACTTCCTCGATTCCCTCCTCTGCCTTGTCTCGAAGTCCATCGCCATGGTGCCGTTGCCGTCGCTGGTGACGTAAGTGTGTTCTCCGTCGAGCCTCGCGTCGTGCTTCCGGGTCCTGCCGTACAACGTCACGGCCCTGTTCGCCTTGCGGATGCACTCCTCGACCACGCCCCCGGGGAACCTCACCGTTGCGCTTTTACTGTCCACATCGCAGCCGGCTTTCTGAAGCATCTTCTGCGCTTTTTCGCTCCTCACGGCAACCCCGGTGGTCTCGAGTATCTCGAGGGCCGCCCCGCGCATTATGCGCATG
>JBFYNF010000118.1:0-2588 GCA_041304525.1 Thermoplasmata archaeon | reverse complement strand
ACTTCCAAGAAAAGTGTCTGTAATAGATGCTCAAGGAATACCACACGATAAGCCAGGTCGCGGGCCCGCTAGTGTTCGTGAAGAAGACCGAGCCCGTGGGATATGGCGAGCTGGTGACCATAGCGCTGCCTGACGGGTCCACGAAGCGGGGCCAGGTCCTGGACACATCCGACGAAGTCGTCGTGGTCCAGGTGTTCGAAGGGACGGGCGGCATCGACAGGGTGTCCGGCGTGAAGTTCCTCGGCGAGACGGTCAAGATGCCCGTCTCCAAGGACATGCTCGGCAGGATCCTGTCCGGGTCCGGCGACCCGCTGGACAAGGGCCCGCCGATAGTCCCGGAGAAGCGTCTCGAGATCATCGGAGCCGCGATCAACCCGTACGCGAGGGACAACCCGCAGGAGTTCATCCAGACCGGCATCTCCTCGATCGACGGCATGAACACCCTCGTCAGAGGACAGAAACTGCCGATATTCTCCGGTTCCGGCCTGCCTCACAACGACATCGCGCTCCAGATCGCCAGGCAGTCGAAGGTCCTGGGTGAGAAGGAGGAGTTCGCGGTCGTATTCGCGGCCATGGGCATAACGAGCGAGGAGGCCCAGTACTTCATGAAGGACTTCGAGAGGACGGGCGCGCTGAAGAAGGCCGTCGTCTTCCTCAACCTCGCGGACGACCCGGCCATCGAGAGGCTCCTCACGCCGAAGCTGGCGCTGACGACCGCGGAGTACCTCGCGTTCGACCTCGGGATGCACGTGCTGGTCATCCTCACCGACCTGACGAACTACTGCGAGGCGCTGAGACAGATCGGCGCGGCCAGGGAGGAGGTGCCCGCAAGGCGCGGTTATCCAGGCTACATGTACACCGACCTCGCGAACCTGTACGAGCGCGCTGGCAGGATCAAGGGCAAGCGTGGCTCGATCACGCAGTTCCCCATCCTGTCGATGCCGGGCGACGACATCACGCACCCGATCCCCGACCTGACGGGATACATCACCGAGGGGCAGATCGTGGCGTCGAGGGACCTGCACAGGCAGGGCATCTACCCGCCGGTGGCGGTCGAGCGGTCCCTATCCAGGCTCATGGGTCAGGGCATCGGGCCCGGCCGCACGAGGGAGGATCACAGGGCCGTCTCCGACCAGCTCTATGCCGGGTACGCGGAGGGCAGGGACCTGAGGGGCCTCGTCGCCATCGTCGGGAAGGAGGCGCTCTCGGAGCGCGACAGAAAGTTCCTGGACTTCGCCGACGCGTTCGAGGACAGGTTCATCAGGCAGGCGAAGGACGAGGACCGGACCATCGAGCATACTCTGGACCTCGGCTGGGAACTGCTGGGAATGCTGCCCATCGACTCGCTCACCAAGATCGACAGGAAGTTCATCGAGAAGTACCACCCGCAGCAAAGGAAGAAGTGAGACCAGATGGCGAAGCGCGAGATCCAGCCGACGAGGTCGGAGCTCCTCGATGTCACCAAGAAGATCAAGCTGACCAAGAACGGTCACAAGATCCTCAAGCTGAAGAGGGACGGCCTCATCCTGGAGTTCTTCAAGATCCTGGACCATGCGAAGGGCCTGAGGGCGGAGATCGCGAAGAGGTACCGCGAGGCGCAGGAGCGGATCGTCATAGCCAACGCGGTGGACGGCGTCATAGCCGTGAGGTCGGCCGCCTACGCGCTCACGATCCACCCGGAGATCGAGCTCCGCAGCAGGAACCTCATGGGCGTCGTCGTCCCGGAGATCAAGTCGTCGCGGCTGAGCGCCCCGCTGGACGAGCGCGGGTACGGCGTCATCGGCACATCGCCGCGGATAGACGAGGCTGCGGACGCGTACGAGAAGCTGATGGAGACGGTCGTGAAGGCCGACTAGCTCGAGACCACGATGAAGAAGCTCCTCGACGAGATAGAACGGACCAAGCGCAGGGTCAACGCGCTCGAGTTCAAGGTGCTCCCGGAGCTCGAGGACGCCGAGAGGTTCATACGGTTCAGGCTCGAGGAGATGGAGCGGGACAACATCTTCCGGCTGAAGCGGATTAAGGACAAGGCGGCCAAGAGGGCCGCAGAGGCGTAGGACATGCCATGGCTCGACGACCTCCTGAACGACAGGGAACGGATGATGAAGCTCATCTGGATCGCGGTCTGGGCAGGCATCGCGTTCATGGCGATAGGCTACATCCTGATCGCCCAGGACCTGCTCGGCTGAGCCCGCTCAGGTGACGTCCGACCCCTCGCGCTTCTTCTTCGGCATCGCCATGCCCTTCTTGCGGAGGAACTTGCCGCGCATGTTCAGTGCGTGGAGCGATGTGATGGCCCTCTCGGGCGTGTCCACGAGCGGGATGCCCCTGGAATCCAGGAACTGCTCCGACTCCTGGTCGTATATCCCGGCGAAGCATGCCACGGTCGGCTTCCCGCTGATCCTGTGAGTGATCGCGATCCACTTGGCGATCTCGTATATGTTGGTCGCGGCCTGCCTCGCCGCTATGACCAGGATGCCCTTGACCTCCGGGGCCTTCCCCACCGCCGCGAGGACGTTCGCGTATCTGGCGGTGTCAGCGTCCCCGATGATGTCCACCGGGTTCCCCCACGACCATGTCGGGGGGCA
>JBFYNF010000117.1:0-3992 GCA_041304525.1 Thermoplasmata archaeon | reverse complement strand
GTCTGCGTCCATGTCGGCGTCGACGAGCAGATGGTCGGCGGGTCGCCCCTGGCCGAGCTGAAGGGCGTTGCAGGTGCGGTCGGGATACCTGTTGCGGCGGCTGGAGGCATCAACAGCGAGTCCGCGGCCGAGGTTCTCGCGGCAGGGGCATCCATAGTCATCGTCGGCGGGGCCATCATCAAGGCCAAGGACGTGACTTCCGCCACGAAGGATGTGAGGACTGCCATGGCCGAGCGGAGGAAGGTCCACACTGAACTGTTCAGGAAGTACTCCGTCGATAATCTCATGGAGGCTTTCTCTAAGGTCTCCTCACCCAACGTGACCGACGCGCAGCACAAGACGGGCGCGATGAAGGGCATCCTGCCCAGGATAGGGAGAAATGTCAAGATGGTCGGCCGGGCCCTGACTGTACAGACGGTCAACGGCGACTGGGCCAAGTCGGTCGAGGCGATCGACAGGGCCTCGAAGGGAGATGTCATAGTCATAGACGCCTGCGGCGGCGAGATCGCCGTCTGGGGCGAACTCGCATCCTGGAGCTGCAGGACCAAAGGGGTCGCCGGCGTTGTGATAGACGGCGCGGCCAGGGACATAGACAGCATCATGGACATGGGGTTCCCGTGCTTCTCGAGGCATATCGCCTCGAATGCGGGTGAGCCCAAGGGCTACGGTGGCATCGGCCACGAGATCGTCTGCGGAGGCGTGACCGTCCGGACAGGCGACTGGGTCATCGGCGACGAGAGCGGCGTGGTCGTGGTGCCTCAGGAGCACGCGCTCGAGGTTGCGAACCGGGCCGTTGATGTCATGGAGCGGGAGAACCGGCTGCGAGAGGAGATACAGAGAGGTGGCACCCTCTCCGGCGTTCTGAAGCTTGAGAAATGGGAGAAGGTCGGCTGAGCGGTCAGCCGATGTAGCCGGTCTCCTCAGCGAGTTCTTCCAGCCTCCGAATCCTGGCCTTCATCGGCGGGTGGGTCATGAACAGCGTCACGAACCCGCCGCCCCTGAACGGGTTCACGATGAACAGCGACGATGTGGCCGGGTTGCCCCGCTCAATCGGCCTGCGCCTGTTGCCCTCTTCTAGCTTGGCGAGCGCGCGGGCAAGCGCCCTCGGCCTCTGGATCATGAGCGCACCCTCCCTGTCCGCCTTGTACTCCCTGTTCCTGGATATCGCGAGTTGCAGGAGCAGGGCCGCGATCGGCGCAGTGATGGCCACTATGAGCAGCATGGCGGCGTTGTTGTTCCCCCTGCCCCGGCCGAACATCGCGTTCCACCAGAACATCCTCGCAGCGAACGATATCGCGCCAGCGATGGTCGCCGCAACGGACATTACGAGTATGTCCCTGTTCTTCACATGGGCCATCTCGTGGGCCAGGACGCCCTCGAGTTCGTCGTCCGATAGGAGCGGGAGTATGCCCTCGGTCACGGCCACGACTGCCTTGTTCTTGTTCCTACCGGTCGCGAAGGCGTTCGGGTTCTGGCTCGGCACGATGGCGACCCTCGGCATGGGCAGGTCGCCCTTGAAGCATATCTTCTTGACTATGTTGTAGACCCTGGGGGCCTCGGCCTCCGAGACTATCTTGGCCTTGTAGGACCACAGGACGATCTTGTCGCTCAGGAAGTAGCTTATGATGTTCATCATGGCGGCGAACATCAGGAAGACGAGCGCCCCCGTCATCCAGTCCCCGAGAAAGTAGCCGCCTATCAGGTAGCCTATCCCGACGAACAGCAATGTGAGGGCTGCGAACAACCCTAGCGTGCGCAAAGTCGAATGCATGACGTCCCTCTCTCCCGAACGCATCCAAGCGTGATAGCGATAAGAACGTTTCGACGTGAACCCGACCCCCCGACGACGAAAGTAGTACGACCGCGCATCAGTCAGGCTGGTCGGTGACGTATATCTTTATTGGGGATGATTGCTTACCACCGTTTGGGGGCGCAAGCCTAGGATCCCCATCACAATCTGACAAGGTGTTCATCATGGAGACGTCGGACGACAAGCTCGAGAGAAGGCTGTACAGCCACGACCTCGCACCGCTCCCGAAGGAGATGGACATGATCTTCAAGACCATGCCCGACCAGGTCATCAGGCCTGGATACACCGAGGAGGTGGCCCAGATGGTCAGGAAGGCCATTGCGACCAACAAGCCCATCGTGCCCAGGGGCGCAGGCACCTGGGGCCTCGGAGGCTCCGTCCCGGTGAAGGGAGGATATGTCCTCGACATGACCGCGATGAACAAGATCCTCTCGATAGACGAGAAGAACCTGACCGTCACGGTCCAGCCAGGCATCACATGGAAGGCGCTCTCCGATGCGCTCGACGCGAAGGGGCTCTTCCTGCCATGCTACCCCAGCAGCGCCCCGTCCGCGACCATCGGTGGATGGATAGGCACCGGGGGCACTGGCATAGGGGCGTACAAGTACGGCACCGCGGGGGACCTGGTCAGGGACCTCGAGGTCGTGCTTCCCACGGGTGTCATAATCCACACCGGGGACAAGCGCGTCCCAGCGAACGGCGGAGGACCGAACCTTAACTGGCTGTTCGTAGGTTCTGAGGGGATCCTCGGCGTCATCACGGAGGTCACGCTCGCCATCCTGCCGAGGCCGGAGGAGACGAGGTTCGTGAGTTATTCCTTCGAGGGGCTTTCGAAGTTCGCGCCCGCGCTCAGGAAGATCGTCAGAAGCAACGTGACCCCGATGCACATGATGTTCGGGGACAGGCTGCACTTCGATTACCTCAGGGGACTGGGCAAGCACGCCCCGGACGTGGGCTGCATGATCACGATGTCGCTCACCGGCTCCAAGGCCTCGGTGGACCTCGAGGAGAAGACGCTCGACGAGATAGTCACCGCGACCGGCGGGGCGAAGATGCCGAAGGAGGTCGCTGAGCACGAGTGGTCCGAGAGGAGCTACGAGTTCCGGGTCAGAGAGATGGGTGTCGGGGCCATACCAGGCGAGATCCTGGTGCCGATCGAGTCCCTCGAGAAGGTCCTGGCCGACATGGACAAGCTCGTGAAGGGCATGAAGCTCAAGGCGCCTACCATCGGGACCATAGCGGACAACAACACCGTCATGCTGATGCCATACTACCTCACGGAGGAGCACAACTTCTGGCGCTCGACCGCGGCCATGGGCTTCGGCAAGAAGCTCGGGGACATCGCGTTCGAGAACGGCGGCAGGCCCGTTGGCCTGGGAATATTTTTCGCCGCGAACCTGTCGAAGTACCGGGGCAAGGACGGCGCTGAGCTCATCCGGAGCATCAAGAAGACGATGGACCCGTACGGGATCATGAACCCTGGGAAACTGGTCGAGACCGGCACCAGATGGGGCATATCGATGCCCGCGTTCCTGATGAACTTCGGCATGAACATGATGGCCGGCATGAAGCGGCTGATGCCCAGGGACAAGATGGGCGAGAGGGAGCTGTCGAAGCTCAAGAAGTGAGACGATAGACGTTTTCGCCCGCTGGTGTCCGGCCGCGTGGCATTACTTGCCCAGCGACGGCATCGACTGCTTCACGTAGTGGGATAGAAGAGTGCCGACTGTGCCGCCAATGGTCACCTGGGCGATGTTCGTCGGGATCTCAGCGATCGCCGCGCCGAGGCCGAAGTCCAGGAGCAGCCACTCCGAAAGGAAGTACGTGGTGATCATGCACGCGCCTCCGCAGATGATGCCGAGAGCGTAGGCCCATGGCTTCCCCCCCTTCAGGCGGCCGATTGTGCCCGCCACGAGACCCTCCGCACCCTTGGCCACGAGGGTCGTGGGCGCGAACATGCCGAATCCGGCCAGGAGGTCCGCGGCGGCGGATCCGACGCCGCCACAGATCGCACCAGCCCTCCAGCCGAATGTGAATGCGGAGAAGAACACCATCGCCTCCCCCAGGTTGAAGTAGCCTCTGGTCGGGGGGAACGGGATGACAGTCATGTACGTGATTGCCGCAGTCAACGCAGTGAGCACGCCGTACAGAGCGACTGTCCTGGGAGACACGAACTTCGAGT
>JBFYNF010000116.1:0-4045 GCA_041304525.1 Thermoplasmata archaeon | reverse complement strand
GGTCGTAGAGGATCATCATCACGTCATGCTGGAGCGCGCCGGGGTCGAACCGTAGACCCCCCACCATCTCTTTCGAGACGGCTGTCTGCAGCAGGTTCAGGCTGGCGTTGATGTGCCTGTCAAGACGCCAGCCACACTCGCATGCGAACTCAGTGCCCTTTCGGGAATCATGTAATCTCCCACACACCGGGCACTTCCTGCTGCTGTTCCTCGGGTCCACCTTCAGGACCGTCACCCCCCTCCACAGGGCCTTGTACTCGATGAACTGGTGGAGCTTCCTCCTCGGCCACATGCTCAACCGTCTGTTGAGGGCCTTGTCCTCCCTCGGCTTGAAGACCCCTTTCAGGTCCTCGAGGACTATCGCCGCCTTGTTCTCCTCGGCGAAGTCGATTACCGCGTTGGCTACCTGATGTATCCGGCACTCGACCCGGTCATGCTCCCTCTTCCCCTCTCTCCTGCACAGACGCCTCGAGGTCCGGCGGTCGTGGGACTTCTTCTTCTGGAGGCGCTTCCGCCGGTCATGATGCGTCTGCTGTATCGCCGCCACTTGTGGGAATAAGGCTATCACGGGGACGCCTTCTCCTTCACTGACGAACACCCCGTCGAGGCTCCTCTCGTTCGTGTCGAGGGAGACCACCGATTCCGGGACATATGGTCGCGGCTCCATCTTCCTGAAGGTGATCACTACTCTGTCCGGGAAGAGCGTCAGGGAGCCGAGGGAATAGGAGGGATCCTCCAAGAATCCTCTGTGATACTCGCTCAGGACCAGCCTGAGATCGACATGGCACCCGGCCCGGATGGGCAGGTCGATCACGCCCTTCTCCCTGTCGAGCTTGTACGCCTGGTTCACCGTCTTCATGAACAGCCGTTTGACATACGGGTTCCTGTTCGCTTTCCCTTTCCTGACGTTCCTCCGATGGTTCTTGAGGACATTCGCGGCGACCTCGAACACCGAGACGAGGTGCTGAGCGTACATGCCAGGGTGCTCGAACCTGAGGTCCTTGTATGCGAGCTTGTGTAGGGCGTACCTTGAGGTCGCGCGCGTCTGCAGTCCCACCCTTATGGCGGAATTCACAGCAAGGCGGAAGTCTTCGAGAAGGAATTTCGCCTGGACGGGCAGCTCGTTCTCGAGACGAAAAGACACCGCCTTGACGAGCATCGGATGTTCCTAGGATGCCGTGGTACTTGGACTCACGCACTGCATGTAGCATCTGCCCTTTCGCACTCCATTCGGGACACCCATGATGCCTCGGATCATTCCGAGGGTATCAGCCGAGAGCGCGAATGACCGCGAGAGATCGACGGGCCACATCCTCCTGACCACGGGACGGACGTTCCAGGTGGACGGTCCTCCTGCATGATTAGCGCCCCCGGCAGGAGGGGATGGATCGACGCGGTGAGACATTGGACATACCGGTGTGGGGGCCAGGCGCCGATAGTTTGACGCCATTCGACTGGCTCTGAGTGAGAGATCTCAATCACCGGAGTTCTGCAACAGAACCTCTAAGTATCTTTCACGACGTGGTCGAGCGGAAGCGCATGTCGTCGAAAGAAGTCCGCACCGTCAGATGCAGTCTCACGATCGCGTTCCGTTCCGCCGCCGAGGCGGAGACGGTCCACAGGTCGGTCGAGCTGGATAATGATGGTTACCTCGAGACGAAGGTCGAGGGCCAGGCGATTGTCGCTCGTATCGAGGCCGACTCGCTGAAGAGCCTCCTGCATACGCTGGATGACTTCCTCGCGTGTGTCGGTGTCGCCGATAGGATCGTGTCGAAGAAGGACTAGTCATCCGCCTTCTCTTTGACCCTGACCGCGATGCCGCGCTTGAACGCCAGCATCTCACTCCTGACCATGAGCGCCCTGCCCACGGCCGCAAGCGCGCCCTTCGTGTTCACGACCAGGACAGAGTCTCCCGGCCGGACGTCGGGGTCGCATTCGACGACGAACTTCGCGAAGACGTTGTTCCCCTTCGCCGCGAACTCCGCCGGCTCATCCTGTATCGTGACTCTCATCGCGTGGGGTGGCAGGACGGTCATCAGCATCCTCGCGCCCTCCATCTTGGGCGTGAGGCGACCGTCGTGTGCCCTCATGGAGAACGCGTGCACTCCATCGATGATGATGTTCCGTATCTTCCCCGTGTTCCTCGACTTGACGAACTCGACCTTCCTGCCGTCCAGGATGTCCGCCGCACCTCTCCCGAACTGCATGTCCAGGACAGCCTTCACCCTGAGGAGGTCCAGGTCGAAACCGGACTTCCCTGGGGCGACATCCTTGAGAAACTCGAGGGTCTCGTCGCCCTCCCACATGACCGCCAGGGGATACCCGTGGCTGTGCGCGTGACGTTCCATGGTCTTCCGGACACTCTCTGCCACTTCGCGGTCCAGATGGTCGGGGATGACCGACTGCGCGATCGGGTAGAGCTCGTCGAGTTCGATCGGCGTCGGGCCGAAGAACGAGGCGACGATGAAATCGGCGTCGACCTCCTGGGATATCTTGGCGATCTCTCCCGCATATCCTCTCGAATATGGTTTGGGGCCGTCCTCGAAACCAACAAGGACCTTCGCCCCCGGCTTCCTGTACCTGGAGAAGAACCTCTCCTTGTACATCTTGACGACAGGTCTGTCGTAGCTCTCTGGCCCGCAGTAGAAGAACGCCCCTCTCCTGCTGACGGGCTCGAACCTCTCCAGGTATTCTCCGTGCTTCTTGAGCACCTTCAAGACCGCGAGCAGGGCGGGATGAGCCCTCGCCCTCATCTCGACCATCTCCCAGATGGAGCCCTCGTGTATGGCGTTCCTGACCTTCCGTAGTTCTTTCAGGCTTGTGAACAGATTGTGTTCCGCGATCGTCCGCGTGCGCTCCGCAGCGGACATGGCGACCAGTTCTCTGACAGAGGTCGAGCTGCAGGCTGGACAGTCGCATGCGAGGTCGTGCAGGTCCCTCAGGAACTTCGTCCCCGTTGGGTACATGAACCGCTCCTCCCTCGCGTACTTGGCATAGGACGCCGAGTCGAAGAGGTCACACCCGAGCAGGACCGCGAACGGGAACACCATGGGATGGCCCGCGCCGAACAGGTGGACGGGCCGGGACGGGTTCAACCCCTTCTTGGAGGCGATGATGACATCAGCGATGTCCGAGAACCTGTAATTCTCGAGCAGGGGCACGACGCCTCCGATGGGATGCACGTCGAAGGCCATGGTCGACAGCCTCTCGGCGCACTCGCGCCTCAGTTCTGGGTACACGCCTCCCTGGACCGTCCCTGCGAGAAGCATGTCCCCCTTGAGTGGCACCGACTCCTCGGCCCTGCGGAGCGTCTCCTCGGTCGCCGTCCTGGTCTGCTCCTCCGTCCAATCCGGCTCGGAGAACACGTCGAGGATCGTGCCTATGTCCGAACCGATGTCCCTCTGGAACTCGACTATCTCCTTGTGGCCGACGCCGACCTTGCCGTAGACGTAGCTCTGGAACGTGCCGCTGTCCGTCATGACAGGGCCGTCGAAATCCAGCAGCCTGTGCAGCCCACCACTGAGCGCCCTCTCCCTCAGGGCCTCGTCGGTCTTGATGATGTATGAGTTGGTGATCAGTATCTGGACCTTGAACCGCTCCCTCATCACCCTCGGAGTTATGGTGAGCTGGTTCGGATTGACCACGGGCAGGAGGGCCGGTGTGGTGACGTTGCCATGCCTGGTCCGAAGCTCGCATATCCTGGCCAGGCCGTCCCGCTCCTTCAGTTCGAACATGCAGCATGATGTAACGCCTGGAGGTTAATTATGGTTTCAGCCCGTCCTCTCCAAAAAGTCATTAAGCCCGTCCGCCTTTGCCCGCCTGGAGCATTGGGATGAGTCTCATCCAGGTATTGGCCGGGCTGGCGATCGTATTCTTCTTGCCAGGGTACACGCTCGTGTGCCTCTTGTTCCCGCGCAAAGGTGAGCTCGACCCCGAGTACGATGTCGTGTACAGGGTCGCGCTGGGCATGGGTCTGAGCATCGTCATTGCGATATTCGTCGGGTTCGCTCTCAATGCCATGAGCACCGAGGAGCAGGGATACGTG
>JBFYNF010000115.1:0-2528 GCA_041304525.1 Thermoplasmata archaeon | reverse complement strand
CTGAAATCCTTGTACGCGAGCTTGCAAAGGGCGTTCCTCGATGTCGCGCGCGTCTGCAGTCCCGCCCTTATGGCCGAATTCACAGCAAGGCGGAAGTCTTCGAGAAGGAACTTCGCCTGGACGGGCAGCTCATCCTCCAGGCGAAAAGACACCGCCTTGACGAGCATCGGATGTTCCTAGGGGGCCGTGGTACTTGGACTCACGCACTGCATGTAACATCTCCTCTTTCACGCTCTCCTCAGGACACTCCCGCAGCCAAGGGGGCATCCCGAAGGTATCCGCTTAGAGCGCCAAGGGCCACGAGAGATCGACTGGCCAAGTCGTCCTGACCACGGAACGAACAGTCCTAACAGACGATCCTGCCGCATAATCAGCACCCTGAAAGGAGGGTGTGGGGTCGATGCGGTGAGACACAGGGCAAGAAACGGTGCACGGGCCAGGCGGCGACGGTCCGACGTTGTTCGACTGGCTCTGAGTGAGAGATCTCAATCACTGGAGTTCTGCAACAGGGCTATTTAAGAATATCCGCCCTCGGACAGAGCTCGGGCCGAGTCGCTGGCACCGTCAGGCTCCGCCGCCCCTGAGGGCGTCAGCCAAACTGTTCAGTATCTCTGGTCGGCTGTCCCTCAGCAGCGGCCTGAACCTGCGGACGACCTCGAGGTCTGCGAAATCGACAGCCTGCTCCAGGACATCCTCCTCCAGATCCTTGGCTGTAGCGAGGGCATCGCCTCTCGGGCCGTACAGGACGCTTCCACCACCGAATACGAGGGAACCGTGGACGCCGACCATGTTGGTGTACGCCAGAAACACGCCGTTCTCGACCGCCCTTGCAGGCATCACCCTCTGGAAGCTCGGCCTCGATGTCGTTGGGGCAGCTGAGATGTCCACGAGCATCTGCGCGCCGAGGAGCGATTCGAGCTTCGCCAGCTCGGGGAAGAACATGTCGTAACAGACCATGAGACCCAGCCTCGCATGCAATCCCTGAGCCACCACGGCGTTCTTGCCGTGAGAGAAGAACACCCTCTCCTCGAATGGGCCGAAGTTGGGCAGGTACGTCTTGTCGTATCTGAAGAGCCTACCATCACCGGAGGCCAGGATGCAGGAGTTGAAGATGTGGCCATGGACCTTCTCGTCCTTGATCGGCGCCCCGAAGACGATATCCTTCCCCGTCTCCTTCGCGAGCTTGGACACAGCCTTGATGCTCGGACCAGACATCGTCTCGGCCAGTTTGAACAGGTCGTCCCTCGGAAGGTATCCTGTGAGGTTCATCTCAGGGAATACGACGATCTTCCCCCGGGTCTTGCGCACGACGGTGGACATTCGCTTCAGATTGGCGCCCTTGTCGTGGAGTTGACATATCACTTGGGCTAGTGTGACAACCGTTCCTGCCATCTGCGACAACATCGTCGTGCCCGTAGATTATTGTTTACGGTCAATGAGTCCCCGCGCAACCATAACGGATATATCCAGACCATGCCATCACAACGCCGATGATGTCGCCTGAACTCAAGGACGGCACCGACAAGGTCATCGAGCATTTCCTGGCGGAGAAGCTGAGGAAGACAGGGGCCAAGGGGTACGTCCTAGGGGTCAGCGGGGGCATCGACTCAGCAGTCGTGCTCAGGCTGGCGGTCAACGCGGTCGGCAAGGAACGGGTCCTCGGGCTCCTCATGCCCGAGAAGGACTCGCCCAAGGAGGACTTGAGGGATGCCGAACAACTGTGCGTGACCGAGGGCGTGAGGCACGATATACTTGACATCAGCGATGCCGTGGAGGCGTTCGGGAAGATAATTGGGAACCGAGCCGATAGGATGGCACTGGCGAATGTGAAGGCCAGGTGCAGGATGATACTGTTGTACCACCGCGCGGCGTCGGAGTCCAGGCTTGTCCTTGGGACATCGAACAAGAGCGAACTCCTTGTCGGATACTTCACCAAGCACGGGGACGGGGGGGCGGACCTGGAACCCATAGGCGACCTCTACAAGACCGAGGTTTGGGAGCTCGCGCGGAGGCTTGGGATCCCCACCAATATCATCAAGAAGGCACCATCTGCCGGACTCTGGAAGGGACAGACAGACGAGGGGGAGATGGGCATCACCTATGACAGATTGGATGCGATCCTCCTGGGCATAGAGCAGGGATTGCCTGAGAAGGATGTGGCCAGGAGGGCTGAAGCGTCATTGCAGGAAGTCGAGCGGGTCTCGAGGATGGTCAGGTTGAGCTCGCACAAACGCAAGTTCCCCGCCGTCGCCAAGATAGGGTTGAGGACACCGGGGCTCGATTGGCGCGAAGGGGACGAGGATGTTTGAAGTCCCGCCGGATGGACGTTCCGGAAGAACCATCGTTCAGAATCAGAATGAATGATGTTAAGGGGTTTTTGACCAGTCGGCTGCCGCTCCCGCTCAGCTGCAGGTGCAGTTGGCTGCGGGGCAGTCGCTGACTACATCGTAGTCGTACGAGTAGTTGTAGTCATAGTTGAACTCGTGGGGCGTCTGCGTCGTCTCGCCGCCGAACATCCACTGCCACAT
>JBFYNF010000114.1:0-6318 GCA_041304525.1 Thermoplasmata archaeon | reverse complement strand
GGGCTCACATCATGCCGGGCATTCCGCCCATGCCGCCCATCCCGCCGCCTCCGCCCGGAGGCATCCTCTCGGACGGCGACAACTTCCTCGCGGCGATGACATCGTCGATCCTCAGGACCATCGACGCGACCTCTGTCGCGGACTGGATCGCCTGGGTCTTCACCCTGAGGGGCTCGATGACGTTCTGCGCGAGCATGTCCGAGACCTTGTTGTCCAGGACGTTCACGCCGAAGGTCTTCCCCGTCTTCTTCGTGTGGGCGTTCTTGAGCTCGATGAGCACATCGATCATGTCCATGCCCGCGTTCTCCGCGAGTGTCCACGGGATGATCTCCAGCGCCTCGGCGAAAGCCTCGATCGCGAGCTGCTCCCTGCCGCCTACGGACTGTCCGTAGTCCCTGAGCCTCAAGGAGACCTCCATCTCTGGCGCGCCTCCGCCTGGGACCACGACGCCGTCCTCGACCGCGACAGCGACGACCTTCAGGGCGTCGTGCAGGGCCCTCTCGACCTCGTCCACGACGTGCTCCGTGCCGCCCCTTACCAGGATGCTCACGGCCTTCGGGTTCTTGCAGCCCGTGACGAATGTCATGTCGGAGTCGGAGACCTTGCGCTCCTCGACCGCCTCAGCCGCGCCCAGCATGGACGCGCTCAGGTCGTCAAGGTTCGTGATGATCTTCCCGCCCGTCGCCTTGGCCAGCTTCTCCATGTCCGACCTCTTGACCCTGCGAACGGCGTATATGCCGTCCTTGGCGAGGTAGTGCTGGGCCATGTCGTCGATGCCCTTCTCGCATATGACGACTGTCGCGCCGGATTTCTTGACCTTGTCGACCATGCCCCTGAGGGTCCTCTCCTCCTCGTCCAGGAACTTCTGCATCTGCATCGGGTCCCTGATCTGGATCTTGGCCTCGACCTCGGTCTTCTTGATCTCGATGGCCGAGTCGACGAGCGCAATCTTGGCGCCCTTGACGAGCGTTGGCATCCTCTGGTGTGTGCGCTCCTTGTCCAGTATGATACCCTTGATGAGCTTCGTGTCCGCGACGGAACCGCCGTGCTTCTTCTCTACCTGCACGTTGTCGATGTCCGCGGTGTACTTGCCATCAGTCTTCTCGGAGATGGATGAGATCGCCTCGACTGCGATGTCCGCGAGCAGGTCGCGCTCTCCGCCGACGCTCTTCCCAGTCATGGCGGTCATGGCGACCTTCCTCAGGGACTTCTTGTCGGTCGGGCTGACCTCGATCCCGATGGACTTCAGTATCTTCACGGCCTCCGCGGCCGCGAGCCTGAAACCGTTCGAGATGACGGTCGGGTGCACGTTCTGCTCGATGAGCGACTCTGACTTCTTCAGGAGCTCGCCCGCGATGACGACCGCCGAGGTCGTCCCGTCGCCGCACTCGTTGTCCTGCGTCTTCGAGATCTCCACGACCATCTTGGCCGCGGGGTGTTCGATATCCAGTTCCTTCAGGATGGTCGCACCGTCGTTCGTGATGACGATGTCACCCATGCTGTCCACGAGCATCTTGTCCATGCCCTTCGGGCCCAGGGTGCTTCTGACGGCGTCAGCGACGGCCTTGGCTGCCATGATGTTGTTGCTCTGAGCAGTCTTGCCCTTCGTCGACTCCGTACCTTCCTTGAGTACAATTATGGGTTGGTTTCCCATCATTTCACAATGCCTCCGAGGCCCGAATATGATAGGGCTTCTATATAAGTGTTGCGCATGGTGTCGGACCCGAGACGAAGCAGACCAGACGCCGTGACTCTGTCCATCGAGCGAGCAGGGGCCTCAGTGCCAGTGAACCACAGGACCATCCATCTGCGCATTGTTTCTCGAACTTGAGGCATTTGTGATAATATACTGTCATAATTGTCTATCACAATCAGAGCATCCAGACGTCCGCATTGCCCCGTATCTGACCGGAGTCCTTAGAAGGCGTCGACCAAGGTGATGCCCTTGGCAGCACACTCCTCGGCCAGCCTGATGCGCACCCGGGAGGACCACGTCCCGGACCTCGCCACCTCGAGGTCGGCCTTCAGCGTGGGCATCGCCGCGACCATCCTCTTGGAGGCGATGGGCTTCGGGTTCAGGCCGTCCCACATGATCCTCCTCACGCCGGCATCGGCGGCCTTCTGGACGAGCTCCTTGAGCACCCCGTCCGAACCTGACACCGATGGCACGATAGGAGCGGCCATCAGATAGGTGTCCACGCCGGCTGCCGTCAGCCTGGCCAGCGCGTCGAACCTGCGGCTGGGGGCGGGCGCCCCTGGCTCCAGGGCCGATGCGGCCTTGTCATCCGGACAGCCGACCGAGATACCGACCTCCGCGCCCTCCCAGTCCTTCAGCCAGTCCAGGTCCCTCAGCACGAGGTCCGATTTCGTCAATATGCTGATGCGCGACCGGTACCGCTTCAGGAGTGCGAGGCAGCCCCTAGTGAGCTCCAGTTCCGCCTCGGCTGGCTGGTACGGGTCCGTGACCGTCCCGACGCCCACAACGCCCTTGACGCCCTTCGCGAGCTCACCCTTGAGCTGATGGGCGATATTGACCTTCGCCTCGACCATTGAGCCCCAGGGCCTGTCGAGCGCGAAGCTGGTGACATCCTGGACATAGCAGTACAGACACCCGTGGGCGCAGCCCTTGTACGGGTTCAGGGCCCAGTCGAGCCCCGGGAGCTTCGAGACGGAGAGCGCAGTCCTGCATCTCACGTGCTTGACCATGGTCACGCCCACCCGTCGTCTATGCGCTTCTGATAGAGCGCGTCCTTGAGCACGGCGCTGTTCTTGATCCACCTGGACATGGGAATGTCCATGACGGTCGACACGTGCTTCAGGGCATCTGTCATCGTCTGGAACCTCCTCGGCTCGTTCCTCAGGGCCGCCCTGACGTTCTCACGCACGTTCCAGACGCCCACGGGCAGTATGTAGCCGGGGTGCGACTCCCTCATGATGCACACTCCGGCCTGGCGCCTCTCGCGCTGGAGGATCTCGTTCGCGGCCAGCCGCGCCGCGTAGTAGCAGCCTCCGATGGCCGCATATGTCTTCCTCCCGTCGAAGAACTCGTGGTCGGAGATGATGGCTATCCTGTCGCTGTGCGGGTTCCACGCGGTCTTGGGGTACCACGCCTCTATGAGCTCGTACCGCCACGAGGAAGGCATCATCAGGACCGCCCACCTGTTGTCCAGGCTCACGGTCTCGTACACCCTGTACTCGTTGATGAGAGGGAAGGTCTTGGTCGTCTCGAGCATGTTCAGGCCCAGGAGGCTGTCGACAGCCGTTATACTCCACCTGGTTGGGACGAACCTCCGCCTGCGGCCCATCCCGAACGCGCCCACGCTGAACGCCCTCTGGATGCCAGAGAGCAGGGTCCCGTCACCGTACAGGGACACGACCGCGTCCTTGGCCAGCAGGTCCGTGTCGTAGAACACCTTCTCCAGCCTCTCGTCGAACCTCACATTGGAAATATCGAACTTGCGCAGGGGCGCCGAAGGCCCGAATGGTTCGACATCGTCGTCCACCGTGAGCCTCCCCTGGGGCTTCTTCGTGAACTCCGCGAATGTCTCCGGGGGTTTCTTCGCGAGCGCGAGCTCCCTTGTGCGCTCGACCAGCTTGTTCGAACTGTCGACATCATACACCTGGACCTCATGCATCCCCCGGACCATGCTGGACCGGAACTCGATGATGTCGTCGATCGGGAGCCCTACCCAGCGCTCGGGCGTGTCCAGGAGGGATGTGTCGCCGTGGAACGGCGGTATCATGGGACCTATCGAGACCTTGGGATACCCGAACCTGCCCACGAACACGCTCGGGGGCGAGGCTCCGTCCATGTCCAGACGGTCCGTCCTCGCCCTGGTCCGGGTAGTAGAGAAGAACCTCGCGAGCACGGGACACCTGTCCTTTCCGCACAGGAGCTTCGACCCCTTGCAGAAGGCACACCTCGAGGACCTGGTCGACACGCCGTCGAGCGACAACATCTCGTCGAACATGGCCGAGCTGTCGACCATAGCCGATGACCTGGAGAACTGTGAAAGGTCCATCCAGGACGTGTCAACCACACCGGCGTTAATAAGGTCAGCGGCAACCGCTCTGAAAGTGCTCCAAATGGCAGTGGTGAAACTAGATATACGCACAAAACGTTCTTACCCACAGAGGGGCGTAGAGGCTTCCTCGATAGGAGGAACTCGGAACTCATGATGGAGGCAGTGCTATCGCTCAAGATCCCCAACAACTGGATGAGCGACGTATCGGCCAAGTACCCGGCGACCATCAAGGTCATTGACAGGATGCCGTTCTCCGAGAAGGGCGTCAAGGACCTGGTGGAGATACAGGCGCCTGCGGACGTGATGGACGAGATACTCGACACGATCAAGAAGAACCCTCTCGTCTCGAAGGTAGACACGACCGTCACCGAGAAGGGGAAGGTCCTGAGCGCCGTCACGACCTCAAGGTGCGAGATCTGCAGGATACTCACAGACGCTGACGTGTTCCTCATCTCGGCCCTGTCGAAGGACAATGGGAAGGTCGAGTGGACGATCATCCTGAGCGAGAAGAGTGTCCTCAAGGACATCTTCGACCACCTCAAGAGCAAGAGCGTGGAGGTAGAGCTCGTCAAGCTCACGAAGATCGACGACAAGGAGACACTCACGGAGCGGCAGGACAAGATCACACAGGTCGCGTTCGATCGGGGTTACTTCGACTATCCGAAACGCATAAGCCTCAGGGAGCTGGCGAGGATGTTCGATGTGTCGCCTTCGACCCTGTCCGAGATACTGAGGAAGGGGCAGCGGAAGATCGTCATGGACTACTTCAAGAAGCAAAGACACTCGATATGAGATGACAGACGTAAGACATGCCTCAGCGCCGCGCCAGACACCGCACCACATAGTCAACAACTTAAACTAGGTCCAGTCCATAGACTCATGAAACGACGCACCAGGAGACCACAGATGCCGACCGAAGCACAGGTTGTCGCCGCGCTCAAGGAGATCGTCGACCCTCACACCAACATGAACGTCTACGAGATGGGACTCATATCCGACCTCAAGGTCTCCAAGGACAAGGTCAGCCTGACATTCCGGCCCACATCGCCGTTCTGTCCCCTGGGCGTGCACTTCGCGATGAACATCAAGCGCAGGCTCATGAGCATCCAGAAGACCAAGTCCGCGTTTGTGAACGTGATAGGCCACGTCCTGGCAGAAATGATCAACGAGGCGCTCGCCGAGAAGTGCCAAGCGACAGGCTCACGCGCCGAACTTCTTAGCCCTGTCCGCGACTCCCATGACTATGGGCATCAGGTCCCTGCCGCGGATCCTGCCCAGAGCCCCGGACGCAACTGACATCTCGTCGAACTCCTTCACGTGGTCTATCCTTGCCCCGCCACCAGAGATGGCGACGGGTACCGGGTCCGCGCTATGGTCCCTGACGCTCACGGGTGTCGAATGGTCCGCCGTGAGGACGACGACGACGTCCTCGTGCATGTCGTCGAGCATGTTCGCCAGCATCGAGTCTATGTTCTCGATGACCTGGACCTTGAGCCTGAAATCACCGTCGTGGCCCGCGATGTCGCTGGCCTTGATGTTCATGAACACGAGATCGTACGACTCGAGCGCCCTGAGCGCCGCGTCGCCCTTCGCCTTGTAGTCGGTGTCGAGCCCGCCCGTCGCCCCGGGCACATCCACCACGTCCATGCCCACGAGCCTGCACAGGCCCTTCACGAGCGTGACACCAGCCACAGCGGCGCATTTGGTGCCGTACATGCTGGGCATCGGCGCCAGGTCCCCGAGGCCGCCCGCGCCCCTCGGCAACACTATGTTTGCGGGCGGGAGGCCCGCGCTCTTCCGTTCGACGTTCACCCTGGACGAATCCAGCAGGCGGTGCGACATCCTGACGAACTCGTTCAGTACACGAGCGGTCTTCTCAGCCTCTGGGACGAGCCCCCTCGATTCCAGCACCTTCCCCTCGTGGTGAGGGTCCGCGTCCGTGACCCTCGGGTCAAGACCGGGACCTCTGAAGAGGAGCGCGCCCCTGTGCTCTGAACCTTCCTTGAACAGTACTTCGACATCCTCGATCATGAGACCTGATAGGGCCTTGGCCAACTCATCCGTCCCGGACTTGATCCTACCTGCCCTGCGGTCAGTGACCACCAAGGTCGGGTCGACCGTGGCGAAATTGCACCTGAACGCGACATCCCCCTTCCGCACCTCGAGGCCGGCCCCGGCTGCCTCTATAGGGCCCCGGCCGGAATACGCCGTGTAAGGGTCGTATCCGAACAGCGCGAGGTGCGCGGTATCGCTGCCAGGGATGACCCCAGGGGCGATGACATCCATGACGCCG
>JBFYNF010000113.1:0-9752 GCA_041304525.1 Thermoplasmata archaeon | reverse complement strand
ATACTCGTCATGAACGCCCCGTCCGGGAACGTCATCTCCACCGCGGAGCTCACGATCGGACTCCTGTTCTCGCTCGCGAGGAAGATACCGCAGGCAGATGCATCGACCAAGAAGGGCGAGTGGAAGAGGAAGGAACTGAAGGGCGTCCAGATATCAGGCAAGACCCTGGGCATAGTGGGCCTGGGCAGGGTCGGGGCCGAGGTGTCGAGGCGCGCGTCTGCGCTCGGCATGAAGGTCATCGCGTACGACCCGCTCGTGTCACCCGAGGTAGGCGTGAGGCTCCATGTGAGGCTCGTCACACTCGACCGGCTCCTCGAGGAGGCGGACTTCGTCACCGTGCACACGCCCCTGACGCCACAGACCAAGGACATGCTCGGCAAGTCGGAGATCTCCAGGATGAAGAAGAGCGCCATGATCGTCAACTGCGCCAGAGGAGGCGTGGTGAACGAGGACGCGCTCTATGAAGCGCTGTCAGAGGGAAGGATCGCGGGCGCGGCGGTCGATGTGTTCAACGAGGAGCCGCCGAAGGGCTCGAAGCTCCTGACGCTGGACAGCGTCGTGCTCACGCCGCACCTGGGCGCGACCACGAAGGAGGCCCAGGAGGATGTCGGCTCCGAGATAGCCGAGCAGGTCATCGCGTACCTCAAGGACAACATCATCAGGAACGCAGTCAACCTACCGGCGAAGCTCGACCCGGAGATAGTGCCCTATATGCCGCTCGCGGAGAAGCTGGGGACTTTCATATGCCAGCTCGGGCAGTGCGGCACTGGCAAGGTCGAGGTCTCGTGCAGGGGCGACCTTGCGCAGAAGGACGTCAGGATCATAGCCGCATCCGTCGTCACCGGCCTCCTGAAGCCAATCTCGGAGGAGTTCACGGTCAACTACATCAACGCCCTCTCGTTTGCGAAGGCCAGGGGGATAGAGATAGTCTCATCCACGTCCGAGGACGCTGGCCCGTACAAGAACCTCATCAGGGTCACGATGCACACGGACGGGATAACTGTCTCCGTCGCCGGCTCCCTCATGCCCGACAAGGGCCCGAGGTTCGTCGAGATAGACGGCAACATGGTCGACATCGTCCCCGAGGGCGACCTGCTCCTGATATCGCACATGGATAAGCCCGGGATGATCGGGAAGGTCGGCACGGTCCTCGGTGACAACGACGTCAACATCGCCAGCATGGAGGTCGCGAGGAGCCAGACACGCGGCCCTGCGGTCATGATACTCGAGATAGACGACCAGATACCTCCCGAGGTCATGGACAAGGTCAGGGCCATCCCGGACCTGAAGTCCGCGACGTACGTGAGATTATAAGGGCGCTAAGACCATCGCAAGCCGCGCCCAACAGGGGACGGGGTGAGACTGTAGCCACGCTCAGGATTGAGATACGCGAGGCGCGCATAGGGGACCTCGGAGATGTCATCGACCTCTGGGAGATGATGATAGAGCACCACACCAGGCTGTCCCCTCACTTCACGTTGTCCGAGGACGGCAAGGAGAAGTACTCCAAGTATCTCGCGAGGAAGTTCTCAGAGAAGAGCACCAAGCTACTCGTGGCCGTCCAGAGCGAGAAGATGGTCGGGTTCATGCTGTGTCTCCTTACACCGAACGCCCCCGTGTTCAAGGAGAAGACCATCGGCGTCGTCTCCGATGTGTACGTGCGTCCGGAGTACCGTAAGCGGGGCGTGACCAAGGAGATGCTCAAGGTCGCCCTCAGATGGTTCCACAGGAACAAGGTCACGACCGTCCAGCTCAACGTCGCCGCGGCGAACCTCGAGGCGAGGTCCGCCTGGGGCCAGCTGGGCTTCAAACCTCACATGATGATGAAGCGGCTGGACCTCGAGAAGTACCCGGCGACCAGCATGCTGTCCGAGGAGCCAAGAATCATCAGGAAGAAGGTCGTGAAGAGAGTCCAGAAATTGAGGAAGAGGAAGTAGTTTGGGAGGGGCGGCTCACATGCCCTCGAAGGCCTTCTTTAGCCTGGTCATGCCATCCTCGATGTTCTTCTTGTTCGTGGCGTAGGATATGCGCAAGTGCTGCGCGCCAGCGCCGCCGAACGAGGCGCCGCCCGTGAGCGCCACCTCGGCCTTGTCCATAAGATAGAGGGCCATCGCCTCGGAGTCCATCTTGCCCTCGTACCTCGGGAACACGTAGAACGCGCCCTTGGGCTTGTCGCAGTGCAGCTGGGGTATCTCCTTCATCAGCCTCATCACGAGGTCCCTGCGCTCGCTGAACTCCTTGACCATCTGACTGACGCATTCCTGCGGACCGGTCAGAGCCGCGAGCCCGCCGTACTGGGCGAATGTCGTCGCGTGCGTGATCGAGTGCTGCTGAACCTTGTTGACCGCCTTGAACAACGGCTTCGGCGCGACGAGCCAGCCGAGCCTCCAGCCGGTCATGGCATAGGTCTTCGAGAATCCGTTCACCGTGATCGTCCTGTCGAACATCCCGGGCTCGGCAGCGATGGAGTAGTGCTTCAGCCCGTCGAACATGATCTTCTCGTACACCTCGTCAGAGAGCACCACGAGGTCGTGGTCCTTCGCGAGGTCCGCGAGCCCCTTGATATCCTCCTTGGTCGCGACGGAACCACACGGGTTAGAGGGCGAGTTGATCAGTATCATCTTCGTCTTTGGCGTGATCAGCTCGGCGACGGTCTCAGGCAGCAGTCTGAACTCAGACTCTTCCCTGGTGGTCGCCGGCACAGCCTTGCCTCCAGCCAGCGCGACGCACGGCTCGTAAGTGACCCATGCGGGGTCAGGCATGATGACCTCCTCGCCGGGGTTCACGGTCGCCATGATAGTCTCGAATATCGCCTGCTTCGTGGGCGTCACCAGGACGTTGGACGCGTCGCAAGGTATCCCGCTGCCGTCCTTGCTCCTCTTCGCGATGGCCTCCCTGAGCGCGGGCAGACCTGGTGCGTCCAGGTACCTCGTCTTGCCCTCGTCCAACGCCTTCTTCGCCGCCTCCACTATGTGCTTCGGCGTGTCGAAGTCCGGCTCCCCGACGGTGAAGGAGATGATCTTCTTCCCCTCGGCCTTCTTCTGGCCGGCGATCTCCTTCATCTTCATCGTCCCGGAGTCTTTCACGTTCTTGATGCGGTCTGCGATCATGGTTCTCGCCAAGAAGGGGTCAGGAATACCCACAATATAAAGCGTTGTTGTCCTAGTTTCGTCATCGTGCCGATTCTCCGTCCAGAATACGCAAACGCTATTATCCGGCTAACGCGTTCGAATAGACCGTGAGGCTCAGGACCGGAAAGCTGCCCCCGGAGCTCCTGAAGAGGATGCTCAAGCACAAGGGAGCGCCCGACCAAAGGGTGCTCCTCGGACCGAAGGTCGGCGAGGACGCCGCCCTGGTCAAGCTCGGGCCCTACACGCTCGTCCTCAAGACGGACCCGGTCACCTACGCCTCGGACATGATCGGGTGGTACGCGGTCAACGTGAACGCGAACGACGTGGCGACCAGGGGAGCTGAACCCGCTTGGTTCCAGGCCGCTATTCTCCTTCCGGAAGGATCGGACGAGGCGCTCGTAGAGGACATATTCAAACAGATATCCGAGGCCGCGAAGACATTGGACATCGCAGTCACAGGAGGGCACACGGAGGTCACGCCAGGCATAGACCGGCCCATCGTGGTCGGCGACATGCACGGCGTGCTCGTCGGAAGCACCCCCGTGCTCACATCAGCGGCCGAGGCGGGAGATGCGCTGGTGTTGACGAAGGGCGCTGGCATAGAAGGCACCGCGCTCATCGCGAGGGAGAAGAGGAAGGAGCTGCTGGAAGTGTTCGACAAGCGGTTCGTGGACCGGGCGGCGAAGTATCTCACGGACCCAGGGCTGTCGGTCGTACCAGAGGCCAGGACCGCGCTCCAGTTCGGCGTCCACTCGATGCACGACCCGACCGAGGGCGGCGTGAGCATGGGCGTCCGCGAGATGGCGGAAGCGTCTGGCAAGTCGTTCGAGCTCTGGGCGGACGAGATATCCATAGGGCCGGAGACGAACCGCATATGCGCCCACTACGGCATCGACCCGCTCGGCCTCCTGGGCTCGGGCGCCCTCCTCGCGACATTCGAGCAAGGGGACGCTGAGGCGTATGTATCGGCCCTGAAGAAGGACGGCATCAGGGCGAGCGTAGTGGGGAAGGTCGCTGCCAAGAAGGGTGTGTCCAGGCTCGTCCGCGGAGGAAGGTCTACTCCGCTTTCTTCTTCCGAGCGGGACGAGGTTTTGAAGGTGCTTTAGCCTTCGCAGGCTTCGGAGATGCCTGGGGACTCGGCCCCGCTACTTCGCCGGAATGTGCTTTATCCTTCGAGGGCTTCGGCTTCTTCGATGCCAGCATGTCCCCGTACTTCTCAGAGACGTCCACAGAGCACAGGACCTTAGCCGTCACCGTCCAGACCTTCATCATGCGGTCTCCGAGTGAGTAACGCTTGGGCTTCAGCTTGGTCATGTCGGACCTGAACGTGCCCTTCGAGAAGCCGCCCACGATGATGGCTATCCTGTCGCCCTTGAGCTCGGCTACCTTCTCCGCGAAGGAGTCCGTCTTCTCGCCGTTCGTGTCCAGGACGACGACCTCGTCCGGCTTCAGCGCCGACACGAGCGTCTCCAGGGTCACGCCATGCCTCAGCTCCAGGAGGGCGTTCTCGGCGGAGGGCACGACCTGCTTCTCGTACAACGTCTCTATGAGGCCGACGAAGCGCGGGTAGTTCGGCGGGAGCCTCGTCTCCGGGTTCACCGCGATGACATCGTTGTTGCGCGTGTGCACGAACGCCCTCAGCCGTCCCTGGACCGAGAGGTCGGAATCGAGACAGAGCATGAGGAAGAAATGCGGGATATCTGGCCGGCCACGCCTGTCCGATTCCCTGATCTTCCCGAACGCGGGGTGGTGGTGCGACGCGTCGAGGAGTATCTTCTCTGGCGCCTTGCCGCGGGCGCGGGCGTTGTTGAGCACGCACCTCTCGTTGACGATCTCGGGCGGGATCAGTTCCAGCTCAGAGTCGGCGAGTATGAAGTAGTACTGTCTCACGAGAGCACCTCCGGGAGCACATCGTTGTCCTTGGCGAACTTGATCTCCTGGGCGATCCTCCGGCCGGTCGACACATCCAGCTCCAGCAGATCTGAGTACGGCGAGCCGGATATGAACGGGTTGGTGCCTGCGACTATCCTGGAAGATATCTCGAACACCTTGATCCTGAGGTCGTCCGTGACGATGCTCTCGAGGCAGAATGGACCTATCATACCGCCGAACAGCTCGATCGAGCGCTCGACGACCTTCTCGCCCAGTTCGAGCAGCTTGGGCAGGAGCGACTCCCTGACGACAACTGGTATGTTGCCAGTGACGACGAACGACGGGAACAGGCCGAGCTTCTTCAGCTCCTCCTGCGCACCCAGCTTGTACATCTCATCGACATTGGACTCGTCCCTCCTGTCCATGCTCAGGAGCTCGAGCACGCCCTTCTTGAGCTTGTACCCCTCGGTCCTCACGGGCGAGTAGAAGAAGTGTATGTAGTACCTGGTGCCGAGCACGTACTCCTGGATGGTGAACCTCTGCGAGCTGTCTATCCCCAGCTTGAAGTCAGGGTAGTCCTTCGCGATGAAGAAACCGCGCCCACCCTTCGCGCCATCGTATTTGACGAGCACGGGCCGGTCTATCATCTTCGGGTCCTCGATGATGTTCGGCATCTCTGCGCCCGCAGACGCGAGCCACTGGCGCTCCATGTGCCTGTTGCTCTCCCACTCGAGCACGCGCCTGTTGCCGAATGTGGGGACCTCGAGCTCCTCGAACTTCTTCGGGGTCATGTACTCCACGAAGGACCCGTGGGGCACGAGTATGACGTTCCTGGCAGCGAGTTCGTCCGCCATGTCAAGCAGGTCGAGGTATGAACCGACCTTCAGGAACTCGTCGGGCTTGCCCTTCGGAAAAGCATCGTAGAACTTGATGTTCTGACCGACGGTTATGCCCAGGGTCTTGAAGCCCTCCTTGCGGGCGCCGTCGAATATCTGCAGGGAAGTGTGGGAACAAACGGTCGCTACGGTTATCTTGTCCTTGTCGTAGCCCTCCACTATCTTCTCTATGCGTTCCTTTGGAACCATTACCGCGCATATCCGGTTACCCCATTTAAAACTTCCTCTGTCGAAAATGGGGGTGTGGCAGGGGGGGTCAGTGCATCTTCACGCGCCCGTCTCCAGGCCCCTCTCCTGGCGCCTCATGACCTCGCTTCCGAGCAGCAGTATCTCGAAGCCGTTCAGCTCCCCTATGAGAACGCCGTTCTCATCCACAACGGGCAGGTCCTCCTGCCCGTGCTCGATCATCTTCTCGAGGGCGTCGATGATCCTGTCATCCTCCATCACAGTCACGGGTTTGAACATGTGCGCCTCGACAGAGAACGGCGTCAACTTGCGCCTCTGCCTCAGCCTTGCGGGCGGCCGGACATTCTCGAACAGCGACAGTGAACCCTCTATCGCTTCGAGCATCTCCTTCAGGGCGATCATGCCGACGACCCTGTGCTTCGAGTCGACGACATACGCGCTACGAGTCCTCGGGTCCTCGAGGACCTTCTCGACGACGTCCCTGAGCCCCATCCCCTTCGTGACGATGATAGGCTCGGTGACGATCAGACGGAAGGCATCTCGGACGTACCGGAACGAGAACTCGTCCGCGAGCCTCTCGAACATGCCCGTGCTCAGTTCACGCTCCACATACTCCAGCACCACCTTACCAGTGTCCGTGAGGCGGTACTTCTTCCACGTGCGTCTGCCGGGCTCGAGCTGTTCCGCCACGCGCACCTTCTCAAGCTCGGAGAGCGCTGTGCTGGAGTTCTGGATCGAACGGCCAGTGCTCTGGGAGATATCGGACGCTCCGAGGAACTGCGCGTGCTTGAAGCATCTCAAGGTGACCAGGCGCCTGTCAGACTGGATGACCCACTTCACAAGATTCTTGGTTGTCGAACCGACCATCCTATCAGACTCTCTCCACGTTTGTTTCCGCGCCATGAGAAAGACGGGCAACAAATTAATAGTTACTCATCATTATTCACATTTACTCACAGGATGCCTCGACCCACCTCCATGGTTCACAAAGAGACATCCTATTGATTTATGACGGAACCGGCGACAGCCTATGTCCGCAAAGAAGAGGAGAGAACGAAAACCAGTGTTCGCCGTCCTCGGCGCAGGCCATGGAGGCCTGGCCATGGCAGGGCACCTCGCCATCATGGGGTTCCGTACGAGGCTATGGAACCGCACCCGCGAGAGAGTGGACAATGTCATTGACAGGGGTGGCATCGACGTCGAGGGGGAGGTCGAGGGCTTCGGGGAGCTGGAGTTGGCCACGGACGACATCGCGGCAGCCATCGATGGGGCGGACCTCATCATGGTCGTTGTGCCGTCCTCGGGCCATCGGCAAGTTGCGCAACTGGTCGCGCCGCACGTCAAGCCAGATCAGATCGTGGTCCTGCACCCCGGAAGGACCTTCGGCGCACTCGAGTTCACCCAGGTGATGAAAGAGACTGGAGCAAGGCGTCCACCGACGGTCTCGGAAGCGCAGACTTTCATCTATGTGTCGAGGCACGCGGAGTTCGCCAGGGCGCGTATCCTGCAGGTCAAGAACTCAGTCCCCGTGGCAGCCATCCCCGCCCACAAGACACCTGACGTCCTCCATGACCTCAGGAAGGCTTTCCCCGAGTTCGTCGCCGCGAGCAATGTGCTCGAGACGAGCCTCGACAATATCGGGGCGATATTCCATCCATCACTGACGATCCTGAACGCCGCGAGGATAGAGTCTACGCACGGCGACTTCGAGTACTACCTCGAGGGCATATCACCATCCACGGCGAAGGTTCTCGAGGCGGCAGACTCTGAGCGGGTCGCCCTGGGAACCGCCCTCGGCGTGCACCTCCACACGGCCAGGGAGTGGCTGTACTTAGCCTATGGCTCGCCAGGCAGGACCCTCTACGATGCGATCCAGGCGACCCCTGGATACAAAGGCGTGAGAGCACCTGCGACACTCACTCACCGATACATACTCGAAGATGTGCCGATGAGCCTCGTGCCAATGGTGTCCGCTGGCATGCAGCTGGGCGTGAAGACGCCCACTCTATCCGCGCTCATACACATGGCATCCTGCATCCACGGGATCAACTTCTGGGCAGAGGGAAGGACCATGAAGAGGGTCGGGCTCGCGGGCAAGTCCGTGGAGCAGATCAGGATGCTCGCGCTCAGGGGGGTGCAGAAGTGAGGATACTTGGCGCCGCCGTAGGGAACTGCGTCCACGTCGCAGGCATCCAGGCATTCCTGTCAGCCGCAAGGACTCATGGGCACACTACCGTCTTCCTGGGCCCGGCCGTCCCGATAAGGACCCTTCTAGAGAGCGTCAAGAAGGAGGTTCCGGACATCGTCGCCGTGAGCTACAGACTCAGCCCCGGGTCCGCCCAAGCGATCCTGGACGAGCTCAAATGCGCGCTGGAGGCCGACCCCGAACTCCGGAAGCCCAGATACTTCTTCGGCGGAACACCCCCTGTGGCCGCGATAGCGCGAGAGACGGGCGTCTTCCAAGCTGTGTTCGACGGCAGCGAGCCACAGGACGCGATAGTCGTCGCCCTCAAGGGAGGCATCTCCAGCAGAGGTTCCAGCGTGCCCAGCTCTGACCTTGTCACCCGTGTCGAGGCGTCGTTCCCATTACCGCTCATACGACATCACTTCGGCCTACCAGACATGAAGGAGACTGTGCTGGGAGCAAGGAGGATCGCGGAGAGCCGGGCGCTCGACATCCTGTCCATAGCGCCGGATCAGAACGCCCAGGAATCCTTCTTCAGAAGGCACGAGATGGACCCGAAGCTCGACGGCGCTGGCGGCGCCCCCATCAGGACCGGGGAGGACCTCATGGCCATCAGGGATGCGACGAGGGTGGGGAGCCACCCACTCCTCAGGTGCTACAGCGGCACCAGGGACCTCGTCAAATGGGCGGACATGCTCAAGGATACCATCGACATCGCATGGGGGGCGGTCCCTCTCATGTGGTACAGCGAACTCGACGGGAGATCCAAGAGACCGCTGAAAGAGGCCGTCGCGGAGAACCAGGCAGCCATCCGACACTACGTCAAGATGGGCGTCCCAGTCGAAGTGAACGAGTCGCACCAGTGGGCCCTAAGAAAGTGCGGGGACACCGTCGAACTCGCGACTGCATACATCGCCGCGTACAACGCACGAGCACTCGGCGTGAGGACCTACGTCTGTCAGTTCATGTTCGACACGCCCAACGGGATCTCGCCCTCGATGGACATTGCGAAGATGGCCGCGAAGCAGGAGATGGTCGAATCCCTGGCCAACGATACATTCAAGGTGCTGAGGATGGTGCGCTCAGGGCTCGCATCCCTGTCATCCTCACCACAGGTGGCCAAGGGGCAGATGGCCGCTTCGGTCTTCTCTGCCATGTTCCTGAGACCGCACATAGTCCATGTGGTGGGGTTCAGCGAGGCCGACCATGTGGCGACCGCCGATGACGTCATCGAGAGCTGCATGATCGCCCGAGGGGCGGTCCAGAAGGCGCTGCTCGGTCTGCCTGATCCTCTCGCCGACCCTGCGGTGGCCGCGCGTAAGGTTCAGTTGATCAAGGACGCGAAGTTCCTCGTGGACGCGGTCAAGCGGGCTGGCCATAAGAGGCCAGAGGACCCGCTCACGGACCCCGAGACCCTATACTGGGCGGTCAAGGACGGGCTCCTGGACGCACCCGACCTCACCGGCAGTGCCGTGGCCAAGG
>JBFYNF010000112.1:0-13422 GCA_041304525.1 Thermoplasmata archaeon | reverse complement strand
TGTTCAACCCAGGCTCCCACGGGAGCACGTTCGGCGGGAACCCCCTTGCTTGTGCTATCGCGGAGACCTCCCTGGATGTGCTCGTGGACGAGAAGCTGGACGTGAAGTCGAAGGAGATGGGGGAGTACTTCGTGAAGAAGCTGAGGGAGATCAAGACCACGAAGATCAAAGCCATCCGGTACAAAGGCCTACTGATCGGAGTCGAGTTCCATCTGGGTCCAGGCGAAACCGTCAGGCCCATCTGCGAGAAGCTGATGGAGGATGGCGTGCTCGCGAAGGACACTCACGAGAAGACCGTCAGGTTCGCCCCGCCCCTGGTCATAACCAAGGCCGAGATAGACTGGGCCATGGAGCGGATCAAGAAGGTCTTCGAGGCTGCGTAGCCCGATCCGAGGTCGCACCGAAGCATCAGCCCTCCGATGCGGCCACACCATCTCCAGAACACCCTCAGGATGATGCTGATCGCGATCGTGAACACGAAGTACCGTCAACAGCTCCCGAGCCACCGATTTGTCGCCTATTACTGGTGGCTGATGGAATGCCATATGCCTCCGGGCCAGGGACCGATTCGGATGTTAGTAATCAGCCGCAGCTCGTTCTGCGCAACTACTTTGGGTCGAATGTGCATACTGGTTAGAGGTAGGGTCAATGCAGCAGGGAAGGAGCGGTCCGGTGCACATACTCAGGCTCGATGATGGCGAGGATATCATAGATTCCATACTGAAGTCGGCCAGAGACTCGAGGTCCACCATGCTGATATGCACCGGCCTTGGGATGATCACCGACTTCGAACTCGGATATTTCGAAAAGGGGGAATACATCAGCAAGTCATATTCCGAGCCGCACGAACTCTTGTCGATCCAGGGTGTAATCTCCGGATACGGTGAGCACAGGGTCCATATCCATGTCTCAGTCGCGGATAGAGAGCACAGGATGTTCGGTGGCCATCTCCTTAGGGGAAAGGTCTGGATGGCCAACGAGATCGGGATCCTGAGATTGGACGGTGTCCGGTCGACTCGGGAGATCGACCCAGAGAAGAAAGTGGCGATGCTGAATCTTTCCTGAGTTCAATGATCATGAAGGTTGAGTGCGGCTGCCGGGATTCGAACCCGGGCTTGAAGCTTGGGAAGCTTCAGTCCTAACCACTAGACTACAGCCGCTCGCCCGGCGGATTATCGCTGGATGCACTTAAATGTATCCCGTTCCTGCTGTTGCTGTCGCGGAGCACGTCCACCTCAAGGAAGGAGTATCCATCCTTCGAGGCTACAGCCCCCTTCTCGATGCGCAACGGTCGTTTGAATACGGGTCCGTCGGTAACCACCGTGTGGTACTCCCCAGCCTCCCCGGAGAGGTCGATGCCCTCGGATCCAAGGTCCCGAATCGTGTCTTGTGAAAGGCTCCTGCCGAGATACCGGGGGTCCAAAGCCTGCTCCTTGACAGCGATGATCATCGCTCTGTATCCTGAGCTTAGCAACTCTTCCAGGAGTGTCTCGCGCTCATGCATCCACAAGGGCAGCAGTGGCTCGATGTCCACCTCAGAGCATGTGTCTGAGACCCACTTGCGGTGATCCTCCATGTCGATGTCTCCGAAGACGCCCAGATCGACACCGTCGGAGCGCACCTCTGTCAACGCGTCGAGGAACGCTGCCCTGTAGCCATCCCACGAGGTCGCGCGTGTTATGAGCCGTACACCTAGTGCCTCCGCCTGTGCCTTGAGGACGCTGACGGGCAACCCGTGGGAACGTGATCTCTCTCCATCTTCCCTTAGCATCGTCACGAGCGAGTGGGGCACAGCCCCCAGCTCTACTGCCTTGTGGAACGCGAGGCAACAGTCCTTGCCTCCGCTCCAGGAACAGAAAAATCGCCGTCCCGAGAGGGAGGACACGCGTCTCAGCCCCCAGGGCTCACTTCACGGTCTCGAGCTGGCTGATGATGTTCCAGATCAGCGTCCGCCCGTGCAACGGTATGTTCGGGTCGTTAGCTAGCTCATCGAGTATCATGATCGCGCTGGCGCTCCTGATGTCGAGCGCCTCCTGCTTCTGGGAGAGGCGCTCCTTGGCCTGGGTCGCCCCGCGCCTGATGTTCCTCGGCACGGAGTTATCGTCCGCCAGCTGGTCCAGCACCTCCATTATCTGTCTGAGCCTCGTTTCCATATCCATTAGAGACCACCTTGCCGAAACATCGTTCGAATGACGACCGGGAGAGGCCTACTCCTTCTGCTCCTCTTCCGGCTCCTTGATCTTCCCGCGCTCCTTGAATGTCGTCACGACCATGAAGGTCTTTGTCTCCTTCACACCTTCGATGCTCGCGACGTCGTCGACTATGAACTTCTTGAGGGCCGCGTAGTTCGGGAACCTGGCCTTGGCGATGATGTCCGTGTCACCAGTGACGAGGAACACATCCTCGACGTAGCTGAATTCCGCTATCTTCTGCGCCACCATGTCCGAGCCCTTGGTGTCTATCTTGAAGTTCACCAGAGCCGCGACCTGGTCCTCGCCGTAGTACGACGATATGATCTCCTCGTACTCCTTCTTGTCCTTCTCTTCCATTCAAGCGCCCCCTGTCGGCCCGCCTCGACCTGTGGTGCCCACGCCCGACGCTGTCGAGGATGAACTCGGCTCCGGCGAACCCTTCTTCGCGATCAGCTACCCGTCCAACGCTCGCGTGTGCGTGACCCTATAGACGCGCTCCCTCGAACTCCTCTTGGAGATCTATGATGACCTGCTCTAGTATCTCCTCCAAAGAGGCGCTCCGGTACTCCCTGACGCCGCCCAGGTCACTCTGTACTCTAGCCACGTACGATGCATTGCTCTTCAGAAACTCTACGTTGCACAAGGGCTCTTCCATCCGTGTTCACCCCATCTGGCCCTGGGCACCACCCGAGACCATGGATTGCACGCTGGCGCGCTATACACCCTCTATTATTTAGTACTTTCTTAAATGCCTTTTGGTCCCCGTACGCGAGCCAGCAATCCCGACGCCTGGCATGACAAGGCTAGTCATGGCCGCTGGGTCTCCGAACCCGGCTAATGCCCAATAGCGTCCATCGGCCGCGACTAGGTATTATATATCGTTCCCGTCGTTCCAAACAATCCGATGAACTCGGCTGGCCAGCTCCTGATTATAATCATAGGCTGATTCGTGCCACCATTGCCGAGTTTGTGATAGAACCCTTTTGGAGGCGTCTGTTGCATGAAGAGGTGCTACCGAGAACCCGCCGGGGAGACCCTGCCCCAGATCGAGGCAGAGGTCTTGGCGCTCTGGGGAGAGGAGAACATCCTCTCCAAGGTCAAGGAGCGGATGCGGGGCGGGGAACCTCTTGTCTTCTGCGAAGGCCCCCCGACGGCGAACCGGCCGCCGCACATGGGAGACGCGCTCACGCGCGCGGTGAAAGACGCCTTCCTCAGGTATCATATCATGAACGGCCGCATGGTCGTCCCGTACATCGCAGGTTGGGACTGCCACGGACTCCCGGTCGAGCTCGAGGTGGAGAGGAGCCTAGGCGTCGACGGAAAGGCGGCGATAGAGTCCTACGGCGTGGAAAGGTTCAATGCGCTGTGCCGCGAGAGCGTCATGCGTTACAAGGCCGACTGGGAGGAGATGAGCCGCCGGATGGGCTACGGGATCGATTACGAGGATGCCTATCTGACGATGTCGAACGAGTACATCGAGAGCGTCTGGTGGTCTCTCAAGCAGCTGCATTCGAAAGGCCTCCTGAAGAAGGCCTCTCAGGTCGTCCCTTATTGCCCCAGGTGCGGCACATCCCTCAGCACTCACGAGGTGGCCCTCGGCTTCGAGGAGACCGAGGTCAGATGGGTCATGGTCAGGTTCAGGATCCCATCCCTCGACGCATCCGCGCTCGTTTACACCGAATCGCCTTGGACCCTGGTCGCGAACGCCCTCTTGGCAGTAGACGGGTCGAAGCGGTACACGATGTTCGACCTTGCGGGCGAGCAGTTGCTCGTGGCCGAGGAGAAGGCCCAGCTCCTGGGGCCGTCGGCCAAGGCAGTGAAGACAATGCAGGGCTCTGAGCTCGTCGGCCTGTCCTACGAACCCATATTCGAGTTTCACAACTTCGACGGCCGCGGCTTCAGGATCGTTGACTCGCAGGAAGTCGCCAAGGAGGAAGGCACAGGCATCATGCACGTGTCCCCCCCGTACGCGTCGGCCGACCACGAGATAGGCGTGGCCGAGGGTTTGCCCCTCTTCGACCCCGTGGATGATACTGGCAGGTTCACCGACGCCGTACCGGAGCTCTCAGGCAGGAGCGTCCATGATGCCTCGTCGGAGGTCGTCCGCATGGTGGAAGCCAGAGGCCTCCTGTTCAGATGGGGTCTGGTTAAGCGATCGAGCCCTTTCTGCTGGCGGTGCCACAGCTCGCTGATGCACAAGCTGAGGAAAGTCTGGTCCGTGCGCGCCTCGGAGGCGAAATCGCGGATGGTCCAGCTCAATGCAGGCATCAGGTGGGTGCCGGAGGCCTACAGGGACGGCAGGTTCGGGAACTTCATCGAGGACGCGAAGGACTGGTCGGTCAGCAGGAGCAGGTACTGGGGAACCCCACTGCCAATCTGGACGTGCGACAAAGGTCATCAGGTATGTGTCGGGAGCATCCAGGAGCTGTCAGGACTCTCCGTGGCCCCGTTCCCGGCCTCCATGGATCTGCACCGGCCGCACATCGACGCTGTGAAGCTCCGCTGCCCTGAGTGTGGGGGCCAGATGTCCAGGGAGCATCATGTGCTGGACTGCTGGTACGACTCTGGGTGCGCCCCGTTCGCGCAGTACCACTACCCGTTCGAGAACATGGCCGAGTTCGAGACCCACAGGTCGGTCGATTTCATCACGGAATCCGCGGACCAGACGAGGGGCTGGTTCTACACGCAGCACGTGGTCAGCACGCTTCTGTTCGACGCTCCCGCGTTCAGGTCCGTGCTCGTGCTCGGGCATCTGATGGATGACAAGGGAAGGGTCATGAAACCCTCATCTGGGAACACCGTGCTCCCGGGCGAGGTGTTCTCGTCCGTGGGCGCGGACGCTGCGAGGCTGTACCTGCTCGGTTCCCCTGTCTGGCAGCCGGTCCGGTTCTCCATGGAGGACGTGAGGAAGGCCATGTTCGGCACGTTCACAACGGTCCTGAACCTGTACGCTTTCTACTCGTCGAACGCGAACGCCTATGGTTACACCGGTCAGAGGGCGAAGGAGCGGACCCATGACCTTGACAGATGGATCATCTCCAGGCTCAACTCGACGATGAAGGACGTGAGGGCAGGCTTCGACGCCCTCGAGATACAGTCCGCAGTGCACGCAATCGTCCAGTTCATCGACGACCTCAGCGGCTGGTACGTCCGCAGGTCCAGAAGACGCTTCTGGGTCGAGAGCGACCCTGAGGACCGGTTCTCCGCCCACGCGACACTCCACGAATGCTTGACGTCCCTCTCACTGATGATGGCTCCAGCGGCGCCGTTCTTCTCGGATTGGCTGTACAGATGCCTCATGGGTCAGAAGGGGTCCGTGCACCTCGAGGCCTTCCCTGTCGCCGACTGCGCCCAGGTCGACCCGTCCCTCGAGTCCCAGATGGCGCTGGTCAGGCAGGCAGTCGAGGTCGGGAGGACCGCGAGACGGGGTGCGAACGTGAAGTTGAGGCAACCGCTCGACGAGGCCGTCATCGCGGCTGGCAGGGACAACGCGTGGGTCCTGCGCAGGTACGAGAAGATGCTCTCAGAGGAACTCAATGTCAAGAGGGTCAAGTGCGTCGAGTCCAGGGGGAGCATGGTGGAGTTCGTGGTCTCCCCCAACCTGAGGACCCTCGGGCCGAGGTACAAGGAATCCGCATCCGAGGTCTCTCGCATGCTGGAGCAGATGGACGGGAACGAGCTCGTGACACACCTCAGGGCGAAAGGCAGGGTCAGGCTCGGGGGCTTCGACCTGTACGAGGAGGACGTGGTCGTATCGGAGAGGCAGAAGAGCGGGTTCGCCCACGCCAATGCCGGGGAGATGCATGTCTACATATCGCTGGGGGTCGACAAGAAGCTCAGGGTCGAGGGGTTGGCCAGGGAGGTCGTTCGGCGTGTGCAGCACATGCGCAAGGAGCAGGGACTGCGGTTCGAGGACGAGATCTCGGTGGAGTACAGCGCCCATCGGGACATCGAGGAGGCCATAATCTCGTACAAGTCCCACATATCCCAAGAGACCCACGCCCACTCGGTCGACAGGAACCCATCCATGGTGGACGCCAGGAAGTGGACAGTGGACAAGATGCCACTGGATCTGACGGTCAAGAGGGTCGCACGCTGACCTTGCGCTTCTTCGACGGCAGGACCTTCTCCATCACGTACGCGTGCCTGCCAGCGCCGTAATAGTCCCTTATGATCGCTCTCAAGGAGTAGCCGTGCTTGAGGTAGAGCGCTATCGCAGGCTCGTTGGCGACATCGGCCTCCAGGCCGAAGGTCCTGGCACCTCTCTTCTCGAAAGCCCCCTCGGCTTCGCGCAGCAGGAGCGTGGCGACACCGTTCCTCCTCCGCTGTTCGAGGACGGCCATCGAAGCGATCCTGCCCTCGCCCCGACTGTCGGAGCATAGGCACAGGGCGGCTCCCAGGACATCCCCCATCTCTTCGGCCACGAGCGCGAACGCATCATCCCTCATGAGGAACGCCATCAGGGTGTTCTCTGAGAACCTCTCCACCCCGAAGCACTCCTCCTCGAGCCGCATCAGATTCGGGAGGTCCCGTGGACCGGCCTTCCTGACCTTCACGGACAGACGGTACGACCCAGCTGCGATAAGTCCGTTACGCCGGCGTCCGAAGGGCTTATATTCGGATTGGGGCTTCAGCATCTGGATGGTCGCGATAAGGGGCGCCCTCTCCAAGGACATGGTCGGCAAGACCGTGCAGGTTAGGGGCTGGATATACCGGACCCGGAGCAGCGGGGGCATAGTGTTCGCCGTGCTCAGGGACTCGACTGGCATTGTCCAGGTCACTGTGAAGAAGGGCGTCGTGGCCGAGCCCGACTTCATCGCCGCGACGAACACCGGTATCGAATCCTCGGTCATCATCGAGGGGACGGTGGCGGAGGACAAGCGCGCCCCTGGAGGGTACGAGGTCAGAGCGTCCAGATTCACCCTTGTTGGCCCGGCGGAACCCTTTCCGATCACGGAGTACCAGAGCACCGAGTTGCTCCTGGACCTGCGGCACCTCTGGATACGATCCAGGGAGCAGACCGCGGCCATGCGTATCAAGGACTCCCTCCTGATGGGCGCGAGGGCGTGGTTCCACGAGAACGACTATGTCGAGGTCAACCCCCCCATCATCACAGGCGTCGCTGCGGAGGACAGCACCCAGCTCTTCCAGATCAAGTACTTCGACAGGATGGCATATCTGTCCCAGAGCGCTCAGTTCTACCTCGAGTCGCTCATATATTCGTGCGACAAGGTGTTCTCCCTCACCCCTTCGTTCAGGGCCGAGAAGTCGAGGACGCCGAGGCACCTGGCGGAGTTCTGGCACCTCGAGATGGAGGCCGCCTGGGTCGACAACGACGAGAACATGAAGGTCCAGGAGGAGCTCGTGACCGCGATGCTGCACAGGGCCGCGGACGATTGCAGGCCAGAGCTCGAGCTGTTCAAGCGGGACCCAGCGGACCTGAGGCGTGTCGTCCCGCCCTTCGACAGGATCCAGTACGGGGAGGCCATCGAGAGACTCCAGGCGAAAGGCCTCGACGTCAGCTGGGGCTCCGACTTCGGGGCGGTCGAGGAGCGCGAGCTCACCAAGGACAGCGGCTTGCCCATGTTCATCATGAACTATCCGAAGGAGCTGAAGCCGTTCTACATGAAGGAGAACTCGGACGACCCGAGGACATACAAGAACACCGACCTCCTGGCGCCAGAGGGCTTCGGCGAGATTATAGGCGGCAGCGAGAGGGAGACGGACAACGCCCTCCTGATCGAGCGGATAAGGGACAAGGGCGAGAGCCTGGACAAGTACTCGTGGTACCTCGACCTCAGGAGGTATGGTTCGGTCCCGCACTCAGGCTTCGGCCTGGGCGTCGAGAGGTTCCTGACCTGGGTCTGCAAGATGGACCACATAAGGGACGCAATCCCGTACCCGAGGACCGTGTCCAGGGTGTTCCCCTAGGCGCCAGCCATGCGCGAACAGTACTCGGTGTATATCTCAGCGGCCTTGGCCACGTCCGCGACACGTATCTTCTCATCCGGTATGTGACATCCGGCGGATTCGCCAGGACCGCAGACCATCAGCTTCTTGTTGACGCCCTTGAACATGACCATCTCCGTCGCGTAGGGGACCGACAGCACCTTGGCCTCCGGCCCGACGACCTCCTTCATCACCCTGACCGCGTCTATGTCCTGGTCTGTCCCGACCGGGTCCAGCTCGTGGAGTATCTTGACCTCGTACCCCTTGTCCCCGATCTTGCGTCTGACCAGCTCGAGGACCGCCTGCGTGCTCATGTGCGGCGGATACCTCACATCGACCTCGGCCACACACTCGTCCGGGATGACGTTCATCGCGGTCCCGCCCCTAATCGTGTCTACGCACAGGGTCATCTGCTCCTGCGGGTCCTCGGGCGGCCTGTAGACGTCCTCGAGCTTCGACAGCACTGAGACCATCTTCGCGATGGCGTTCTCGCCCAGGTGGGGCATGCTCGCGTGCGCGGGCTTCCCCTTGGTCGTGACGGAGAACTGCACCAACCCCTTCTCCCTGACCACGATGTCGAACTCGGTCGCTTCTGTGACGACCACCGCTGGCGCCTTCAGGAACGCGGGGTCCTTGGACGCCGCCCCCGCGCCGTCCATCGAGGTCTCCTCGTCGGTCGTGAAGCACAGGGCGAAGGGCACCCCCGCGGCCACAAGCTTCTCCGCCGCGAGCAGCATGGCCGCGCATCCGCCCTTCATGTCGTTCGTGCCCCGACCGTACATGATGCCGTCGACCATCTCCCCCTGCTCCCTGGTCCAGCCGGTGCCTATAGGCACCGTGTCCAGGTGCCCGGACAGGATGACCCCTCCCTTGCCGTGCTCGCCCACGAACGAGGGCTTGTCGTCCTTGCCATATCTTCGGACGTCCATTCCGAGCCTCTTCATGTGCTTCGAGACATAGTCTGCGACGGGCCCCATGGGGTCTGTGTCCTGGGACCTCATGAGCACCAGCTCTGTCAGCACCTTCTCCGCCTTGGATTCCATGGTCATCGCACCTTGGTGTCCTTCGCCAACCTCTCAGAGATCAGGACGACGAGCTTCGTGAGGGTCTCGAGGTCCTTCATGCTCGCGCACTCAGTCGGCGAGTGCGTGTACCTCATCGGTATGCCCAATGGCATCATCAGCGACCCGAAGTCCTGCATGGCTGCCCCGTCCGTCGAGCCGCCCCCGGTGCCGTATTGGAGTGGGAGCTTCCCCGCCTTCGCGACCTCCTCGATGAGCTTCCTCAGCTTCGGCGAGGCGACCGCCGCGTGGTCGAACATGCGCAGGGCGGGCCCTGACCCTAGCAGGATCTTCTCGTAGGTCTCGCCCTGGGCGGGCCCGTCAGTCGTGGTCATGGTGTCGATCGCGAACACGTAGTCCGGCGTCATCCTGAAGCCGGCGACCTTCGCCCCCTTCAAGCCAGTCTCCTCCTGCACGCTCCACACGAACACGAGCCTGAGGGGGAGCTTCTTCTTCCGCAGCCGCTCGAGCGCGTCCAACAGGACCGCGCACCCCGCACGGTCGTCCACACCCCTGGCGCAGACCATGTCCCCTATGAATGTCACGTCCTTCTTGAAGACCATCGGGTCGAGCACGCGCACGCCCAGTTTTTCGGTCTGCGCCCTGGTCCTCGTGCCCACATCGACCCTGACCTCCTCCCAACTCACGACCTTCTTCCTGTCGTCGCTCTCGGTCATCAGGTGTGGCGGCTTCAGGCCGATCACGCCCGTGACGGTCCCCTTCTGTGTCTTGATCTCGACGACCCTCCCTACGAGCGTGCGGTCGTCTATGCCTCCGACCTTGCGTATCCTGAGCGAGCCGTCGGCCTCCATCTTACTCACTATCAGGCCAAGCTCGTCCATGTGCGCTATGAAGACCACCTTCGGGCCTTTGTCGCCGAGCGTCACGATCAGGTTCCCGATGTTGTCCTCCTCGGGCTCGATGCCCATGACCTCGACCTTCGCCCTGATGTGGTCCCTGATGTCCTCCTCGAACCCGGAAACGCCCGGTACCCGGATCAGCTCCTCCAGCATCTGCTTCATGTTCATCCCCTCTTGACGAATGGCGGTTTCACTATCTCGGCAGCGACCAGCGTGTCTCTGACCTTGATCTGCAATCCTGTGCCCACGGCGGACATGTCCAGTGGGACATACCCCATGGCTATACCTTTCTTGAGCACCGGTGAGAGCGTGCCGCTCGTGACCGCGCCCACCTTCTGCCCGTCCTTGACGATGTCGTACCCATGCCTGGGTATCCCCTTGTCCTTCGCGGCGATGCACACGAGCTTGTCGTACGCCTTCGACGCGCGCTGCTCCTCGAGCGTCTTCTTGCCCATGAACCCATGCTCCCAGTCGACGACCCAGGACGGGCCGGTCTGGATGCTCGTCTGGGAGCCGTCGAAGTCGGTCCCTGACAGCAGGAGTGCCTTCTCGAGCCTCAAGGTGTCCCTCGCGCCAAGGCCGATGGGCCTCAGGCCCAGGCCCCTGCCCTTCTCGAGCACGGCCCTCCACACGTCGGGCGCGTCGGCGTTCTCACACACGATCTCGAACCCGTCCTCGCCGGTGTATCCAGTGCGGGACAGATACGCGACTATGCCGTCGCCGGTGCCGTTCGCAAGCCTCCTGCCCTTGAGGAGGTCCGTCGTCGGGGTCGAGCCCTTCGCCTTGACGCCGTCCAGCCTCGCGAAGGTCGCCCAGAACGATTTGACAGGGCTCAGGTCGGCCGATGTGAGCCTCCCGACGACGTCCTTGGCCTTGGGGCCCTGCACGGCGATGGCCGCGAGGCCCAAGGACATATCCACGAGCTCTGGCCCGTTGAGGTGGCTCTCGACCCACTTCCTCATCTTCGAGGTCGTGGCCGCGTTGGGCACCATGAAATACTCGTCCCTGCCCAGAGGCGATGCGATCGTGTCGTCGAGGATCCTGCCCTGCTCATCCAGCAGATGCGAGTATACGCATCTGCCAATGGGGGCTCTGCGGACGTCGTTGGTCATGAGCAGGTCCATCATCTCGCCGGCCCCGGGCCCTCTTATGATGAAGTCTCCCATGTGCGACACGTCGAAGGCGCCGCAGGCGTTCCTGACCGTCATGTGTTCGTCGATGATAGAAGTGTACTGGATGGGCATCTCCCACCCGGCGAACCAGACCATCTTGGCACCGAGCTTCTTGTGCTCGTCATTGAGAGGGGTCGTGTTCATGCAGGGCTAATCAATCAAGTTGCCCAAAAGCCTTGGGGACATAATCGGTTCTACCGCGGCTCATCTGTACTGGTCGATGAGGTTCATCATGTCCCTCTCGAGTCCCAAGCTCACTGCCGGGGCCTCGATGACCTCGACATTCCTCTCCAGCAACGCCAGTTCCTTCTCGCTGAATGCGCTGGGGCTGATGGGCACGAGGACTGTGGATTTGCTCTGCATGACCTGCTCGTTGATGTGCTCCACGAACCTCAGGACCTGCTGGAAGCCGTTGTTGATGACGAGGTACTCCAGCCCGTCTATGATGACGACGCACTTCTCGTAGCGTTCGATGAAAGAAGATATGACCGTCGCGAGGGTCCCGATGCTCGTCGGGTTGTGGTGGTCCTTGCCCGGCGTGTGGCTCAGCCACATGATCCGGGTCTCCCCGATGTCGAACGACTGGCGTATCTTGTCGGGGTACTGCCTCGTGACGCAGAGTGCGGGTGCCCCGTCGGTTATCGCGTTCTCGAAAAGCTTGTACGAGAGGAAAGGCTTCCGCTCCCTGACCACGTAGCACATCCCTTCCTCGGGACGGATCAGTTCAACGGCGCTCTTATCTTCGGAGCCGATGTCCTTCTCCTCCACAATCCCTTGGACAGGGCCCGTAATATAAATATCTTGTTCCTACTGGCAGTCCGCTGGCGATTCGACGCTCACTTACGTTCATGTAGCAGTTGGAGGACCTTCAGCTCCAAGACCTTCGCCGGGATGTCCAGGAGCGTTATCACCGTGGTCTTGCCAGATATCCCAGGGCCGCTCTTCTTCGCGCTGACCACTCCGAGCGTGTCCAGGTCCTTCATGAGTCCCCAGAAGGCCGTGTGCGCCCTCGGCTTCTCGTCGTGCTCCTCGCACGCGACCGCGTACGCCGACTCGGCGTCCTTCGTGGTGATGTAGGCCTTCCCCTTGGACGCCCTCGCGATCCCTAGGAGTGCAAGCCTCTGATGCATGTCGAGGCCCGACAGCTTCGACTCCGTCACGGAGCTGTACGCCTCCGCCTTCGCCCCCCGCACGTGCTCGACCCCGACCCTGCCGGCACCCTCCTCGTCCGCAAGCATGCCGGACTTCTCGAGTATCTCTATCGCGAACCGCGCATCACCCCATTCCGAGGAGACCTCGGCTATGATGTCGAGCGCACCGTCCTCGATCCCGCCTTCGTGGAGGGCCAGCTCTGCCCTCTGGGCCACGATGTCCCTGAGCTCCTCGGTCGTGTACTTGCCGAACTCGATCAGGTTCGTCCGTTTGAAGGTGCTCGTGGACGCCGCGTCCAGCATGTCGAAGATGTTCTTCTGCGAGACCAGTATGAGGGACACGAGCGGCTTCGCATCCAGCCTCTCCTCGCCGAACCTCGTGAGCTTGTATATGATGTCGGGGCCGGCCTTCTTGAGCAGCACATCCGCCTCGTCCAGGACGACCACCATGTGGAGCTTGCGCTTCTCAAGGTCCTTCCTGAGTATCCTGAGCATCTCAGTGATCGAGAAGCCCCTGTCGGGGAAGTTGGGCTGGAAGTGGTTCACGATCTGCAGCACGACCGCCGACTCGCTGTTCCTCTGCCTGCAGTTTACGATGGTCCAGTCGACTGCCTTCTGCTTCTTCTCGGCGTGGTCCTTGAGGTCTATGCAGAACCGTTTGGCGGTGGCGGTCTTGCCCGTGCCCACGCTACCCGCAAGGACCGCGTTCTGGGCGCCGTCCTCCTCAACCACCGGCCTGAAGAGCATGATCAGGCGTTTCATCTGGGTCTCTCTGTGCACAAGCTTGGGAGGCACGTAGTCGAACGACAGTGTGCGCTGGTCCTTGAAGACGCTCTTTCCGACGGTGTCCCACATCTCGCTCATCCTGAGAAGTCGATTCGCAATCACATTCGCTCTATTTTAAGGGGAGGGGGTGCGGACCGCCGTCAGGGCAAACGATTTTATGGGGACAACCCCGTCGAAGGTCGGGTGAAAACACGGCTTCAGAGGAGGATATTGTCAGCGCGGTCCTCAAGAGCACCAAGTCCATGCTCCAG
>JBFYNF010000111.1:0-11652 GCA_041304525.1 Thermoplasmata archaeon | reverse complement strand
TCCTTCGCTTCGTTCTCAGACTTGACCAGTATATGTGCAGCGTGTACCTTGTTCGCCATGCTGGCCAATCGACCGAGGGGGATATCAATCTTTTCGCGTCACTCTCGGTGAGCGGACTTCTCGAACCGGGCAATGATCTCGTCACCCTTGGACACGATCCCCTTGTCGATCGCAGGAGGCCTGTGCTCAGCCAAGAGCTTCCGGGCGATCTCCTTCGCCTCAGGGACCATGGCAGTGGACCTGTTGACCTCCCACTTGGCGAGCGACGGGTCTTTGAATATCAGTTCGCTCTTGAAGTGCTTCGCCGTGTGCGGGTGCGAGATGAACGTGTTGCCGTGACCCACCTGCTTCACGACGTCCAGGGCGATCGTCTCCTTGCTTATCGTGTAGCTTTTCATGAAGGTCCTGACGCTCTCCCACAGCTTCGACTCTATGACGGCCTGGTCGAAGGATGCGCCCTTGACCGCGTCCAGTCCGCCGATCCCGGAGACCAGGTCGGTGTTGCCCATCGTGCTGAGGGCAAGTCCGAAAGTCTCAGTCAGGGTATGCGGCACACCTGGCACGTCGGTGTCGTTCACACCCCAGTCGCCGACCATGGATGGGAGCGAGTATCTCCTTGACATCTGGCCGAGGGAGGCTGCGATGATGCACTGCTCCACGGTCATATAGTTGATGGAACCAGTCCTCATATTGATGGGCGCGGACGATGAGCAGTAGATGTGTGGCGCGCCCGGAGCCGAGGACTGCGTGATCACCAGGCTCGCAAGGTTCTCTGTGTTGGCGTTGCATATCGTGCCAGCTATGGTCACCGGCGCCGAGCCTCCGGACAAGGACATGGACATCGACATGATTGGGATTCCAGCCTTAGACAGCTCAACCATCCCCTCGACGATGCCCGTCTCGTAGGAGAGTGGAGCTATGGAGCAGCAGATCACCGAGAACAGGGGGCGCTTCCTGAGCGCATCCTTATCGCCTGCCACGAGCGAAGCCAGCTCGACCTGCGCCTTCGCGTCCTCCGCGCTGAGGATCGACACACCATTCACGTGTTTGGTGGTGTTCTGCATCGCGGTCCAGAGCTCGTGCAGGCTGTGTGATGCCGGGTTCACCTCGGTAGCGGTGAGTGTGGTCCAGACGAAATCCACGCCCTTCAAGGCATCCGCCAGCCTGATGAAGTCGGCGATGTCCTTCCGGGTGGATGGTCTCTTCTCACCCGTGTCCATGTCCCGTATGTAGACACCCAAACCTGTCGTGGCTGCGTAAGGCGGGCCACTCACGGGGACCGTGAGATCGTTCTTCGGGTCGCGGGCGCACATCTTGAAGGACCTCGGAGCTTTCTTGAGGGCGGACACGACCATGTCTTCGGGGATCCGAGCTACCATCTTGGACTCGTCGACAGATGCTCCGGCATCCTTGAGGGTCTTGAGAATCTGACGGCTCGGTACATGCACTCCAATCTCTCGAAGGCACTCAAGACTCTGGGAGTGCACCAAATCCATCTCGTCCTTGCTCAGGAAAACGAACCTGCCAACAGCCACCTTACTCATCCCTCCTGGACAGGGTCCCCCACCTAAGGTACCGCGGTCCCGAATGGGCATGATGGAGGTCGGATATTAAGTTCTGGGGGAGGGCTTAAATTGGTTGTGGTCAGCGCCCTAACGTTCCGCGATTCGATGCGGCGCATTAATCGAAGAGCTTGTCAAAATCCGGGCCCTCGCACATTTCAATCTTATGATGAAGATTAATGTTCAAACGGCAAATGAGGCCGCATGTGTTCTCGATATTCCCGCTCTCCGGCAATCAGCAATCTGACGGTCTGAGATTCTAGTGGCCGGAGGGCAGCAGTACTGCCACATGACTGGAGGTCTTTGCGGCTATCCTTCTCTCCTGTTTGGCCAGGAATCCATGGCGGCTAGCTGCCCAATCCCCTCTCAGGATGATCATGTCGACCCGACGATCTTCTGCGAACTTGGTTAGATCCCTGCTTATGTCACGAACGAGCAGGACTCTCGCGCTTAGTCTACGCAGGAGCGGCAGTCCGCCGACGGTCTTCAGGAACGACAGCTCTCTGTCTGAGTCAACGAGCGATTCAGGGCGATAGGTCGAATACAGGGGAATCGCCTGCGGCATCCTAATCACTTTCGCCGCGACGACATCCACATCGGGTATCCGAGACGATGACGACAGAGCTCCAGCCAAGGCGAACACCTCGGGATGGAACTCGTCAAGGACGGGAATCAGCAATCTCCGTGCTTGCTCTGGATGACGAGGCGCGTTCGGGGGTCCACTCACGAGAACGACCCGCTTCCTGGAGAATTCCTCGACCCATCGGACCTTCCTTCGGGCACTTCTCCTCGTGAAGACGTCCCGCTCGATGTGCACCACTATCATCTCCGCCCCCACCCTCTCTGCGTATCTCCTCATCCCGCTTGCCGCCGACTGCATCCCCTTCGCCCCCTCTGCAAGCTCGAATCTGATGTGCTCGCACGGGATGCTGGTCTTCGTCGAGAGATACTCCCTGTACGACTTGGGCAGTTCACGATTCGAGGCGATTATGACCCTCGATCCGGACTGCTCTGCCAAGCTCAGTGCGGTCGGCAGAGCGGCCTCCGTTCCCGACAGTGAGAAACCGAAGACAATCACTGGTGGGCCTACTTCCACAAAGGGCGTTGGCTTCTCCCTCTTCGTGGGAAAGAGTTCGGCCTGTCCAAGAGTGGTGAGGGGAACAGGAGCCGGTATCGAAATGGCGGGAGCCGGCAGGATGACTGTCCTGACATAGAACTTCCGGACCTCCTCGAGCATCAGGATGACCGGGGCGAAGCTGAGGAGGTAGAGCCATTCGATCGGCTTCAGGTCAACTGTGCCAAAAATGGGCTGGACGAATGGAACATACACTATCGCCAGGAGTATTGCGAACTCCGCAGCGATGCTGGGAAGCAGCCACCTGTTCCTGGACAGCCCCAATGTGAATGTTGATTTGATGTTGGTGCGCGTGGCGAAGAGGTTCCCCAACTGGCCGGCCATAATCCCGACCAGAACCACCGTGGTGCCCCTGAGATACGTCGTCTTGTCTGCGATTGCCGACGCCCCGAGGGACCAACCCCCTTCGGACCAGACACTGAAACACCAGAAGATCGCGACGAGCCCCGTCAGAGTGCCTATGTAGCAGGACCGGGTCAGGGTCTTCGCATCGAACAATCGGCTCCTCCTCGACCTGGGCGGGCGGTCCATAATCCCCGGTTCAGGGGACTCCATCGTGAGGGAGAGCGAAGGCGGGATCTCCAGCAAGAGGTCGATAGCGAGAACGCCGACGATGGCCAGAGGCAGGGGTGTGTGGAGGAGAACGAACACTATGAATGTCAGGAGCTCTGCCCAGTTGTGGCCGTAGACGTACACGACGAACTTCTTCAGGTTCTCGAAGACCGACCTGCCAATCTCGACTCCCTCGACGATGGTTGCGAAGTTGTCATCGAGAAGGACCATGTCCGCGGACTCGCGGGCCACGTCCGTCCCGGTTATGCCCATGGCGACCCCGATGTCGGCTTCCATCAGCGCTGGAGCATCGTTCACGCCGTCCCCCGTCACGGCGACGGTCTCTCCATTCTTCTTGAGTACCTGGACTATCCTGAGCTTCTGTTCCGGTGTGACTCGAGCGAAAACCAACTCGGGAGTCTTGAGTGTCTCCGAAAGCTCTTCGTCCGTTCTTTCTGCGAGTTTTTCACAGGAAATCACTTGGTGGTCCGGCGAAGTGATGATCCCGACCTTGCGGGCGATTGCTTCCGCGGTGAACTGGTGGTCCCCTGTCATCATTATGATTCTAATGCCAGCGCTCCTCGCCTTGGCTACTGCCTTGGCGACATCGTGCCGGGGTGGGTCCAGGATTGCCACAAGCCCGACAAAGGTCAGATTGGTTTCGACTGATGCAGACTCATACTTGTCCGGCTTCGAATCAAGCTCCCTGAAACCAAGTGCGATCACACGATAAGCCTCTCGGGCGAAGGCGTCGATCTGAGCGCTGATCCAGCTAGCGGTCTCGGGGGTCATGGGGATGATCCTGTCTCCCCAGAGTGCGGTCTCGCAGCGCGAAAGGACCTCGTTGCCTGCACCCTTGACGTACGCGGTGACCTTGTCGTCAGAGGCTTGATGCACGCTCGTCATCATCTTGCGCTTCGAATCGAACGGGATCATTCCCGTCAGGGGTTGCTCCATCAGGGCCGCCTTGGGGTCGATGCCGGCCTTGGCAGCCAGGACGAGCAGTGCAGCGTCCGTCGAATCTCCGACGGCAGTCCACCGGAACTTGCGCCGGTCAAGGGGTGGGATGAGAGTGGCTTTGTTGTCGAGTGCCGCCACTTTGCAGAGCGCGTGTAGGTCTCTCCGATCCGAAGCCTTGAGTTCTTTGCCGTTAAGATAGATGCTGCCCTCTGGCTCGTACCCTTCACCCGATACGTCGAATTCCTGGCCACCCATCCAGACCTTGCGAACGGTCATCTGGCCCTCGGTAATCGTGCCCGTCTTGTCCGTGCAGATTACCGTCGTGGAACCCAGTGTCTCCACGGCGGAGAGCCGCTTGACTACGACATTGTGCTTGGACATCGCGACGCTACTGAGGGCAAGGGCGAGTGTGAGCGTCATCTGGAGCCCTTCGGGTACGAGGCAGACCATCACCCCGATCATGAAGAGGAGACTCTCGGAGAACTGCAGATGTAGGAATTGCAGCGCGATAATCAGGAAGAGGACGCCGATGCAGATTGCAGCGACGAAGCTCAGCTTCGCAGTGTAGTTTATCTCCTTCTGCAGCGGGCTCAGGGGCTCCTCGATTGCACGGGCGATTCCGATGACCTGGCCGAACCGGGTGTCGATACCTGTTCTCAGGACTACAGCTGTACCTGAGCCAGATGAGACGGTTGTGCCCGCCAAGACCAGGTTGGTCATGTCCTCGATCGTGCAATCCCGGGGATTGTTGCACGTATCGCAGCGAGGTTGCGGCTCCGATTCGCCGGTCAGGATGGAGTTGTCGATTGAGAGTTGATGAGCGACGACCAGGCGTGAATCGGCGGGCACTTTGTCCCCGTCCTCGAGAGCGATGATGTCTCCGGGGACGATCCCGGATGCCAGTGCCTGGATCACCTTGTCATTACGCACGACCTTGATGTTCTCAGGAACGAGTTTGCGCAGTGCCTCGATTGCACGTTCAGCACGGTGTTCCTGGAACAGGCTGAAGACAACGCTCACAATGACGACAAGAAGGATTGCGAAACCCATGTGGATGGAGCTCATGTCATGCGAAGTCAATCCCGTGATGAAGGACAGGGAAGCCGCAAAGAGCAACAGCACATTGAACAGATTCTTGAGCTGGATGACGACTTTGCGGGAGAGCGGAGTCTTCTTTGCCTCGGGCAGAATGTTCGGACCGTGGTCTTTCAACTTCTGGTCAGCGGCGGCTGCAGAGAGTCCTCTGGTACTCGTCCCTAGCTCCGCGTAGAGCTTGTCTAGCGGACACCGTGCAAGCCTCCCGATGTCGGAAGCACCGTCCGAGGAGTTCTCCAACTGTATCCCGTTCCTGCGGGCGTGGGATATCAACGCGCCCTTCCATGATCGAGGCGCTGATGAGTTCGGGTGTTTCTTAAGCGTTTGCACGATACTTTTTCAGTTGCCACCCTCAAATAGCCAGTAATCTGCTCAATCTTGATGCGAATGAGGTGGAGTGGCTCGCGCGCGTGCCACAGGAGGAATGGGTGAGCGCGGCCAGGCCGCCCCGCGGGGTCGGAACGCTCACCTGGAACGCGTCCATCAGGGCCGCCTGCTTGCGGAACACAGAGTGCCGTGGTTGAACTCCCACGTCTGGTTCATTTTTCTACCGGCACAGAATCCCTTTCATGAGTCATCACTTCTGGCTTTGAGGATTATAGCTCCCAGTTTTAATTAGGGGTATGTTCCGGGCTATAATCCGGGCCCTCACCGCTTCCTGAGCAGGACCTTCAACACGTCCCGTTTGCCTGCTGTGGCCCCGAACACCACGCGCCTAACGGAGCCCACTTCGGAAACGACCTCCAGTTTCGGAAAGAGCGCCTGCACCTCCCCTTCCTGGAAGTAGTGCGTCATGATCCCATCCCCCCTCAGGAAGGAGGAGTTCTCGACCTCATCGCCCTTCCCGTACCTCATGTCCCCTCGTCCGAACACCTCGACATACAGGAGCCCGCCGGGGGCGAGCGCCTTAGCGAGCTGCTCGGCCACGACCAAACGCTCCTTCTCGAGCATGTGGGAAAGCGCGTGGACGCAGGTGACAGCATCGTACTTTTCTGATGCAAATGGAATGTAATGCAGATTGCATTCGACCAGTTCCACTACTTTCTCTGGGTCACGCTGGGACCTGAGCGAGTTCAACGCCTCCCTCGAGAAGTCGCATGCGACGACCTCGCACATGCGCGCGAGCGACTCCGCGGTCTTCCCGTCCCCGCACCCTGCGTCGAGGACGATCATACCCTTCTTCAGGTGTGGCTTGAGCAGGGATAGGTCCCCGGTGCCGCCGTATTGGAGGCCCCTCTTGGAATACAGCTTCTGCCAGGCCTCTCTGGCCCTCATAGCCCTGGTCGGTCCCATCGGATGTCCCAAGACCCTGAAGAGATGTATGGACTAAAAGATGTCCATGGTGCAACAAAACCAAATAGTACGATAAGTGTAGCTCGGCCGACCGAGAGAGCAAGGAAGACTGTGAACATGGACTTTCAATCGCTCACAAAGAGCCAAGAGATCCTGAGAGCACTAACGGATTTGGAGTGGGAGGAACCCACGCCGGTCCAGGAGCAGGGCATACCCATCGCCATGACGGGGAGTGACCTCATGGCTCAGGCGCAGACCGGCACCGGCAAGACCGGGGCCTTCGCGATACCGATACTGAGCAGGATACCCGCCAACAAGAAGATCCAGATGCTCGGGCTCGTACCCACGAGGGAGCTGGCGATACAGGTCGCCGAGGACTTCGACGACATCGCCAAGTACACCGGACACAAGACAGTCGCCATATACGGCGGCCAGTCCATCAACGTGCAGGTCACCAAGATCAGGAAGGGCGTCGAGATAGTGATAGGCACCCCAGGAAGGCTCATGGACCTCATGAGGCGCGGGGAGCTCAACTTCGACGGAGTGTCCGTAGTCGTGCTCGACGAGGCGGACCGGATGCTCGACATGGGATTCATAGATGACATAGAGTGGATACTCCAGAGGGTCCCAAAGCAGAGGCAGACGATGCTGTTCTCGGCCACGCTCCCTGAGGCGATCAGAGAGCTGGCCCAGAGGTACATGAAGGACCCGAAGAGCGTCATCGTCAGCCAGGACACGCTGACCGTCGACCAGGCTGAGCAGAGCTACATGAACGTGGGGAGGAAGAACAAGCTCTGGGCGCTGTGCAGGATACTCGACACCGAGAAGCCCGCGCTCACGCTCGTGTTCTGCTCGACAAAGCGCATGGTCGATATGCTCGTGCACAAACTGAGGGCCTACGGCTACTCTGCGGACGGCATACACGGGGACATGTCCCAGGCCGCCAGGGAGAAGGTCATGGACCGGTTCAAGCACGGCAAACTCAAGATACTAGTCGCGACCGATGTCGCCGCGAGAGGGCTGGACATCGACGACATATCACACGTGGTCAACTACGACATCCCGGAGAACCCGGAGGACTACGTCCACCGGATCGGGAGGACCGCGAGGGCAGGCAAGACAGGCAAGGCCATCACGTTCGTGTCGAAGGAGGAGCAGTACCTCGTGAAGGCAATCGAGAACTTCGGCAGGACGACCATCCAGATGGACGATGTCCCGGATGGCTCCGGCAGGGACACGGTCAAGAGGCAGCTGGACCTGGACGAGTACGCGGACGTGTTCGGCATGGTGCCCTTCAGGATGAACATCGGCAAGGAGGACGGCGTGGACATGCTGAGCCTCATCAGGTTCATCATGAGGAAGGCCAGGATAGACGAGCACCTCATAGGCGATGTCACGGTCAAGCAGAGCAGCAGCGATGTCCGCCTGCACAAGAGCATCGCGTTCTACGCGATGAAGGACCTTGAGAACTGCAGTGTGCAGAACAAGAGGGTCAAGATAGACCTCGTCAGATGAGTCAGGCGTTCAGGGCCCTGTTTATCTCGTCGGCTTTGATGTGGCCCACGACCTTCACGTCGCATTTCTTGATGCCATCGACGGTGAGGACCTGGTCCCTTATGCTCAACGCGAGCTCCACTCCCACCGGGCAGAATGGGCTTGTCGGCATGAATGTCAGGCTCACGGAATCGTCGCCCACGACGATGTCGGATATGAGTCCCATCTCGTAGACGCTGATGCCCGTATGCGGGTCCATGACGCTCCTGAGCGCCTCGACCACGAAATCCTTGCGGTCCATGTCCAGCGGACAATCGCAGTGGCGGTATTATAAGCTGTCGAGCTTGCTCACCTGGTCACTTGTACATGAGTACAGCCAGTCCCGCAACCGACACGGACTCCAGCTCTCCCCTCTCTGAGCTGATGCTCTTCTCGACCTCGTAGAACTCGGGGCCCAGCTCGAAATTCCTACCGTCCGCGAGCGTCATCGTGATGCCTTTCTCAAGGTTGGCCAACTGCTCTGGAGACAATGCGGCCATCTTCTCCGAGAGTGCTTTTGCGTCCCTCTTGAACGCTGGCCCTAGCTTCGCGTGAACGGGCTTCACGCGCGAGACCGACTCATTGAGGCTGACCTTCTCCAGCACACCGAGCTGGCCGGCCTTCAGAGTGGCCTTCATGTCCTCCTCCGAGCCAGCGATCAACCGCGTGGCCTCCGCCCCCACGACCTCGACCCGGGTGATCGGGGCGTTCAATGAGAGCCCTTTGGCCGCCTTCCATGCCCTGACTGCGGCGACGATGTCCCTAGCCGCCTCGCCCTTCTGCTCAGAATCCTCGTCCAGGGCAGGAGCCTCTGGCCATGGAGACACATGAATGCTCACGGGCTGCTCGAACTGCCTGAAATTGACGTGATACGCATCCTCAGCGACATGAGGCATGAAGACGGACATCATCTTCAGCAGGCCCAGGCCGACCGTGTACAACGCGTACCTCGCACCCTCGTCCTTCTCGGCGTACGCCCTGTGCTTCACGAGCTCGATGTAATGATCCGCAAACTCGTGCCATAGGAAGTCTTGAACCAGGGCCATGGCCCTGTCGAACTCGTACGCCTCGCAGCGGGCCTCCACATCGCGGACGAGCCTGCCGAACCTGCTCAGTATCCACGCGTCGACCGGGTGCATCGAAGCCGGCTTCGAAGGCTTCTCCTTGCACGCACTCCCGACCATCCTCATTATGTTCCAGGCCTTGGTCGCAAGCCTGTTGCCGCGCACGAGCTCCTGCTCCTTGAACGCATGGTCCATGCCCAACGAGCACGTCGCCGCGTAGTACCGCATCGCGTCCCCGCCGTACTTTTCCAGAAGCGGCATCGGGTCGATGACGTTCCCGTCCGATGTGTGCATGGGGCGCCCATCGGGCGCCATTATGAACCCGTGGATCATGACCTCGTCCCAGGGCTTCTTGCCCGTGAGATGGAGAGACCGGAGTATGGTGTAGTATGCCCATGTCCGGATGATGTCATGGCTCTGAGGCCTCATGGACATCGGATAGAGCCTCCCGAACGCTTCCGGGTCCCGCTCCCAGAAGGTGTTGTACAACGGGGAGATGCTCGAGTCCATCCAGGTATCGAACACGTCGGTCGAGCCGACGTACTTCCCCCCGCAGGAGCATGTCCTCTTCAAGGGTGCCTTCACTGTTGGGTCGACATAGCACTCCTTCTCCTCAGCGAGCAGCACATCGCCGCACTTGTCACACTCCCAGAGGGGGATGGCGGTCGCGAAGTACCTCTGCCTCGACACCACCCAGTCCCAGGCGAGCGACTCGACCCAGTCCTTTATCCTGACCTTCATGAACTCCGGCTTCCATACGATCTCGTCGATCTTCTGGAACACCTGTTCCTTGAACTCGACAGACTTGACGAACCACTGGGGCACCTTGAGGAACTCGATGGGGGTGTGGCACCTCCAGCACGTGCCGATGTTCTGTTCGAGCGGCTCCTGCTTGACCAGCAGTCCCTGTGCCTTCATGTCCTCGATGATGGCCTTCCTCGCGTCGGCAACAGCCATGCCAGCGTACTTGCCTGCGAGCTCGGTCATCTTTCCGTCCTCGTCAATCCCCTTTTCGAGAGGCAGTTCGTACTTCATGATGCGCTCGAGGTCGTCCTTGTCGCCTATGGAGCATATCATGAGGGTGCCAGTGCCGAACTCGGGGACCACCTTCGCGTCCGCGATGACCTTGACCCTCCTGTTGAAGACGGGGGTCACCAGCTCTTTGCCCACGAGGTGCTCCTTCTCCTTGTCCTCCGGATTGACCGCCACGAGGAGGCATGTGCAGAGGAGCTCTGGCCTCGTCGTCGCGATGAGCACGTCCTTCCCGGTGTCCGCCTCCTTGAACCTGATGTAGTTGAGCTTCGTGCTCCTGTGCTCGTAGTCCACCTCGGCATCGGCGAGGGCGGTCCTGCACCTGGTGCACCAGTTGATCGGGAAGTGCCCCTTGTATACCAGACCCTTCTTGAACATGCGTATGAATGATACCTGGGTGAGCCGGCGGTAGTAGTGCGCATCCGTCTGGTAGTATATGCTCGGGTCCATGCTCTGGCCGAGCATCTCGAACTGCTTCGTCATCTCGGCGATGTACTTCTCGGCGAACTCGGCGCACATCTTGATGAACTGCTGCCTCGGCACATCGGTCGCCTTGACCCCGTGGACCTTCTCGACCCTGACCTCGACCGGTGTGCCGTTGGTGTCGAAGCAGAGGGGGTAGAACACGTTGAACCCCTTCAACCTCTTGTACCTGGCCGCGAAGTCTATGACGGTGTAACCGTACGCTTGGCCCAGGTGCAGGTTGCCCGACGCGTACCTCGGCGGGTTGTCGATGCTGTATACCTTCCGGTCGGAGGTGCGGTCGAAGCGGTGTATACCCCACTCCTTCCACTTGGACTGCCACTTGGACTCGTTCTCTCGCCAATCGTACTGGGCCATCTATCCCCGGTCAAAAGGGTAAGCGTAGATAAACCTTGTTGGCGCCCTGGGCCAGTGCTCCGATTCACTTGCGGATGCGCTTCGTCCTGAACGGCCCTGTTGCAGAACTCCAGTGATTGAGATCTCTCACTCAGAGCCAGTCGAACAATGTCGGACCATCGACGCCTGGTCCGTGCACCATTCTTTACCCTGTGTCTCACCGCATCGACCCACACCCTCCTGCCAGGGTGCTGATCATGCGGCAAATTCGTCTGTTAGTACTGTTTGTTTCGTGGTCAGGACGGCTTGGCCAGCCAATCTCTCGTGGCCCTTGGCGCTCTAAGCGGATACGGCAGCAGGGGTGCCCGAGTAGAGTGTGAAAGGGCAGATGCTACATGTAGTGGATGGGGACAAGTACCACGACCGCCTAGGAACATCCGATGCTCGTCAAGGCGGTGTCTTTTCGCCTGGAGGGTGAGCTGCCCATCCAGGCGAAGTTCCTTCTCGAAGACTTCCGCCTTGCTGTGAATTCGGCCATAAGGGCGGGACTGCAGACGCGCGCGACATCGAGGAACGCCCTTTGCAAGCTCGCGTACAAGGATTTCAG
>JBFYNF010000110.1:0-3883 GCA_041304525.1 Thermoplasmata archaeon | reverse complement strand
GAGGAACGGCGTGTCCAAGGTCCTCGTCATCACGGGCCATGCAGGCACTGGTCACATGGCCGCAATCAGGCTCGGGGTCCTGAGGGCCGTCGAGGCTCAGCCGGAGCTCAGGGCGATGGTGCTCTCGGACTACGACATCGCGTACGAGCTGAGGGGGAAGGAGTTTCCTGAGGACGACGGCCACGCGGGCCTGATCGAGACTTCGAGGATACTGAACCTCCGCCCGGAGCTGGTCGGGAAGACCAGGCCTGTCGGCGCAACCAGGCCACCGAGGTTCATGGTCTTGCCCGATCCTGAGATGTACATACCGACTGGCGTGATGGGCGACCCCAGGGGTGCGAGCGCCGGGAAGGGCGCGACGATCGACGACTATGTCGTCGACTCTCTCTGCGAGCTGGTAGCTGAGAACTTCAAGATCAAGCGCAAGAAGCCCAGCAGAGGAGGATGATCCCTTGGACCTGAAGGAACTGGCGGCCGCTGAGGCGGTCAGGTATGTGGAGGACGGCATGGTCGTCGGGCTGGGCAGCGGCTCGACCGCGAGCATCGCGATCAGGCTCATAGGCGACAAGGTCAAGGCCGAGGGGCTGGAGATAGTGGGCGTGCCCACGTCGAAAACCTCCGACCTGCTCGGACGCGCGGTCGGCATCAAGATTGTCGACCTGGACAACCACCCGACCGTGGACCTGACGATTGATGGCGCGGACGAAGTGGACCCGCGGCTCAATCTCATCAAGGGCCTTGGGGGGGCCCTCGTCAGGGAGAAGATCGTCGCTGCCGCGTCGGTCGTCGAGATCATAGTCGCGGACGAGTCGAAGCTGGTGGACTACCTCGGCCAGAAGGCCCCGCTCCCGGTGGAGGTGGTCAAGTTCTCCTTCAAGACGACCATGAGGCGGCTCACCGCCCTCGGGTGCAAGCCGGTCCTGAGGATGGCGGCCGAAGGGCCATTCATCACGGACAACGGGAACTACATCATCGACTGCAGGTTCGAGAGGATAGACAACCCTGCGTCCGTCGAGACGACGATGAACAACATCCCCGGAGTCGTCGACAACGGCCTGTTCGTGGGCAGGGCGAGCAAGGCCATGATAGGCACGAAGGACGGCGTCAGAATACTGGAGAAACAGCAGTTCTAGGGCTCACTTGGCGATTTCCTTCAGCTGCTTGATGTTCGCCTCGATGCCCTCCATCTTCCTCTTCTCCTCAGCCTCGATCATCTCTATGATCTTCTCGAAGGGCAGGGCGAGTTTGTTGGAGTGCACGGGTCTTCCCTTGCCCTCCTTCTTGATGTCCCGCTTGACGACCCACTTGCGCCTCCGGAGCTCCTGCATGGCTATGGAGACCTCGGGTTGTCGGAGGCTCGTCGCGCTCTCTATCTCGACCGACGTCGTCTCCTCCTTCTTGCGGAGGTAGACCAGGGTCTTGGCTATGTTCTTGGAGAGACCCGTCCTCATGAGGAGCTCGACGAGCTGCTCGTCCTTCTTCGTGAGGCCTTTGTCGGTCATATTATGTGCCTAGCCATTTATTATTTACCTTATATTTATTCCTTGCCATTAGAATCCGCCGATATTTTATCAGATATGATATAATAATCCGTGGCGATATGCGGATGCGTGTGCGAACACGGCTTGTCACAGACCAGCAGGTGCGCGTAGTCAACAATGCTTTTATATAGGTTCCCTCTTACTCGTCTTCTGCCCCCAGGGGCCGCTGATTCGCATGAAGATGCCAAGGGTAAGGAAGGAGTTCTGTCCGAAGTGCAAGAAGCACACGGACCACGAGGTCGAGAGGGTCAAGACCAGGCCCAGGAGCGAACTCAAGTGGGGTCAGAGGCGCTATAGGAGGGCAACGAGCGGGTACGGCGGGTTCCCGAGGCCCAAGTACGAGGGCCGCCAGAAGCCGACCACCAAGGTATCGCTCAGGTACAGGTGCAAGGTGTGCAAGAAGGCGCACCAGAGGACCTGTTTCAGAGCCAAGGTATTCGAACTCAAGGAGGCCTGAGGACATGGACAGGATTCCAGCGCCCAGAGGCAAGTTCATCAACATCAAGTGCCAGGACTGCGGAAACGAGCAGACTGCCTTCGACAGACCCGCGACGCACGTGAAGTGCAACGTCTGCGGCGCCACGCTGATCAAGCCAGCGGGCGGCAAGGGGCAGGTCAGGGGCCAGCTGCTCGGTGAGGTCCAGTAATGCCACGCAAGGCGGAGTTCCCGGAGAACGGAGACCTGGTCCTCTGCAGCGTTCAGAACGTCAAGAATTTTGGAGCGTTCGTCTCACTCGACGAGTATGATGGCAGGGAGGGCTTCATCCACGTGCGCGATGTCGCCACGGGGTGGGTCAAGTACATTCGAGACCACGTGCGTGAGGGACAGAAGGTCGTGTGCAAGGTCCTCGGCGTCGACAAGGAGCGAGGCCACATCGACCTGTCGCTCAAGCAGGTGAACGACCACCAGCGCAGGGAGAAGATCCAGGAGCACAGGAACGAGAAGAAGGCGGAGAAGCTCCTCGAGATCGTCGGCACGAAGCTCGGCAAGACCCTCGACGAGGCGTACGACGAGGCCGGGTCGAAGCTGGTCGAGGAGTACGGCACACTGTACGCCGCTTTCGAGCAGGCCACGATTGACAAGGGGTCGCTCGGCGAACTCGGGCTCGACGAGAAGTGGGTCTCCGCGTTCGCGGAGGTCGCGTCGGAGAACATCCAGCTCCCATCCGTCGTCATAGATGCCGTCATGGACGTCACCACACCGGCGCCTGACGGAGTGGACCACATACGCGAGGCGCTGATCGCTGGGTCCAAGGGCAAGGACGCCACGGTGGAGATAAGTTACCTAGGGGCGCCCAGGTACAGGATCACGGTCGTAGCGGAGGACTACAAGGTCGCGGAGAACGAGCTGAAGCACGCGGTCGATAGAGTCACTTCGCGCATACAGAAGGCGGACGGAACGGTCTCTCTGAAGAGGAAGGAGGAGACTTGAGGACCCTTCTCATGAAGTGCGCATCGTGCAAATCGTACACCCTGCGCGCTACATGCCCTAAGTGCAACTCACCGACAGTCATGGCCATGCCCGCGAAATACTCGCCAGAGGATAGGTACGGGGAGTACAGGCGCAGGCTCAAAATGGAGATCAAGGAGGGGGCGTAGGTGGACGACATACTGGTTGTCTACAAGGAGCGGCCGAAGCTGAGGTCGCCCGTGCTGATCGAGGGATTGCCAGGCGTGGGCAACGTCGGCAAGCTCGCGGCGGAGCATCTCGTGGACCAGCTGAAGGCGGTGAAGTTCATCGAGATGTACTCCAAGCACTTCCCGCCCCAGGTGCTCGTGAACGACTCCGGCACGATCAGGCTTGTCAGCAACGAGTTCTTCTACATCATGAGGCCAGAGGCGGAGAACGACATCGTCGTCCTCGTCGGAGACTACCAGGGCCTCACTCCGGACGGCCAGTATGAGTTGTCCGACCGCATACTCACCATCGCCAAGGAGCTCGGCGTCGGCATGATATTCACGCTCGGTGGCTACGGCCTCGGCAAGATGATCGACAAGCCGCGCGTCCTGGGGGCCGCTACCGACGAGCAGCTCGTCGAGGAGATGAAGGCTGTCGGGGTCACGTTCTCGAAGGGCGAACCTGGTAGCGGGATCGTGGGTGCGAGCGGATTGCTGCTCGGGCTGGGCGCGATCCAGGGCATGAAGGCCGTGTGCCTCATGGGCGAGACATCAGGATACTTCGTCGACCCGAAGTCCGCGCAGGCCCTGCTCGAGGTCCTGTCCCGGAAGCTGGGGTTCAAGATCGATCTGACCGAGCTCGAGGACCGGGCGCAGCAGATAGACGCCATCACATCGAAGCTCAAGGAGTCAGAGCCAGCGCCGGAGCCGAGGAAGGAAGACCT
>JBFYNF010000109.1:0-16245 GCA_041304525.1 Thermoplasmata archaeon | reverse complement strand
GTCCACGGCACCAATAGTTCCGCGTCGAGGGCTCTGATCGGCTTCAGCGACCGCATGCTGAACGACGGCCGGTTCTCGCTGGCGCAGAGGGGGGACGAATACGCTTCCGACGAGGATGCGTGGAACGCGGTGCTGGAGGACCCGAGCCTTACGATTATGGACGGCTCGGTCGTGGCCTCGATGTTCGCAATGACAGCGGGCGGATGGTACACCGCGGTGGGAGACGTCGTCACCGTGACCTCGAGCGACGGCTCCAGCGTCAACGTGACGGTCATTGGGATCATGGACCAGATACTGGTCAACGGGGCGTTCACGACGAAGGCGTTCGTCGAAGAACACTCGGTCGGGGCCACGGAGAACCTGTTCTACGTAGACACGGTCGATGGCACCGGTATCACGGACGAGGATGTCATGACGCAGTTGGAGAAGGACCTCGCAGAGTTCGGCCTGAACGGGATAGTCGTGAAGGACGTCGTCGATGAATTCATGGCGATGTCGTCGTCGATGATGCAGTTGATGGAGATGTTCCTGGGAGTCGGCCTCATCGTGGGCATATCGGGGCTCGGCATCATCACCATACGGAACATCGCCGAGAGGAGGCAGGAGATCGGGGTCATGCGCGCCATCGGTTTCCAGAGAAGCATGATACTGAACACATTCCTGCTCGAGACATCCTTTGTCGCCCTGCTCGGCATAGTCATGGGCATCGTGCTCGGTCTGCTGTTGTCCTACAGGCTCTTCGACTGGGGCGGGTTCTCCGATATCTCGGAGTTCGTCATACCGTGGGGAGAGGTCCTACTCGTGCTGGCGATAGCGTTCACGGTCACGATACTGTCAACACTTCCGCCCTCCAGGAGGGCAGCCAGACTGGCCCCCGCTGAGGCCTTAAGAAGGATAGACTGATACCTTCGGAATAGTAGCTACAACACAGATAATATCCACGGGCGGAATCGTCGCCGATGATGGCTTCAGCTACCGTGATGCGGGCTCTGACCGCGCTCAGGGAAGGGCGGTTCGTGCTCGTCTACGACGCGGACGGGAGGGAGGAGGAGACGGACATGGTCATAGCGTCAGAGTTCGTCAACTCCGGAGCTGTCCGTGCGATGAGACGCGACGCCGGAGGCCTGGTCTGCACCACCGCGGACCCGAGGATAAGGGAGAGCCTGGGACTGCCGTTCCTCGCTGAGGTGTTCATGGGGATGGCCGACCGCTACCCTGTCATGAAGGAGCTGATGCCGAACGACATACCGTACGACGTCAAGTCTGCCTTCAGCATCACGATCAACCACAGGAAGACATTCACAGGCATCACGGACGATGACCGCGCGCTCACGATCAAGGAGTTCGCGGAGCTGTCCAGGAATGCCATAAAGCAGGAGGACGGCTGGGGCAAGAGGGAGTTCGGCAAGAACTTCAGGGCGCCCGGACATGTCCATCTGCTCAACACGACCGACCGCATACTCGAGACCAGGTTCGGGCACACGGAGCTATCGACGGCGCTCGTGATCATGGCCGGGCTCGTGCCCTCCGCGACTGTCTGCGAGATGATGGGTGACGACGGCAAAGCCCGTCCCAAGACAAGTGCGAGGGCTTATGCCGAAGAGCATGGCCTCGTGTACCTCGAGGGGGCCGAGGTCGTCACCGCGTGGCGGGAGTTCCAGCACAAGGGGTAGGCGCGTATGGTCCGCGTTATGGCGTCCGGTGTTTTCGACATCATCCATCTAGGCCACCTGCACTACCTGGAGGAGTCGAAGAAGCTCGGGGACGAGCTGGTGGTCGTCGTCGCGACGGACAACACCGTGCGTAGGAGGAAGCACGAGCCCATCACACAGCAGAGCATGAGGCTCGAGCTCGTAGCATCCCTGAAACCCGTCGACCGGGCCATCCTGGGCAAGGAGAGCGGGGACATGTTCAAGGTCGTGGAGGAACTGCGGCCGGACATCATCACGGTGGGGTACGACCAACCCTTCGAACCGGTCGAACTGGAGAAGGAGCTCCTCAGCAGAGGCCTCAATGTCAGGGTCGTCAGGATGCCGCATCTGGACCACGACCTTGACGGGACGCGCAAGATCATCAACAAGATCATCGAATTCCACGAACTGTCGAAGAAGCTGACGGAGGTCGAGAAGAAATGAAGCGCATAGGCGTCGCTGACACGACCTTCGCGAGGGTCGACATGGGGGGTTCCGCCGTCGATGAGCTGAAGAGGACGGGCACGGGATTCAAGGTGGAGAGATACACCGTCCCAGGTGTCAAGGACCTACCCGTGGCCGCGAAGAAGCTCATCGAGGAACGCGGATGTGACATCGTCATCGCGCTCGGCATGCCGGGGCCTGAGCAGATAGACAAGATGTGCGCCCACGAAGCGTCGACCGGGCTCATCCAGGTCCAGCTCATGACGAGCAGGCACATCATAGAGGTCTTCGTGCATGAGGACGAGGCGAATGACGCGAAACAGCTCGCGTGGCTCGCGGAGCAGAGGGCCCGAGAGCACGCAGTGAACGCCTATGACCTGCTCTTCAGGCCTGAGAGGCTCGAGAAGAACGCAGGCAAGGGGCTCAGGCAAGGGTTCGAGGACGCAGGACCAGTCGGTTAGGATCTATAGAGGAGGTAATGACATGGCAGGCAAGTACAGGATAGGCATCGTTTGCAGCGAGTTCAACTACGACGTGACGCAGATGATGCTCGAGAGGGCGAAGGAGCACGCGAGGTTCTTGGAAGTGGACGTGGCCAAGGTGATCATGGTGCCGGGCGTTTTCTACATACCCCTGGCGCTCAAGTCGCTCCTGAAGGACAAATCGATCGACGGAGCGGTCACCATCGGCGCGGTCATCGAGGGCGAGACCGAGCACGACCAGATAATCATCGGCCAGGCGGCGAGGAAGGTCACGGACCTGGCGGTCGAGTACGAGAAGCCTGTCGGCCTCGGGATAACCGGTCCAGGGATGAGCAGGCTCCAGGCAGAGGACCGGATCGAGCGCGCCAAGGACTCGGTCGAATCCGTCGTGAAGCAGCTCAAGACGCTCAAGTGACCACGCTGGAAAGGCTATAATACGCGCATCCTCTCCTGAGGGACCGTGGGCGAGATACGGCTCGGCAAGATGCACCTGCGCTGGTGCGACAAATGCAACGTACCAGTGCTCGAACAGCCTGAGTGTAGCAGGTGCGGGTCACCCACGAGGGAGGTCAAACTCACTCCTCCCGGGGACGCGAGGCCGGCATTCAAGTACGACATCGACAGAGCAAAGGCCCTGGTCGACAAACAGTTCGGGCCGGGATGCGGCGAAAGGCTCCTCCCCGATGGCAAGATCGTCCTTCTCAACAAGGCCCCGGACATCGACCGGATGGACGAGGTCATCGTCGACGGGCAGGTCATCGGGGCCATGCGGTTCCACCTGGCCAACGGGGACAAGTTCCTCCTGAGACCGTACAGCGCGGTCGTCCTCGCACCTGTTGCGGAGAAGGGCTGGGTGAAGGTGGACCCAGGTGCAATCATACCGATCAGAGAGAAGAAAGCCAGCACATTGGCTGTGGGCGTGCTCGACTCCGACCCAGCTATCGTCCCCGGGGACGACGTGATTGTGCTCACTGACCCGCAGGAGGCCGTTTCCGGCGGCACTGCGAAGATGACCGCGGAGGAAATGAGGACGAAAGGAGCGAGGGGAACGGCCGTCAAGACCCGGTGGGTCGTGAGCGGCCCAGAAGTCGGCGTTCTGGACGGACGCGCCACTTGGGCCGATGTCATCGAAGCGAACGCCGAGGTCATCCAGAGACGTGAGACGGAAGCGAAGGAGTTCGTTCAGAAGACTGTGCGCAACAACGACCTCCCGGTCGCCGTGTCCTATAGCGGGGGCAAAGACAGCCTCGCGACCCTGCTACTGGTCCTCGAGGCTGGCATCAAACCAACGCTGTTGTTCATCGACACGGGCCTCGAGTTCGAGGAGACCAGGAAGAACGTTCGGGAGACGGCGGGCAGGTATGGTCTTGAACTCGTGACGGAGAATGCGGGCAGGACATTCTGGGACAACCTGTGGACCTTCGGCCCACCAGCGAAGGACTACCGCTGGTGCTGCAAGACATGCAAGCTCGGGCCCGCGACGAGGCTCATCCAGAAGAACTTCCCCAAGGGCGTGCTGTCATTCATAGGGCAGAGGGCCTACGAGTCCGAGCAGAGGGCCAGGAAGGGGAGGGTCTGGAGAAATCCGTGGACCCCGAACCAGCTGGCCGCCTCACCGATACAGAAGTGGACTGCCATGCATGTGTGGCTGTACCTCTTCTCAAAGAAGGCGGATGTCAACCCGCTATACTCGCGCGGGATCGAGAGGATAGGGTGCTTCATGTGCCCAGCAACGGACCTCGGCGAGCTCAGAAGAGTCAAGGATATCAGTAAGGAGTACGCTGAGTGGACCGCGTTCCTCTCCCAGTACGCAGAGAAGAAAGGAAAGCCGAAGGCTTGGCGCGACTACGACCTCTGGAGATGGAGACGGATACCGGACTCGGTGTCGGGCGAGCTGGGAGGAGTACAGACCGATGAGGGGCCTAAGACCTCGACCGTTCGAGATGACGCGGCCCTGGAGCTCAATACGACCACGGGATACAATCCCTGCGTCGAGGGGGTCAGCTCGGAGGGCGTGTTCACGAGGCCACTCGACATGGAACGCGTCGCCAATCTGCTGAACATCTCTGGCCCGGTGACCAGGTCACCCGATGGGAAGATAGCGGAGTGCCCGGGGATCACGGTATTCTCCGAGGGCCCGGTCATGATAAGAGGAAGGACCGAGGAGCAGGTGAAGAAGAGGACTGCCACGCTGAGGGAGATAGTGCTCCGCGCAATGGGATGTGCCGGGTGCGGCATATGCGTGGCGAGATGCAAGAATGGCGCGATGAGGCTCGAAGGCAGGGTGGTCATCGACGTGAACATCTGCACCCACTGTGGCAAGTGCCTTGGCCCTTGTCCGGTGGTGGCATTCAGGGACGACGAACTCGATATCTAGACGAGTATGGCCCTGAGAGCAGCGGATACGTCTGATGTCCTCGCACCCCATGGCACCACGGCGATCTGACCTTCGAGGGAGAACCCCTCCTTGACCCTGCAACACTTCACAAGGACTGGGCCTGAGATGCCACGCGCCTTCGCAAGATCCTTCGGACACATGTTCAGCAGCTTCGGTTCGCGCCCGTACACCGCCTTGAATATCCTCGCGGACAGGGAACAACCGATGAGTGTGACCTCGTTGAGCTGGTCCTCGGAAAGGTCTCTGGTCTCGTCCAGGTAGTGGGTGCGAAGGGTGGATTCCAGGCCTGACGCTCGGCACGGGAACATGACTGCCCCCGTGGTCACGGCGCCTGCAATCTCGTTCAGGTCCGCTTCGATGACCGAGTACGATACGCAGACATCCTGGAGGTCAGATTCCAGAACCGAATCGACCATGCCGACCAGTTTCGACGGGGATGGAGGGACGACATCGAATATGGTGAGTGTCTTAGGCGCCTCGGCCACGAAGAAGGATATGTGCTCGGAGCGACCTCTGACGACCACGCACTTGGTATCCATCTTCCGCTGGAGCGCGCCCATCACGCTGGCCGACAGCACCTCCAACGACGGGTCATCCACGAACGAGGTATCCCTCGGTAGCGAGAGCACCCGCACAGACTTGATGTCTTTGAGCACGGAGTTCGCTTCGGTCTTCTCGACCTCGGCGACGGCCCACGCTTCACGGGAGTTGAAGACGTAGAATCTCGTCCGTATGTACGCCCTCTTGCCGGACAGGAATTCCCTGATGTTGTCCTCAGTGAGTTCGAAGTCGACGCTTCTGACGCTCACTTCCTTGCAGTGGCTGGGAAACATCCTCTACCGTCCAGGATTATCAGGTCCTTGGTATTATATGGATTCCTAGCCCCGAAAAAGAGCGTAGGCGTGATTACTATTACAGCGCGATGACATTCCGGGTCTGGTGACCGTGAACGGCCAAGCGTTCCCTGAACTGACCACCGAGAGGCTCGAACTGTGCGAGATAACGCGCGAGCACGCAGAGTGGTACCTCGAACATTTCTCAATACCAGAGATAGTCATCGGCCAGGGTTTCCCACCGCCAAAAGACCTTGAAGCAGCTAGAGAGGAGCTCGAGCAGTATATCGTGGGGCTCTTCGAGAAAGGCCTTGGCTACAGATGGGGCGTCCGGCTCAAAGGGCAGAAGGACATCATCGGCAGCCTGGGGTTCTACTCATGGGACACGGACAACGACAGAGCGAAGATGGGATACGACCTGAGGCCAGCCCATTGGGGGAAGGGATTGATGAAAGAGGCGCTCGACAGGGTCGTCAGGTTCGGGTTCGAGGACATGAATCTCAACAGGATCGAGGTGACGATCATGGAGACCAACCATCGGTCCATCTCGACCGCCATCAGGCTGGGGTTCGTCAGGGAGGGAATCCTGAGGCAGTTCAGCAAGTCCGATGGAAAGTACTTGGATGAGCACATATTTTCGATGCTCCGGAGGGATTGGCTCGCGGACCAGGAAGAGGCCGGCCGTGTCTGAAATCCCGCGAGTTGGACGGTTCTTGTCCCATCCTGGATACACGTCCGCAGGTTGAGTCCGAGGCGTCACAACAAGCTTCTTTAACCCTCCTCGGAATATCCGACAGGTCGTCAGATGAAGGGATACCTTGTCCTCGAGGACGGGACTGTTTTTCAGGGTATGCCCTTCGGCTTTGCTAAAGATGTCGTCGGCGAGGTTGTATTCTCCACCGGTATGACCGGCTACCAGGAGTCGCTCACGGACCCCTCTTACTGCGGCCCGATACTCGTATCCGCATACCCACTCATCGGCAACTACGGCGTGAATGGGACCGATTCCCAATCAGATAAGGTGCAGGTACGGGGCTACGCCGTGAGGGATGCGTGCGACCTCCCGAGCCACCGGGACTCGAACCAGACAATCCACGACTTCCTGTCGGCCGACTGCGTGCCCGGCATCCACGGGATAGACACCAGGGAGCTCATCCGGAAGATCCGCAACTCGGGGACCATGATGGGCGGCATCACCTCGGGAGATCCGAAGGTGATGGTGGAGAAGATCAGAGCGTCCAGACACCCCGAGCTGTCCAACCTCGTCTCGATGGTGAGCACGAAGGAACCACTCATGTTCGATAGGCCGGGGGCGAAGAGGGTCGTGGTCCTCGACTGCGGCGTCAAGGAGAACATCATGCTCGAGCTCCGCTCCCGGTTCGAGGTCATCCAGGTGCCCTACGACACGACCCCAGAGAAGGTCAGGGAACTTGGCCCAGACGGCATATTCATCACCAATGGCCCCGGGAACCCGGCCCACGCAGAGATGATGTCCAAGACGGTTGCCACACTCGCGAAGCTCAAGGATGAGTACCCGATGATGGGCATCTGCCTTGGCAACCAACTCCTTGCACTCATGCTCGGCGCTAAGACTTACAAGCTCAAGTTCGGCCACAGAGGCATCAACCAGCCTGTCAAGTTCGAAGACAGGGTCCTGATCACTTCACAGAACCACGGCTTCGCGGTGGACCGCGACTCCGCCGAGGACGCTGGGCTGGAAGTCACCTTCACGAACCTCAATGACGGGACTGTGGAGGGTATCAGGCACAAAGAACTGCCCATATTCTCCGTCCAGTTCCACCCCGAGGCGCACGCGGGTCCACTGGATGCGAACTTCCTGTTCGACCGGTTCAAGGACATGCTGGAGGAAGACTGATGCCCAAGAGAGAGGACCTCAAGAGGATCATGGTCATAGGCTCTGGGCCCATAGTCATCGGACAGGCTGCCGAGTTCGACTTCTCGGGATCCCAAGCATGCAAGTCCCTCAGAGAGGAGGGATACACGACCATACTCGTGAACTCCAATCCCGCGACCATCCAGACCGACCTCGAGATGGCAGACATCGTGTATGTGGAGCCTCTCGACCTCGCGACAATAGTCAAGATAATCGAGAAGGAGAAGGTCCAAGGGATCATGTCCGGCATGGGCGGACAGACAGCTCTGAACCTATGCTCCGAGCTGGCCGAGACAGGCACACTCGAGAGGCTGGGAGTGGAACTGCTCGGAAGCCAGCCCAGAGCCATCGCGCTCTCAGAGGACCGAGAGCTCTTCAGGAAGACCATGCTCGACCTCAACGAGGCGATACCGAGGAGCAAGACAGTCAAGAGCATTGAGGAAGCGAAGGCTGCTGTTCCGGGGATCGGAGGATATCCCGTCCTCGTCCGACCCGCATTCACGCTAGGCGGGACCGGGGGAGGGATCGCCAACGACGAGCGCGAGCTGGAGGACATCACCGGACGTGGCCTGATCTACTCACGAATAAAGCAGGTGCTCATCGAGGAAAGCGTCATCGGGTGGAAGGAGTTCGAGTACGAGGTCGTGCGGGACAAGCATGACAACTGCATCATCGTGTGCAACATGGAGAACCTCGACCCGATGGGTATCCACACCGGCGAGAGCATTGTTGTGGCCCCCGCGCAGACCCTGAGCGACAGGGATCACCAAAGGCTCCGCTCCGCCTCGCTGAAGATCATACGCGCACTGGGCATCGAGGGTGGGGCGAACGTGCAGTTCGCGGTTCACCCAAGCTCCGAGGAGTATCGTGTCATAGAGGTCAACCCGCGCGTTTCCAGGAGTTCCGCCCTCGCATCCAAAGCGACGGGATACCCGATTGCCCGTGTGGCTGCGAAGATAGCTATTGGCAAGACGCTCGACGAGATACCAAATGCCATCACGAAGAAGACATGCGCGGCGTTCGAGCCCGCGATTGACTATGTCGTCATGAAGATCCCCAGATGGCCCTTCGACAAGTTCCGCACTGTGGACAGAACCTTGGGCACCCAGATGAAGAGCACGGGGGAGGTCATGGCAATAGGCAGGAGCGTCGAGGAGGCACTCCTGAAGGCTGTGAGGTCGCTTGAGGTGGACAGGCTCGGGCTCGAGGCGGAGAAATGGACGGACGACGAGCTTGAGAAAGAGCTGTCCAGAGCGACCGATGTGCGGTTGTACGCGATCGCAGAGGCTATCAGGCGCGGGGTCAGCCATGAGAGGATATGCCAGCTTACGTCATGGGACAAGTTCTTCGTTCACAAGATAGCGAATATCGTGCGCATGGAGATGGACCTGCAGAAGGGGGGCCTCAAACCCGCCACCATGGCCAAGGCCAAGAGGATGGGCTTCAGCGACGAGTACATCTCACTGTTGACAGGCTTGCCAGAACCCTCTGTCAGGGACCTCCGGAAGGATCCTGACTCGAAGGTCACCTACAAGATGGTCGACACATGCGCCGCCGAGTTCGAAGCTGAAACACCCTACTTCTACTCGACATTCGAGGGAGAGTGCGAGGCACGGCCATCCACCAACAAGACCATACTGATCGTCGGCAGCGGCCCGATAAGAATAGGACAGGGCATCGAGTTCGACTATTGCTGCGTGCACGGGGCGCTCGCAATCAAAGAGGAAGGTATCGATGCGGTCATCATAAACAACAACCCAGAGACCGTGTCGACAGACTTCGACATCTCGACGAGGCTGTATTTCGAGCCCATCACCGTCGAGGACGTAATGAATGTGATCGAGAAGGAGGACGCTGACGGCGTGGTCCTCCAGTTCGGCGGCCAGACAGCCATCAACCTGGCCCTCCCGCTCCAGAGACTGCTCAAAGGCAAGAAGACACGGATACTCGGCACACCTCCAGATTCGATAGACCTCGCAGAGGACAGGAAGAAGTTCTCCAAACTCATGAACGAACTAGGCGTACCACAACCTAAGTCCGGCACCGGGCTCTCATTCATGGAGGTCAGGAGCCTCGCGGAGGAGATAGGGTATCCAGTACTCATCCGGCCGAGCTATGTCCTCGGCGGCAGAGCGATGGAGATCGTGTACAACGAAGGCGAGCTCGAGACATACATGCGGAGCGCCGCGAAGGTCTCGAAGAGACATCCGATACTTGTCGACAAGTACCTGACGAACGCCGTGGAGATCGATGTCGACGCAGTGTGTGATGGGACGGATGTTTTCATAGGGGGCATCCTCGAGCACATCGAGGAGGCGGGAGTGCACTCGGGTGACGCCACAATGGTGCTCCCGCCCGTCACGCTCACGCCAGCCACGATGGACGAGATCAGGGAGACAACCAGGAAGGTCGCCCTCGCACTGAAGACCATCGGCCTGATGAACCTGCAGTTGGCCCTCAAGGAGGGCAAGATATACATGCTGGAAGCGAACCCGAGGGCGAGCAGGACCGTGCCAATCATATCGAAGGCCACGGGCGTGCCGCTCGCGAAGGTCGCCATGAAGGTCATGATGGGCAAGACGTTGAACGAACTGGGCCTGAAAGGCGAGACATCAATCAATCATTTCGCCGTCAAGGCCTCGGTGTTCCCATTCCTGAAACTGGTCGGCGTGGACAGCATCCTCGGACCGGAGATGAAGTCCACGGGAGAGGTCATGGGCATAGACCGCGAATATCCAGCGGCAGTCTGGAAGGCGCTGACCGCCGCGGGTCAGAAGTTACCCAAGGCGGGCAACGTGTACGTGAGTGTCGCGGACCAGGACAAAGAGGTCGCCTCAAAGCTCTCCGCACGGCTCGCGAGGATGGGTTTCGGGATCTACGCGACGAAAGGCACCGCGTCCGCGATCAAGGACATCGGAGTCGATGTAACCACTGTGTATAGGATCTCCGACCAGATCGGGCCAGATGCGATTGCTGTCATGAGGAAGGGACTCGTCAACATGGTGGTCAACACGCCGACCGAGGCATCTGGCGCCAGACGCGATGGGTACATGATGAGACGCTTGGCTGTCGAGCTCGAAATACCCATGTTCACCACGATCGAGGGCGCGAGCGCCGCCGTGATGGCCATGGAATATGCGGCGAAGAACGACACCTCAGTGAACGACCTCGCATCCTTCCACGGGCGACAGAATGGCCGCACCTAGTGGATATGTGAATCACGAAGCACACATCGTGTCGCTGCGCGTCAGCTCAGTTCTTCTTGAGCAGCTTGTATGCGACTTCCGCGCCCTTCCGGCCGGAAAGGAGCATCGAACCGAACGTGGGGCCCATCCTGGGGAGGCCAAATGTCGTAGACACGGACATGCCGACCACGATGAGTCCTGGATGTGCCAGACCGCTGCGCTCCACGACCGCGTCCTCGCTCTTCTCTATCCACATGGCTCCGAAGCCAGGGGTCTTGATCAGCCCGCGGTCTTCCAGCTTCTTGACTACCACCGCGTCGTGTCCAGTGGCATCGATCACTAACTTCGACTCGAATGCAATCGGGTCGACGCAATTGATGGCCTTTGGGAGCATCGACACTGGTGTCCAGTTCACCACAGCGCCGCTCACGCGGTTCTTCTCCCTCAGGACGACATCGTCGAACGAGCACATGTTGATGACTCCCGCGCCCGACTCGCACGCGGCAGCGATGAGCTTCGAGCAGGCCAATGGCCCAGGCGTGACGTACAGCCCCTTCTCGAACTTCTCGTACTTGATATCGAGCTCGTCGAGGATCTTGTGGGCCGGCGCCCTGATGGTGATGGTGTTCATCAGGAAGCCGCCAAGCCAGAAACCGCCGCCGAGGTAGTTGTTCCGCTCTATGATGAGGACCTTGACGCCCTTCAGAGAGAGGTCGCGTGCAGCTATCAGTCCGCTCGGCCCGCCGCCGACGATGATCACATCGGTGTCCGCGAACTTCTCCATGTCCTTCGTGAACCCGGCGATTATTGCCCGTGTAACGGCCTTCTCGGATGACTTCTCGAATATCGCCATTCTATCTCACCAGTATCTGGATGGTGGTCATGCCTAGTGTGGAATATAAGGGTTGTTGATTCACATAATTCTGTCAAAACCGGTTGGTGGCCCGTCAGGACCGCCCTGCCGTATGACTCATCCCATTCCGCTCTGGCCGTGCGCCTCTCGCAGGGTCGTAGATGACCATCATCACGACATGCTGGGACGCGTAGGGACTGAACAATACTGCACCCGTTCGAACTGAGATGCGGCAGGTTGTCCCGCATCGGCCAGGATAGCGCGGACGGAGTCACCGCCCGACGACTTGACAGAACGGGTAAGGGACAAGGAATATCCCGACGCGGGGCATTTGTGCAAGACAGGAGCGGAGCTAGACCCCACTCTATGCCCCGCAACTGAGAACCTGGCTCCGCTCCCCACTAGCCTTGAGAGGTGAGGAGATGGCGATAGACCCGATATGCAAGATGGAAGTCGACCCCAAGACGGCGAAGTGGAAGTCTACACACAAGGGAAAGGAATACTTCTTCTGTGCCCCTGGGTGCAAGTCTGCCTTTGACAAGAACCCTGACAAGTACGTGAAGTAGGAACCCAGAACCTGGCCGCCCCGCACTGACCAGGCTCTGCAAACAGGCCTAAGCCGACTTCTTCAACTTGTCGTACTTCTCTCTGTACAGCTTCGCGCACACGTTGCAGCAAAGGTAGTGATACTTGCCGTCGATCTTCAGCTTCACGCCCTCGTCGTGGATGAGGTGGCCGCAGTAGTAACACCTGATAAGCAGGCCCGCCTCGTCCGTGAGAGCAGCCCGCTGGACCTCCTTGGGCGCCTTGAGCACCATGGAAGTCGTGATGCCCCGTATCTCGGGTATCTTGGACAGGGATTCGATGAACCGCTTGTACTTGATCTGGTTGTAATAAGACACCATGAGCATGAGCTGCGAGTCCGAGAGGACGAAGAGTTGTCTCACCATCTCCTCATCGACGAGCTTCGAGTAGACCGTCTCCACGTCCGAGGGCTTGACAACCACAGATATGACGACGGAGACCTGGCCCAACATGTCCGCATCCAGGACTGTCGAGTAACCCTTGATCAGGCCCATGTCCGTCATGGCCTGCACCCTGGCGCTCACGGTAGGGGTGCTCACGCCAATGCGGGATGATATGTCCCTGAACGACGCCCGGCCATCGGTCTGCAGCTCCCTCAGGATCTTCCTGTCGACGTCGTCTAGATTGTGACCCATGATAACAGTGTTGACTTGGTACCTATTATCGTTATCGCTTGAAAGGTACGGTGGGTCCCGTGAGGGACGTTCGTTAAGGCCTCACGGCGTCCAAGGGAATTTCCGCCTTCAGCTCGTCGCCAGGGGAGCGCACTGAAGGCATCCCCCTGGTCAGAACTACATAGAGCCCTCCCACGACGAGGGCTCCGCCCAGTATGATCCATGCGCTGGGCACCTCTCCAGGCAGCAGGAGATATGCGAGCAGCGAGGCACCCACCGGTTCCCCGAGCACGCTTGTGGACACGATGTGCGCCGGGACCTTCTTCAAGGCGTAGTTGAACATCGTGTGGCCGAATATGGTCGGGACGATGGCCAACAACAGGAACAGGGTCAGCTCCCTCCCATCCGTCACCAAGTAATCGTCCCCCGCCGCCACGGCGGACACGAGCAGTATGAGCGCGGATATCCCGTACACGGAGAACACATAGGGCGTGAGCGGCATCGTACGGCGCGCGATTCTGCCAGACAGGAAGTATATACCGGCGCAGAGGCCGCCTACGAATGCTAGCAGGTCGCCCAGGAGTGAACTGCCGCCCGCAACGTAGTCGTTCAGCGAGATGACGCAAACGCCTGTGAATGCGATCACGATGCCGACGGCGGCGACCTTCCGGACATGTTCCTTCATGATGAAATGCGAGACCGAGGCGACGAAGATCGGGTGCGACGTGACCAGTATGACGGATGTCGAGACCAGGGTGAGACTGAGTGAGACGATCCAAAGGCCAAAATGGAACGAAAGGGCCACCCCGCTGAGGAGGATGATGGACCACTCATCCCTTCGGAACGAGAGTATGGTCCTGTGACCGCCGGTGTATATGAGGACTGGAAGCAAGATGAGGCACGTCAGCCCCAGCCTATAGGACGCGAGTACGAAGGGGGGACTCTCGCTCCACTTGATGAATATGGATGCGAAGGAGATGGAGACCATCGCCACCCCGATCGCGAGATAGGCTCTCGCGTGCTCCCCCTCCAGACGCATCGGATCACCGCGACCCCAGGCTCGTGGCTCAGTAGATCGTCACGCCTTTGACGCCCTTGGACTGCCGGATCAGGGGGATCAAGTCTGACGGGACCTGGCACTCAGTCACGATGAACAGCTTCGGCTCCTCGGAGGTCATGGGGTCATCCACGATGGCTTGCCGGATGCTGATCTGCGACCTCGACAGGATGTCTGCCACGGACGCTATGATGCCTGGTTCGTGGGCGTCCGTCGGCACTATCTCTATCGCACTCCAGCCCATGGCCGAGGCGGCGTTCTTCAGGTGGTTCGTCGGCTGCAGCTGCGAGAAGAACTTCAGGAGCGTAGGGTCGCCCTTGATTGTCTCCAGCGTCGACTTGACCACCCTTCTGTCTACACCCGCCGCCCTCGCGAGCGATGAGTCCGCAATCCTCACGTCGCCGCAGAAGACGTGGTCCCTATCGATTCTCAAGCCGTACCTCAAGAGATATCTGGCGACCTTCGCCTGTGAAGGATATTTCTCGAAGTAGTTCGCTATCTTGTCCCACATAGGAATCGATGACTACATGTGTACAACAATACATTAATATTGCGACATAATGTACGCCTTCGCACTGCCAAAGAGTAGCAAGGGACTTATACGTCCAGCACAATGGCGATGGCATTGACACATCGTAGCACGGCAAGACATTGGTGATTTGATGACGGGCAAGACGATTCGGATGAGACGGATCTTCGATCAGGGGACTGGCAAGACCGTCATTGTGCCCATGGACCACGGGATATCCCTCGGTCCAGTCAAGGGCATAGAGGACATACGGAGCACTGTGGACAAGCTCGCCGAAGGCGGAGCCTCGGCAATCGTCATTCACAAAGGACTCGTCCCGTTTGCAGGCCCGTCCGTAGGATCGAGACTGGGACTCATAGTCCACATATCGGCTAGTACTTCGATGTCATCCGACCCGAACCTGAAGGTCCTGGTGGCGCGGGCGGACGATGCAGCGGCTCTCGGCGCCGACGCCGTGTCCATACACTGTAACCTGGGCGGGGACGACGAGGACAGGATGGTAGCCGACTTCGGCTCGGTCGCGGACCGGTGCAGGGAGTTGGGCATGCCCCTCCTGGCCATGTGTTACCCGAGAGGGAAAAACGTCAAGAGCGCGTTCGACGTGGATGCGGTCAAGCACTGCGCGCGACTCTCCGCGGAACTCGGAGCCGATGTCGTGAAGACGAGCTACACGGGTTCCATAGACACTTTCAAGCAGGTCGTGAGGGGGACACCCATACCCGTCGTCATAGCGGGCGGGCCGAAGATGGGCTCCGACGCGGAGCTCCTGACCATGGTGGGCGAGGCGATGACTGCCGGCGCCAAGGGCGTCTCCATAGGCAGGAACGTGTTCCAGCACGACGATGTCGTGGGGATCACGAAGGCCATCAGAAAGGTGGTCTTCGAAGGTATGCCCCCAGGAGAGGCGTATAGGCGGTGAATGCCCTGATCGACCGCAAGGTGTGGGTCGGGGCCATCCACCAGCCGAGCGGCGAATCGAGGAAGAGGGTCGTGCTCGCCGCCCTTGAGAACGGCTTCGACACGGTTGTCCTGGACAAGAAGGACGAAGCCCTCGCCAAGCTCGGCAGGTTCAGGTCCATCATCCTCGACGGGTCGGACTTCTTCGAGGATGGCCAGAGGATTGGCAAACTCGTCGAAATCAAGAAGAAGGCGGACGAGGTCACTGCCAAGAGGGCCGCCGAGCATTCTCAGAACATCGTCATATCCGCAAGGGACTGGAAGGTCATCCCGCTCGAGAACCTCATTGTCCATTTCCAGCGCACAGGCTCGAAACTGCTCATGCTCGCTAGGACCGCCGAAGAGGCGAAGCTATTCTTCGAGACGATGGAGAGGGGCGCTGACGGGGTCCTGTTCGTCCCCTCGAAGCTCGAGGAGCTGGGCAAGCTCCGCAAGATGCTTGAGGAGGGCGCCCCGAAGCTGGACATGCAGGAGGGGAAGGTGACCGTCCTGAGGCAGCTGGGGCTCGGGGACAGGGTGTGCATAGACACGTGCTCCATACTCAACGTCGGCGAGGGCATGCTTATAGGCAACCAATCCTCGTGCATGTTCCTGATACACTCCGAATCGTTAGAGTCCGAATATGCAGCGTCTCGGCCCTTCAGGGTCAACGCCGGGCCCGTACACGCGTACATACTCATGCCAGACGGCACCACGAGATACCTCTCCGAGCTTCAGGGCGGG
>JBFYNF010000108.1:0-4520 GCA_041304525.1 Thermoplasmata archaeon | reverse complement strand
GAGGGGTGCAGTTCGTTGGTGAGCGGGGAGTTTCCGTGGTACGTTATGGCCTCCTCCTCGCCCCTCTTGATCATGTAACCTGGGATAGTGACCTTCCTTCCGTTCACGGATATGTGCCCGTGGACGATGAGCTGCCTCGCCTGGCTCGGGGTGTACGCCAGCCCCTTCCTGTAGAGCAGGGTCTGGAACCTCCTTGCGAGCACGGCCTCGGTGTTGATGGCGAGGACCTCGTTGAGCGTGGCCCCCTCGTCCGGGAGGAGTGCCATCTTCGCACAGCGCTTCAGGAGCTGGTCGGTCTCGAGCTTGGCCTGTGGGTCGCCTGCCCTCAGGCGGGCCTGCAGGTCCCTGCTCCGGGCCCTCAGGACCCTGACGAACGACTGCGCCCGCCAGAGTTCCCTCTTGTTCTTGAGCCCGTACTTCATGAGGAGCTCGTTCTCCGCCTTGATCCTGTCGCCTTCCCATGGGTGGGCCGGCGTGTCATACTTTCTTCTTGAGAATTTAGGGTCGCCCATCGCTCACACTACTCCTTCTTCTCCGGCTCTGCCGTGGCCTGGGCCGGCCCCTCTGTTCTCCTCATGACCCCCATGGTCATGCCGGTCCTGCCGTTGGACCTCGTCCTCTGGCCCCGGACCTTGTGGCCGTTCTCATGCCTGATGCCCTTGTAGCATCTGATCATCCTCATCATGTTGACGTCGTCGCGCTTGAAGAGTTCGACATCGACGCCTACGAGATGCAGGTCGGCACCGCTGGACCAGTCGTTCTGCCTGTTGACCATCCAGTGGGGTACGTTCTCTGAGTAATCCGTTATGAGCTTCTCGAGTTCGGCGGTCTTCTCCTCTGGGAGGTCGCCCATCTTGACTTTCTTCGGGATCCCGGCCATCCTTGCGATGATCTCGGCGGTCCTCATGCCCACGCCCTTGACAGAGTTCAATCCTATGACGACGTCCTTGTTGCCGTCGACGTCTGTGTTGACGAGTCTGACGATGTACCTGAAGTTCTCGTCCCTCTTCTTCACGGGTGCCGAGGGTGCTCCCTGGGCCTTCTCGGCCTTCTCGCCCTTCTCAGCCTGTTTTCCCTTCTGTCCCTTGGGCTTGGGCTCCTTCTGTTCTGCCAAACGGTGACCTCCACGGCTCTGTGATTACAGTCAACTCCCGGACGCACAATGGCTGCTGTCTGGGAAGTAATTCCCCGACACACTAAGGTGTATAAAACACTTATGCTCGTGACCTGTGGCCGGTTACGAGCACATTTCAGCGTGCCAGTCAATGCGCCTAGGTCTTGCGGTCCCTGCTCCTTCCCTTCTCCCTGTCCGCCAGCCTCACAGTCTCCGCGACTGCCTGGTCCAGGGTCACGGGGAGGACCTTCGCGTCATAGCCCATCCCTCTGAGCCTCTTGAACAGCTTGGATATCTGGGGCGGTTCGAGGCCGGCCTTCTCCAGCACGGTGTCCTGCGCCATGAGCTCTGCCAGCCCGCCGTCGAACACGATACTGCCGTTCAGGAGGATGACCCTGTCCACGATCTCCGCGACCGCCTCGAGGTCGTGTGTGGCTATTAGCATCGTCTTGTCCATGTTCCTCAGGAGTTCAATCAAGCCGGACCGCGAGCGCGGGTCCAATCCCGCGGTAGGTTCGTCAAGTAGCAGCAGATCAGGTTCCATCGCAAGTACACCGGCGATCGCGACCCTCTTCTTCATACCGTGGCTCAGCCTGTGCGGTTTCCTCTTGGCGAGGTCCTCGATGGACGTGCTCCTGAGCGCTCTGGAGACCCTGTCCTCGACCGAATCAAGGCCGAGGTTCACGGGCCCGAAGCCCACGTCCTCTTCGACCGTCGGCATGAATATCTGGTCGTCCGGGTCCTGGAACAGGAGGCCTATGTGACGCCTGACCTTGTCAGCGGTCCGCTCATCGAGCACGATCTCCATGACGCTCACTGAGCCATGGAAGGGCGTCCTGAATCCTGCCACCAGGTGAAGGAGCGTCGATTTCCCGGCCCCGTTCGGCCCTATGACAGCGACCTTCTCACCCTCCTCTATCGTGAGGTCGACATCCTTCAAGGCGGGCGTGCCGTCCTCATACGTGAACGAGAGTGCCTTCACGTTCAGGACTCTCACTGGATGACCCCCAACTGAAACATGACCAGGAGCGAGGAGAGGCATGCGAACCAGGCCATGAATGCGAAGTCCCCTGCCTCAAGGCGCGAGGTCCGCATCTGTTTCATGTCCATCCGGAAGCCTCTTGCCATGAGCCCCTCGTATCCGTTGTCCGCCCTAGCGGAAGCCCTCACGAACACCATGCCCGCTGTGTAGCTGATGATCCTGAGTCCTCGGCCGTCGAGGAGGCCCCTGCCTCCCTTGAACCCTCGCGCCGTCCTCGCAGTCTTCATCCTTTCCAACTCGTCCCCGAGGATGAGTATGTATTTGTATGTCAGCATCAGGAGCGCCGACACGAGCTTCGGAACCTTCAGCCTCCTCAGGCCCGCGAAGAGCTCGAAGGTCTCCGTGCCGCTGGCCAGTACCAGGAGAGCAAGGACGCAGGAGCTGGTCCTGGCCCACATATCGAACCCGCGCTCGAGGCCCGAGAAGAGGAAGACGGAGACGGACGCCACGAGTATGAACGGGAGCGCTCCCAGGTACATCCTTATCAGGTGCCTGTAAGGCACCTGGCTCATGGCCCCGAATGATACCGCGAGCAGGAGGGACGCGAGGATGAGCTCAGTCTGTGTGAGGAGCGCGGTCGCGACGACGAACACGACCACTCCCACGATCTTGGCCCTCGGATCCAGCCTGCCGAGCCAGCTGGCTCGCGCATGCTCGTCCAGCTCCTCCGGCCTCGTATGGTGCCCGCGTACGTGTGCCACGATCATTGGACATCATTCTGCTGGTCTTCCGGCTCGAAGGACTCTCATCATCCCGAGGCCGAGTAGAGCCACCGCGACGAACCCGAGTATCCCTGCGAAGAGGGCCGCGAAGTAGTTCTCCCCGTAGGTGAACGGCGATGTCAACAGCGGTTCGGACTCTCCGATGCCCGCGTCCTCCATGGTCTTTTCGAGACCATCTGCTCCCTCGCTCGAATAGATGAAGTAGAGCGGTAGCGCGAGCGCGAAGGCGATCAATATGGCCACCGTCGCCTGGGCGATCCTGGATGAGAATATGCTCTTGAGTCCTATCGTCGCGGCCGGTCTGCTGGCCGTCGACTTGAACATCTCCGGCGCGACCTTGAGGACATATGCGGCCACGCCGACAGTTATGATTGCCTCGCCTACACCGATGACCGCGTGGTACCCGAGCATCGCTGGTACCGACACGGTCGCGGCGATGCCATACGCGCCATCTGAGACCGCGTAGCTGACGGCCAGCTCGGCCGCGCACGCGGCAGACGCGACGAAGACGGATGCCCACGCACCTGCGCCGATGGCGAAAGCCTCGCCCGCTGTGAACGCCTTACCGGACGGCGCCTCCCCCTTGGAGAGGAGCGGCTTGAGCATCGTGTAGACGCCCCAGCCCATGAGGGGCGCGATGATGGCCATGTTGACGGCGTTCAGGCCGAACGCGGTCAGTCCACCGTCTCCGAACATGAGTGCCTGTATGAGGAGTATCACGGTCATCCCTACGATGGCTATGACGGGACCGACCATGATGGCGAACAGGGCGCCACCGATGAGGTGGCCAGTAGTTCCTCCGCCGATAGGGAAGTTGAGCATCTGGGCGACGAAGATGCCTGCGCAGAGCACGGCTATCCTGGGGAGGTCCTTGTCCTTGATCCTTCTTCCGGACATGTATATGGCTACTGCCGCAATCACTACGAACTCCAGCCAACCCAGTCCTGCCACCAGGGGGTCCATCAATCCATCCGGGATGTGCATCTCGTCACTCTCCTGTAATACGAATTCTTACTTTCGTAATACGGGAATGTGGGTCCACTATTTATTGCCTGCGGATGACGCGTCGCAACGCGTCAGAAGGGTTATGACGCCCCTCGCCTTTCCAACCACCATGGCGGGGAAGACGCGAGTGTCGCTGAGCATCCAGTCAGACCTCATTAAGGAGTTCGATTCCGTCGCCGAGAGCCTCGGCCATCCTACCAGGTCGAAGGCCGTCAGCGAAGCGATGAGGGAGTTCGTCTCCCTGAAGAGATGGGACATGGAGAAGAAGGGCGTCGTGCCAGGCGTGATCCTCGTCACATACGACCATCACGCCAGGGGCGTGAACGAGGCGCTGACCGAGCTGCAGCATGACTACCACGAGGTCGTGGGAGCGACGATGCACATACACCTCACGAAGCACACGTGCCTCGAGGTCATCTCGTTCGAGGGAGAGGCGGAGAGGGTCCGCTCACTCGCGACGATGCTGCAGTCACAGAAAGGCGTGCTCAGCCTCAAGGTCGTCACAGCCCCTTCTTTGTGACCTTCGGTGTAAATGTCGCAAAAAAGGCACAATAATTGTCACGGTTATCTTCTGATTGTGCAGAAAAGTGACGGCTCTGTGGATGGGTCCCAGGCCTTCAGTGCCCGCCTATCAGGA
>JBFYNF010000107.1:0-3523 GCA_041304525.1 Thermoplasmata archaeon | reverse complement strand
AACCGTCCCGTCCGGAGGTGTCCCATGTCGAGGAGAGGCGCATCCATCGTCCTGTCAGTGCTCATCCTTATGTCACTGGCCGCCTGCATCCGCCTCCTCCCGCTGCAATGGTCTCCCCTCCCCTACAACATCGACGGCCTCTCCGAGCTCCGGGTCACGCAGGACATCCTCTCCTCCGGCCACCTCGACTTCCCCTCCGACTCCTCCCACGCACAAGGCTACGTCGCCGACATGCCCGTCCTCGGCGTCCTCACCGCCTTCATCTGCTCATCCCTCGGCCTCGACCCCGTCCCCTCCTCCCAGCTCGTCGTCGCCCTCCTCGGCGCCGTCACCGTCTCCATCGTCTTCCTCTTATCTCTCAGGCTCTGGCCCAACCGCAGGACCGCCCTCGTCTCCGCCACCCTCCTCGCGCTGGTAGGCTCCTTCGCTTTCTCCACAGGCTGCGTCTGGAAGGAATCCCTCGGCTTCCTCCTCCTCGCCGTCATGCTCCTCTCCTACCCTGACCGCTCACAGCCCAAGCACCGGCTCCTCATGACTCTCCCTCTGGCTCTCCTCGTCTTCACCCATCACCACACCACCGTCGTCTCCTTCGTCATACTCACCTTCGCCGTTTCCGTCGACCTCGCCAGGGCCGTCAGGGACCACAAGGTATCCATCGTGAACCACCTGGACTTCGTCACCGTCCTCTCCTGCTGGATCATCGCCATCCTCTACTACTCCTCCGTCTCCCTCCCGTACCTAGACTACCTCTCCCCCGGGACCGACCTCTACCTCTACCTCGCCGTCGCCTTCCTCGTCCTCCTCCTCGGCGTCTACGCCTCGACCAGGTCTAGGTCCATGTCCCGGATCCCGGTCGGCGTCATCGTCCCCGTCCTCGGCGTCTCCCTCATGCTCTACAACTTCCACGACCCCATCTTCCCCGGCATACCCGCCCCGTCCCTCACCATAGCCATCCCCTTCATCGCCTACACCCTCCTCGTCATACCCGCCTGGTACGGCGCCCAGGTCCTCCTCAGGCTCAAAGGCCCCTCCAAGAACCTCCTCCTCGCCATGCTCCTGGGCCCCCTCTCCCTGATACTCTTCGCCTTCCTCAGGGCCAACGACGCCACGTCCCACCTCATCGTCTACCGCACGTTCGACTTCCTCATGATACCCTTCGCGCTCCTCGTAGGCGCGGGCTTCGCCTACCTCGTCAAGGGCCGGGAGCGCCTCGGGATCCTCGCGGGCATATCCCTCGTCGTCATATGCGCCTCCACGCTCCCCGTGGCCTATCAGACCCAGGAGCTGTTCGGCGTCCAGAACCACACGTTCGAGTTCGAGTACGACGCCGTGGAGTGGTTCTCGGAGAACGGCGTCGACTCCTACACATCCGACCAGAGGCTAGGGGAGACCGGCTGGCGACTGTTCGACATCGAGTACGCCCGTGGCCTCCCGTACGACCTCAGGGAGGGGATAGCCCTCAACTCCTCCTCGTTCTTCGTCATCGAGGAGAGCTGGGCCACCGACGGCGCCCAGGAGTTCCCGTTCGGGACCGTGGTGCTGTCGGATGAGACGCTATCGGCCTTCGAGGAGGAGGCGAGCGTGCTGTATGTCGGGGGATCGGCCGGCGACCAGCTCACCCTTCTGATGACCCGGGGCTGAGCGGGCCATCGTCCATCCGAAGACTACATGCAGCCGGCGTCGTGAAGGCGCCCACGCCGCCTCGTCCGACCGTTGTACGACCATGTCGAAGTCTACATCGACGAGAGCGGAGACCTGGGGTTCTCCGCGCGAAGCACGAGGTATTTCGTGGTCGCCGCACTCGCCCTTCCGGAGCCGGACGGGATGGCAAGGGTGGTCAAGCGCATCAGGAGGCGGCATTTCCTCCGCTTCGAGAGATCGATGGAGTTCAAGTTCAACAGGAGTTCGGAGAGCGCGCGGCGTCTCCTCCTGGACGGCATCGCGAGCACAGTCTCATCGATATCCTGGGGAGGCATCGTGAAAGAGAACACGCCCAAGGCGCTAAGGGACGATAAGAACGCTCTCTATGGACACCTCTGCTGCAGAACCGCGATGGAGCTTACGAGGAACATACGATCCAGGTCCATACGCATAGTGCTAGACAGGCGGTCTGGCAACAGATCGGTCAGGAGGAATCTCGAGGTGAGCCTCGAGCGTGCAGTTGTCTCCCGTCATCCTGGTCACTTCCCCCCGGAGGTCGTGATTAGTCATACGGACTCTATGGCATGCGGCGGCCTCCAGGCCGCAGACTTCGTCGCGGGAGCCGTGTTCCAGGAGCTTGAGCGGTCGAACCCCACATATCTCGACAGGATACGGGGGTCGGTGGTCCACGGCGAGCTGTACTGGTGATAATCATGCGGCCCCCGGGTGGATTCTTGGCCGGGTGCACCGTCCGGTACACCATATACCACCCGGGACTTACCCGCGACTGACCTATTCAAGGGCCAGGGACTTAAACGTTATGCGCGGATGTAGCATTCCTGCCGAGGGGCGCATCGGTGAGTCCATGCCGGGATCGTGGTGCTTGAAGAAGACGAGATCCTTCCTACATGAGGCAGATTGATGGCAAGATTGTACACGGGGGATGTACCGACGAGAATTGCAGCCCCTGGGGGGAGTTTTTTCTTCGACCACCGTACGGCGATCATTCAACCCCCCAGGATTTACCTGCGATTGACCTATTCTAAGGCCTGAGGCTTAAAGGTTACCTGCGGATGTAGCCCAGGAGTTCCCGTTCGGCGTGGTCGTGATACAGCGGGAGACCATCGACAGCGTCCTCGCGGATCACAGCGCGGTCTACGTCGGAGGCCCGGCCGAGGACCAGGTCATCTGTTTTTTCACCTAGGGACAGGGCATGATCACGCCGCGCACCGTCGCGGGGACGGTCCCGCGTGAGAACCTAATTATAGCTCTCCAGGTCTTTTGCGTGATCGGGGATTTGGTTGGAGTCGCATAGTCTCAGAGCCAAGGCGTTCTCAGGTTCCATCGTGATCGTCCTCGCCCTGTCGGCGCTCCTCGTGCCGGCAGGCACCTCGGAGGCCAGGGAGAGCGTCCCGGACGAATACGGGTACAAGTGGACCGACAGTATCTCTGACGGTGAGACGGTCTCCTACGACTGGAAGGACATAACGTCGACCGGCACGGACACTCTCCTCAAGGGAGATGACGTCAGCGGCGGCCCGTACCCGATAGGCTTCGGCTTCGAGTTCTACGGCATCTCGTACACGGAGTTCTACGTGAGCACGAACGGGCTCGTCACGTTCGGCTCCGGGAGCACCGAGAGCGAGAACGGCATCATCCCCAGCCCGAAAGCTCCCAACGACCTCATCGCGGCCTACTGGGACGACCTTCAAGTCGAATACAGCGCGTACTGGACCGGCTACATCCTCTACGAGACCCTGGGGTTAGCCCCGAACCGGCAGCTCGTGGTGGAGTTCTTCCAGGTCGAGCGCGTGGGCGTCTACGGCCCGATGAACTTCGAGGTCATCCTGAACGAGACCGGCGAGATATGGCTCCAGTACGA